>PLZN01000576.1 GCA_003152195.1 Acidobacteriaceae bacterium
CGAGCAGTTTCTCGTTGGGAATCACAATCATGGTGTCAACGCTCTCGATCAGCTCCTTCAGACCGCGCTCGGCCTGCTGCAACCGGCGCTTGCCTTCGAAGGCGAAGGGGCGGGTGATGACGGCGACGGTGAGGATGCCCATCTCGCTGGCCAGCGAGGCGATCACCGGAGCCGCGCCGGTGCCGGTGCCGCCGCCGAGGCCGGCGGTCACAAAGACCATGTCGGCGCCTTCCAGGGCTTCGATGATCTTTTCCGAGTCTTCCAGAGCCGCGCGGCGGCCTACGTCCGGGTTGGCGCCGGCACCGAGCCCGTTGGTAAGTTTGACCCCCAACTGTAGCTTGACCGGCGCCTGGGACGCCTGCAAAGCCTGAACATCGGTATTGGCGACGATGAACTCGACCCCCTCCAGCTTGGCGGCAATCATGCGGTTCACGGCGTTGCCGCCGCCTCCACCAACGCCAATGACCTTGATCTTGGCTCCCTGCTGGATTTCGTCGTTGTAATGAATGCGGATTTCTTCGGAAAGACTCATGGGCATAAACTCCATTCTAATTTCTTACTCTATTCCGCCGCATTGCGATCTTGGCGAACTAGACACTCCCTGCGAATATGGCCCGCAGCTTGGCCCGCAGGCCCTGATCTTCCGCCGCCCGCAGCACGCTGGTGCGGTGGGTGTACAGCAGCATGCCGATGGCGGTGGAAAACTCCGGTTGAATGAGCTCGTCGGGCATTCTGGAGAGCGGTACAGGATAGCCAAGACGCGCTGGAACGCGCAACAGGCTTTCGGCGACTTCCAGCAACCCCGGCAGACGCGCGCCGCCTCCGGTGACGACGCATCCCGCGCCGAGTGCACCGAGCACGCCGCCCTGGCGAAGATTCTCGCGCACCAGATGGAAGAGCTCGCGGGCGCGTGGCTCGAGGATCTCGCTCAGATAACGTTGTTTGATCGTGCGGATGACCGATCCACCCCCTATGAACTCCAGCTCGCTGGAGGAGGGGACGGAAGTCACCACACAATGACCGTAGTCTAATTTAAGCGATTCCGCTTCCTGAACCGACATATGCAGTCCGACGGCAAGGTCATTGGTGAAGTGGTCACCGCCAATGGGCACTACGGCCGTGTGGGCCACCGCGCCTTCGAAGAAGACCACAAGCTCAGTGGAACCAGCGCCGATATCGATGAGGCAGGCGCCGAGTTCGCGCTCGTCCGCCGAGACCGTGGCTTCCGCTGAGGCGATGCCCTCAAAGACGGTGTCCGCCACTTCCAAACCGGCCTTGTTGGCGCACGTAACCACGCTTTGCGCCGCGCTGGCCGAACAAGTTGAGATATGGAGATTCACCTCCAGCCGGGAGCCGACCATACCAACCGGGTCATGGATGCCGGGCTGTTCGTCGAGAATAAATTGCTGGGGCAACAAGTGGATGATCTCGCGGTCGGCGGGCAGGGAGACGGAACGGGCCCGGTCAACCGCGGCGCGTACATCTTCGCGCGTAATCTCGCGCAAACGGTTTCCCAGGCTAACGCCACCCTGGCTGTTGACACCGCGCACGTGAGGACCACCCAGTCCTACGACGCAGTTCGCGATCACCGCTTTGGCCATCTCCTCGGCTTCGGTAGCGGCCTGGTTAAATGCTCTGCTGGCCGGATGAAGATCGCTGATGACCCCCTTGCGCATCCCCGCCGCATCCACCACACTGTGGGCGCGATAGCGCAGCGCACCTTCGTGGAGCTCGGCCACCAGCACCCGAACCTTCGAACTGCCGGCATCCAGCACCGTGAGTAGATCTTCGCTCTTCTGGCTCATCCCTACCCTTGTCCCATTCCTGGCGAGGTGAGCTGGGGTTCGTTGTCCACGAGTCCGCTCATGATCAGCCCTTCTCTCTTCCCGCTTTAGACGGCTTTGCAGCAGGCTTCGCCGGCGGGTGGGTTGCGTGCTTGGCTGCGGGAGCCTCTGCCCGATGGCCCTGGCTGGAGCTGATGGCTCCCCCATCCTGCGCGGGATCGGTGGTTTTTTGCTGCGTCATGTCGAGCACCACCTGATTCTCATACCGCATATCGACCGAGGCCAGATGCGGATACTGCTGCCGCCACTCGGCCAAATGCTGCCGGTAGCTCCGGTAGCGGGCCAGGAAATCGGAATCGCCAAAGTGCACCTGGATGTCGGAGCCCTGGGCCGGCAACAGGGCCCAGATGTCTTCTGGATCGGAGATGTCGACCTCGCTTAGCTGGGTGGAAACTTTGGCTCCGCCGGAGTCCAGATCGCTGATGAATTGCTGGTACAGATGCATCCGCGCGGCGCGAACCGGCAGCGGATCCTTGGCTGAAATCCCGCTGACGACCGGGAAGGAGTAGTGCTTGGCGGCCATCGCCACCGGAGGCAGCTGCAAAAGAACGCCGTGGGCGTCCACCAAGCCCACGGTGTTGCCGTGGCGAACGAAGGCAACCGGGGTGCGTTCGATGATCGCGACGCGCAACTGATCGGGAAGCAGGCGCATTACGGTCGCATGCTCAACCCAGGGCAGCTGTTCCAGGGCCGCGCGACGCGCACGCAGGGGGATGAAGAATATATTGCGGCCGAGGTCGGAGCCGAAGACGGAGAGGAGCTCGGTTCGCGTCACCTGGCTGTTGCCCATGATCTGGATGGAGGAAGCGGAGCCAATGCGGAAGCGGGGATCGTCGCGGAAGAAATTGCGCACGCCGATCGCCAGCAATACCAGCGCGGCGATTGCCAGGACCACTGCCGCGGCGGCAGTGATCCGGCCCACGCGGCTGGTGGGGATGAGCCCGCGCCGCACAGGAACGCGCCGGCGGGCGCGCAGAAAAGCTTCTTCTTCGCGGTCCAAGCCTTCGCCGCTGGCCTGCTCCACCAGCCTGCGGGCTCCGCTCCGCTCAGATACGCTCTCCTGCGCTACTTTGGCGCGCGCCGTCGATGCAGCCGCAGGGCGATAAAACTGCTCCATGGGTTCATCATCCGCGAACGCCGTTACACGGCTTGCCTTTGTGTCGTTTTTTGCCACGCCCGAGTCAGGTCGTGAGATTTGCCATCCAAACTATAGCGTGGTTTTCTCGGGAGTGCCTGGGCAATTTGCGGGAATCGTAGGGGTTATCTCTGTTGAAAATAGGGAACCAATCGCGGTTCGCGGTTTGCCCACGCTCAGTTTCGAACAGCGGTTTTTAATTTCGGACAGAGACTGTATCCGAAAGAACCGCCTCGTCAGCGTATTTCTCTGCAAATATGCCGCTTGCATCCGAACCCGTCTGGCAGGAAACGTGCATCCGTTAGAGCAAGCCATCGTGTGCATGGAGGCTGCCATGGAGACTTTGATCCAGGATCTGCGCCATACCTTGCGCCAATTGCGCAAGGCGCCGGGATTCACGTTGACCGCGGTACTAACGCTGGCCTTTGGGATCGGCGCGACCACGGCGATCTTCTCCATTGTGGAGGGCGTGCTGCTCCGTCCCTTGCCGTTTCCGGAGCCGGGCAGGTTGGTGACCCTCTCGGATGTCCTTGAGGGCGCGGGCAGCAGCGTGACCGGAGTAACGGCTCCAGGGCTTCGCATGTATACCCGCGATACGCACGGTTTCTCCGGCCTCGGCGGCTATCAGCAGACCGCATACGAACTCTCCGGAATGGGCGAGCCCGCGCAGATCAACGCTTCGCGGCTCACTGCGAGCATCTTTCCTGTACTTGGCGTCTCGCCCTTGATGGGGCGCACATTTACGCAGCAGGAGGATGAAGGCAGCCAGCAGGTAGCCGTAGTGAGCTACCAGATGTGGCGCAGCCGGTTCCATAGCGACGCGCAGATTCTAGGGCAGAAGATTCTGCTCGACCGCAAGCCGTACGAGATCATCGGCGCCATGCCGCGCGACTTTGAGTTTCCGCTGGTTCCGGGGCAGTTGAACCGCAGCGAGCTATGGGTGCCCATGAGCTTGACGCAATGGGATCTGGCACAGGGAGGGTCAAACTGGGGGTTTCAAACGGTTGGGCGCCTCAAGCCAGGGGTGACCCCGGCGCAGGCGCAGGAGGATTCGCAGCGCGTAGCGCAGGAGATCATGCGCAGTTTTCCCGCGGCTTTAGCCAGCTTGAGTATCCGTTCGGTTGTCCAGCCGCTCGATGAAGCCACAGTGTCGCAGGCCCGGCCCCTCGTCCGCACGCTCTTTCTTGCAGTTGCGGTGGTGCTGTCTATTGCTTGTGCCAATCTTGCCGGGTTGTTGCTGGTGCGGGTCATCCGCCGCCGTCACGAAATCGCCGTACGCCTGGCTTTGGGCGCGGGCGGAGCGGCCGTTTTGCGGCAGACGCTGATCGAGACACTGGCGCTCAGCATTACGGGCGGGTTGATCGGGCTTGGTCTATCATCGATTGCCTTGCACGTGGGCATCAGCTTTCTGCCAGAGACGCTGCCGCGGGTTAGCGCTATCGGTCTCGACTGGCAGGTAGCCGCCTTTGCTCTGTTGTTGGCGGTCTTGACCGGCGTGTTATGCGGGCTAGTCCCGGCCTTCGTCGCTTCGCACACCGGCGTCAACGACACGCTGAAAGAAGGTGGACGTACGGGTACCGCCGGCGGCGTCCATGCGCGCCTGCGCTCGGCCCTGGTGATCGCTGAGGTTGCGGTTGCGCTGGTATTGCTCGTTTCCTCCGGCCTTCTGCTGCGCAGCTTTGAAAAGATGCGAGCGGTCGATCTGGGCTTTCGCACCGGCCACACGCTGACCGCCGCGTACAGCCTGCCCCGGCAACAATACCCGACGCAGGCCGCCGTTGACGGATTCAACCAAGCGCTCTTCCGTAAATTGGAACAGCTGCCGGGCGTCGAGGCAGTGGGAATCACCTCTCTGTTGCCGGCCACCGGGCAGAACGGCGGTGGCGCCTTCTTTGCGGAGGGCTACGTTCCCCGCAAAGGGGCCGGGTTGGATCTCGCCTGGAAATCCCGAGTATCGGGCGATTACTTACGCGCCGCGGGGATTCCCCTCTTGCGAGGCCGCGATTTTACGACGGCAGACCGGGCAGGATCTCCGCTGGTGGTGATGGTGAACCACACCCTGGCGCAGCATTACTGGCCCGGCCAGGATCCCATTGGAAAGCGTATCCATTGGGGGCTGGCGGAGACACCGCTGCCTTGGATGACAGTGGTGGGAGAGATCGGCGATATCAAACAGACTGGGGCTGACGCTGAAACGCAGCCGCAGACCTACCAGCCAGCAGGTCAGACCGTGGCGTCGCTTGGCGGATTTGTGCCTCCTGACATGCTGAGTGGCAACTATGGTTCTATTGTGCTGCGGGGTCTGATACCGCCGGAGCAGATGACGAACGCTCTGCGCGCCACGATCCACTCCATTGACCCTCAGCTTCCGCTCACCCAGGTGGAGTCCATGGAGCACGTGGTCGAAGAAGGCCAGGCGCCGCGCCGCTTCAACGCCGCGCTCGTCTCAAGCTTTGCCGGTGCCGCGGTGTTGCTGGCGATGTTGGGCATCTACAGCGTGATTGCTTTCTCGGCCACGCTGCGTACCCATGAGATGGCCATTCGCCTGGCGCTTGGTTCCCAACGGACAGGCGTGATGCGGCTCATCCTTGTCTCCGGCGCCAAGCTCTGCCTGGTGGGGTGCGTTATTGGCGCAGGTGTGGCCGTCTTCGTAACACGTCTGCTGGGTTCCCTGCTGTTCCAGGTTGATCCACTGGATCCAACGGTCATTGCGCTGGCGGCGAGTTCCATCTTTGTGCTCGCGCTCGCAGCTTCTGTGATTCCTGCGCGTCGCGCGGCCGCTGTCGAACCCATACAGGCACTGCGTATGGAATAGCGCGGGTATTCACGCCGCGGAAGGCGCGAAGAAACCTTCCCGAGGAATTTCCCCCCTGCCCAAGGGACCACTGGGTGCCCCATCCTTCGCGCTTTTTGCGAAGGGTGGGATACCGCGGCGCTCGACTTAAAACTTCGCATCTCGATTCGTGCTTCGATGCGCGAGACGTTTGGGTTGGTAGTAACCGCCATCGCGCAAGAGCCTGCGATGACGCGGCATCCGAACCATTGCAGAAGGAGCCCAAATCCGGTTTCTTGGGTTGCGACATAAGCGACATAACGGCCCATTTGGTAACCTATGTCGCTTTTGTTGCAAACATTACCTATGGTTACCGGCGCTCCTTACACGGGCTGAGGGATAACAGCAACAAGGTTTTCTCCCTCGAAGCACGAGTCGAGATGCGAAGTTTCAAGTCGGCCGCCACGGTATCCCACCCTTCGCAAAAAGCGCGAAGGATGGGGCACCCAGTGATCCCTTGGGCAGGACAGAATTTCCATTTGAGGTTTCTTCACACCTTCCGCGACGCAGGTGGGGCACCCTCCGTTACTGTGTCATACTTCGACGGCCGTTGCCGGTACTCACGTCGAAGACAAGATGCTTCTGAAAGAAAGGCAGGACCTCGCTGTAGATACGGCCGTCGTCACCCCAGGTTTTGTCTCCCCAGGTGCCGTTGTACTCCTCCGCTTCGTGGGCAATTCCGAATTCGTTCAGCTTATGGGTAAAGGCCTGGTTGGCGTAAACATGATCCTGATTCAGGTCGCTGCGCCCCCAATCGAACTTGAGCCCCCTTAGGGATTTAAGGTTGTCGGCATATTGAGGAATCATTGACTCAAGAAAAAAATCGGCGCGTACTCGTTCGGAGAGCTTGGTATCGATGATCAGCTGATCCCCCTCCTTGTGTGCTGCGAGATCAATGAACAGCGGCGGCTTGTCCGGATTAGGCAAGTGAGCCTGAAAGATGGTGGTAAAGATGGTTGAATAGCCATCCTTTTTCACGTCGTCCAGAGATTTAGCATTGGCCATAAGATCCCAGTTGGGTAATGAAAGCATGACTTTGAGACCTGAGCCTGTCCCCACCGGATGCAACCCGTACACCGAGCTAAAAACATCCGGATGCCGCATACCGAGGCGGATCGCGCAATAGCCGCCCATGAATTCTCCAGCGATTCCTCGCGATTCCCGGCGGGGCAAGGTTTTGAAATTGGCATCCATGTAAGGCATCAGCTCTTCGACCACGAAGTCTTCCCAGTTACCGGTCACCGGAGAATTGACGCACCATGAACTCCCCAAAGAAGTGTTCATATCGACCGCTACGAGGATGAACTTGTCAATCATGCCAGCTGTGATCGCTCGATCAAAGATGCCTTGCGCGTCTTTGTGGTCAAAAAGGTTGCGATAGCTTCCGAAAGCATCGGGAAGAAAGTAGATCACCGGATAGCGTCTTGGGGATTCGTCGTAGTCGGCGGGCAGATAGACAACCAGTTTCCTTATCGGGCTGGTGTCGATCTTGCTGTGGGTAAAGTTGATGGAACGAATTTCACTGCTCACAACCTTGCTCGCTGTGGGCGCAGCCAGCAGTGGCGTCATGCCCAGCAACGCAAAAGCAATCACGGGCACCGGAGCTAGCAGGTTACGCATTCCGATCATGCTGTTGCTTCCTCCCACCATGCCGCCGCGGCCATGTACCACGCCGGCCAAATCAGCATTGCGTCCAGAATCCAAGGACGAGGACTCCACCAGCGATGACCTGCCCCGCTCCACGAGGGGATCATCAACAACGTTAGGGTCAAAGCTAAGACGATGGCTGAATCCAGTTTCATCCGAGTCATACGCAGACCTTGACCGACTCCCCAGATTGCCGGCAGGAGAAACAGAAGCAGGCAAAACCGCGAAAGCGATGGCACACGGAAGCTGGCCAAACAAAACAAACATGGGAAGCAACACAAAACGGCGCTTATCCAAACAGTCCGCCGCGATAGTGATCCCACTACGTACCCACCGCTCCAGGACCAACCGATCAAGAGAAGTAGCTTGCATATCAACGGCAACAACGCAGAACTCGGCGCCATTCCGGATCCGTCGAGAATATTCGGGGAGATGAACCGTTGATAAGTCTGGCTGACGGAGAGTGAAACTCCCATCAGAAACAGGCTGGCGGGGAGAGAAAGCCCGAAGCCCGCGAGCCATGGGCGCCAGCTTTTCCAAAGACCCGCCTGCAGACGGAAGACTAAGCCAACGATGTCAAGCACCGCTCGGCCGGCGCTCTCGCCGGCTTCTACCAGATCACCGAGAACCGCCTCGCGCTCGTCACGTTCCAGTAGTTGCGACGTAACCTCCACCAACGACCAGCCGAAGTTTGTCATGAGACGCTCCCCGTTCGATTCGCCGCCCACGAAGCTCCGCGGCTTACCCGAATCACCGCATCGTAGAAGGCCTTTGCAGCCTGCACACCTTTCGGCGTCACACGAACCATGCGCTTGGAGCGGCCGCCTCGCTGCGGCGTGGCGTCACCCATCCAGGTTTTCAGCAGACCCTTGGTTTCCAGGCGATCGATGGTTGTGTAGAGCGCGCCAATGGAGCACTTTCGACCGGTTGTCGTTTCGATCTCTTCACGAATTGCCGCCCCATAAGCCTTGTCCGCAAGACCGGCAGCCGCGGTGATCAACAGGTATTCGAATTCGCCAAGCATGATTAGATTTACATTGTGATACTAATGGGTGCCTGATGTCAAGGCGGTGGAACCGCAGATCCCTCGACTGCGCTCGGGATGACAAAGGATAGGTTGGCTCTGGACTTCATGATTTGTGGATAGAAGGGCTGGAACCGCAGATCTCTCCACATAGCTACGCTTTGGTCGAGATGACAAAGGGTAGGTTGGCCCTGCCTCTGAACGTCCTATTGTCAGTAAAGCAGATAAGGCTTTCGCCTGAGTTCGAACTCCTGCAACTGCTGCTGCCAGTCCTCGGCGATCCGTTGAGGATCCTGCCCTGCCAGTAGGGCGTCGAGCACATTCCGATTGGCGAGCAAAACGTCGATTTTGTTCAGCTGAAATTTGTCTCCGAACAGCTTATTGAGGGCCGCCGCGATTTCAAGGCCTAGTTCCGGTGAGTCAATGACATTGCGATCCGTCACGATCAGCTCGATTCCATGACAGAGCTCATCCGCATACGGGTAAGGTGGCCGAGGCTTGAAATCCACAGGCACGAATCGCACACCGGGTAAGAATCTGGCATTCAGCGCGTGCGCCAACGCGCGGCCATCGATCCAGGGCGCTCCTACGTATTCAAAGGGAGTGTCTGTTCCGCGGCCGACGGAGATATTTGTTGTCTCAATGAGGCCAAGGGCGGGATAAAGAATCGCTTCCCGCAGGCTGCGGAGATTCGGAGAAGGACTTGTCCAGGTCAGGCCGGTTGCATCGAACCAGTCGCCCCGCTGCCAACCGTTCATTGCGACGACACTCAGTGGTGCGCGCAGTTTGTATTCTCCATTGAGATAACGTGCCAGTTCGCCCAGCGTCATGCCGTGCCGCACGGGAAGCGGCGCTACATTGACGTAGCTTTCTCTGCCGGCATCCGAGACGGGACCCTGCACAAACCCACCCCCGAGTGGATTGGGACGGTCCAGGATCACCGTATCAGTGCCGGTCTGGCCGGCTGCCTCGAGAAAATAGCGAACAACAGTCTCGTAGGTATAGAAGCGGACTCCCGCATCTTCGAGGTCGATGAGCACGGCATCGAGCCCGCGCAAAGTCTCAAGCGAGGGATGACGGTGCTCCGCGGAGCCATAGAGGCTGATCACGGGGAGGCCGGTTGACGGGTCTGTCGAATCCTGAATGCCTTCCTTATCCAGCACGCCATTGATTCCGTGTTCCGGACTGAAGAGAAGCTTGAGCTTGAGACCGGGAACGGCTGCTTCTGCGTCATGGGCCAGGATGTCGATGGTTCTCCGGCCCTGCGCATCGAGCCCCGTCTGATTGGTGAGCAGCCCCAGGCGCAACGCGCCTCCATGCCTGGCGGCGAGAGCAGCCAGTGCGGCAAAGTGGTCTTCTTCGAGCACGTCAATGCCGGTCGCGACCGTTCCGTTGCGGTCCTGCCAACGCCGCTCACCGGCGATGGACTCGTTGTACCCGGTCAGCCTGGCAGCGAGACTTCCGTTATCGAGCTGCAGTTTCACCCACGCGGCAACCACATTCGCGACTGCCCCACGAATGGCGTTGATTCCTGTGGGGCCGTCCGGATAAACGGCGTTCGACATAAAGATGACGTAGGTATCGCTGGTTGGATCCATCCAGATGGAGGTTCCAGTGAATCCTGTGTGGCCAAACGAGCCGACTGGGAACAGCTCGCCGCGATTGCTGGAAAAAGGCGATTCGATGTCCCAGCCGAGCCCACGAAGTGCAGTGCCAGTCGCCGGCTGACCGGGCGTGGTCATCTTTTCCAGCGTGAGTTGCAGCAAAGGAAAACGGCTCGGCCTGCCGGCAAGCCGGTCGAGCAGATTCTGGGCGTAGACGGCGACGTCACCGGCCGTACAGAAGAGTCCCGCATGCCCTGCGACACCGCCCATGCGACGAGAGGTCGGATCGTGGACAAGGCCCCGGAGCATGACGCCATGATCGTACTGTGTGGGTGCGATACGGCTGCGCCAAGCTGCAGGAGGGAGATATTGCATGTGCTCCACCCCCAGCGGTTGCGCCAGGTATCGCTGCTGGTATTGATCGAGTGTGAGACCTGAAATCTTCTCCACCAGCGCACCCAGTACGATGAAATTGATGTCGCTATAGCGGAATTGCACTCCAGGAGCCGTTACCGGCGTTGAAGCAAATGCGCGGCGCAATCCCTCCTCTTTGCCTACCCAAGGATCTTCCAGGGAAACATCGGGAGGCAGGCCGGAGTAGTGGGTCAGCAACTGGCGAATGGTAATGTCCTGCTTGCCATTTGCGCCGAACTGGGGCAGATATTTTGCCACCGGATCGTTCAGTCGAAAGCGGCCCTGCTCGTAAAGCTGCATGACGGCAGGCGCCGTGGCCAGGACTTTGGTCAGCGATGCGACATCGAAGATGGTGTCTTCGGTCATGGCTTCGGGCGCAGGAATCAGGGACCGATTTCCGTACGCTTTATGAAAGACGATCCGGCCGTCGTGACCGGCGATCACCACCGCGCCGGGGAATTTTTTGGCTGCGATCGCGCCTTCCACAATCCGATCGATTTGGCGAAATTCCAGCTCTTCCGCCGCCTTCAAGTGTGTTGCCGGGACGAGCAGAACTACGAGCAAGACCGCGATCTTCCGATAATGCTTCTTCGCAGGTAAGATTCTGCTCATTGCCCATCCCAGAACAAACGTTAGCAGGGATCCGATCAGCACGAACCATGTCCATGCAATTTTAGGAAACAGGACATGCGTGTTCCCGAAGATAAAGTGCAACGCATGAGGCTGTCTCCAGAGCAATATATTCGCCAGCAAACCACCGATCATCCCGATCATAGCGCCTGATTCAGTCGCGCTCCTGGTGAGGGTGCCGAGTAGGAAGACTCCCAAGAGAGCACCGTAAGCTACGGAGGCAATCGACAGGCCGACTTCCACCACATGGCCGCCGCTGCGGGACATCAACGCGAGCACAAAAAGCAACATCGCCCAAAAGAGGGTCATGGCGCGCGATAAACGAGCGCGCCGTCGTTCATCGGCATCGGGCTTCCAGGCCAGATAGAAATCCACCATGCTGCTTGAACTCAGAGAGTTGACCGCAGCACTCAGATTTGACATCGCGGCAGCCAGGATGGCGGCGACCATCAGACCAGCCACGCCACGCGGCATCTCGGTCACGATGAATGCCGGAAAAATACGATCCGGACTGGAAGGGGCAATGCCATTCGCCACATTGCCATAAAAGTAGTAAAGCCCCGTACCAATGGCGAGAAAAAGCGCGAACTGAACCAGGATAACCCCG
>PLZN01000425.1 GCA_003152195.1 Acidobacteriaceae bacterium
GCGAAGTCTGCGTTAGACGCGGCCATAGCCGGCGCGCCCAGTAACGCGGGAACCGAAGCTTTAGCTAAGGGAATTTACCAGGAAACCAGGGACCTCAACAGCAAGGGTTTGGCTGAAATCACGCTGTACCGGGAGGCACTGGCAAAACAAGTTAGCGGCTATACCCACCTGGTTGCCGCGGAAGCGATTTCCCGGCTCACCTCGAATTTGGAGCCGGGGTCGGCCGAGACAGTTTCCCTCAGTCAGGCCTGCACACAAGAGAGAACCGTCCTGGACCATCGCTTTGTCGACTTTGCCAACAAGCTATCCGCAAGACGGCCGGACGAGGCCTACGAAGCGATCAAGCCCCTGCGTGCGTTCGCGAAGGAGTATCCCAGAGTTCAGGATTCCCTCCACGCGCTCTACTCCTACCATGTGGACCTGGGCAAGAAGGACGCTGCCAAAAGTGACCCGCAAGGCGAAGTGGCGGAGTTTAAAAAGGCCGCCGAAGTGGAGTCAACGCCTGAGATCGTCGACCTGTTGCAAAATGCGGAGCAGCAATCCCAGGAGAGCACCGACAAGGCGGCGGTCACCACAGCTTCGACCATGAGCGCGGCAGCGGAAGACGACAAGGATTTTGTCAAAGCTTACGAGGTCCTCGATAACTTAACGCCATCCCAACGGAAACTGGTCGCAGCTCGCCTCGATTCGTTGAAGGATCGTTATCTTCAGGCCGCATCGCTCATGGCGAAGGATCTGCAACGAACGCACAGTCCCATCAAGGGACTGAGTGATGAGATCGGAGTCCAGCGTGCCTACGATCTCCTCGTCCGTTGCTATGCACTGACCAACGACCCTAGTCTTCAGGACCGGATGACGGTCCTGGGCGGGATCTTGACCGCCTATTATTTGACCCAGGCGAAACACTACCTCGATCGCCCGGACGGAACAGGGGCCAATGTTGGTTGGACCTACCTTGCCCAGGCCTTGCAGTACAAAGGGGCGGACGCGGGCGCGGTCCGGGACGAAATGACCCGCGCCAATACGGCCCACCAGCTTCGATCCAGGCTGTCGATTCGCGTCACCTTTCGCGACCAGACTTCTCGGCGGGAGGCTGTCGATTTTGCTGAACAGCTCACTGACTCCCTGGCCACGGGTCTCGAGTCCTCCAGTCTAAACATCAAAGTGGTCCGTCCCAACGAAGTGACCGCGATACAGCCAAACTTTACCCTGGTTGGAGATGTCCTGCAGAACGCAAAATCGAACTCCATTGAACGCAATGCAAAGGCGTCAAAATATCGTTCTGGCGAGCTCGAGGTTGCAAACGAAGATTGGAACGCGGCCAATCGTGACTACGAGAGCGCCAACCTTGCTCTGCAGACGGACCAACGAGCCCTGGAGGGCGCCGAGGCTCGCGGGAAGAAGAATCTAATTTCGGATGCGAAAAACCAAGTGGCGGCGGCAACCAAGAAAGTAGAAGCGGCGCATATCAAGCTCGACTCGCTGCCCAAGACCCGCTCGCAAGAGATTGAGCGTCCCTACACCTATACCGAGCAGATTAATCACCTGAAGGCGACCGTCGAACTGCAGTTTCGGATCCTGGACACCGCTGGGAGCTCCATTGTTCCCATGGTCCCGATACCCGAGACCCAGGAGAAAAGTTTTACCACCTTGGAAAACGTCAAGCCTGACGACACCACGGGCGTACGTGTCGAAGGCGAGGTTCCCAGCGAAACCCAGTTCCTCGAGGGAGTCGAATATGACGCTCGCGATCGTCTGCTCAAGCAAGCCAAGGAAAAGGTCGTCAGCCTCCCGGGGCTGATCCTTCAGTCCGCGGACCGTAAGGCGAGTGAAGGCGACAACGATGGAGCCGCTGAATTGTACATGCTCTACCTCGACTCAACCGAGAGCCAAGCCACCCCCGAAAGGAGAAAGGCACAGAAATTCCTGTTGGATAACTATAACTTTCGCGCTTACGGTGATCCGCCGAAAGCATGATTCGCCCGCGGCCCTCAACCAGACGTCAACGCTCGATGAGGGCAGTTCGGATAGACGCTTGAGCACGCAAAAGCCAGAGAAGATCGGCAAATATGATGTCCTCGACGTTCTCGGACGCGGTGGCATGGGCGTTGTTTATCGCGCGCGTGACGCCCGGTTAGGACGCGTGGTTGCCATCAAGATGTTGACCGAGGGTTATAGCGGCAACTCAGAAATGCTGCAGCGGTTTTACCGCGAGGCCAGCCAGACGGGCGCGCTCCGCCACAACAATATCGTGATCGTCTTTGACGCCGGCGATCAGGAAGGCGAGCCTTACATCGTAATGGAATATGTCGAGGGGGAACCCCTGGACAAGACCATCAAACGGAATCGCCTTCCGTTGGAACTTGGACTAAGCATCGTTGAGCAAGTTTGCCTGGCGCTCGCTTACGCTCACCGTAACGGCGTCATCCATCGCGACGTAAAACCGGCGAATGTAATCCTGCAAAAGGACGGGACGGCCAAGTTGCTCGACTTTGGGATCGCCCGGGATGAGACCCGCGGGGACCAAACCCTTACAATGACTGGATCTCTGGTTGGCACCCCACCCTACATGGCTCCCGAACGATTTCGGGGATCGCAGATTGATGGCCGGTCCGACATTTTCTCCGCCGGCGTGCTTCTCTATCTACTGCTTACCGGAAAACTGCCCTTCGATGCTGAATATCCCGCGGTGATGGAGCAGATCATGCGTTTTGATCCACCAGCTCCGTCGCAGCTGGTAACGGATTGCACCCCCGTGCTCGATGCTATCGTTGCCCGCGCCCTGGCAAAGTCCCCGTCGGAGCGGTATGCCAATGCGGATGATATGGCGATGGATCTGCACGAGGTTGCCGAAGGCATCACGCGTGTCCATATCGCTGAATTGCTGGCTGAGGCAGAGAAGTGCTTCAGTGAACGCGAATTCCTGGCAGCCCAGAGCGCTTTACGCCAACTCATGCGCCTGGATAACCAGAACGTCGCCGGCAAGCGGCTGCTGTCGCTCGTCGATCAGCGTTTAACGCAGCAGGAAAGGGAACGCAGAGCCCAGGAGCTGGCGCGGCTGGTGCAGCAGGCATCCGCCGAGCGGGATTGGGAAAAGGCGCTCGCCTTGTGTGACGAAGCGCTAGGGTTAAGTCCCGAGAATACGACGCTGGTCGCACTGCGCAAGTCAGTTGTTGAGGGTAAGCAGACTCAGGAGAAGGTCTCTCAGCTTTTGTATGAGAGCGCCAACGCCCGAAAAGTGGGAGAACTCACCCGTGCTCAGGTTCATGCGGCCTCGGCGCATCGGCTCGACCCGCAGAACTCGCAAATTCTGGCGCTTTGTAAGGCGTTGGAGCAGGAAATCGAGGAGAAACGGCTGAAAGAAGAGCTTCGAACCGTATTGGCTGCCGCTAAGGAACATCTGGCGGCGCGTGAATTCGAAGAGGCTTCTGTTTCGCTGAATAAAGCCGAGTCCATCTCTCCAAACAATGCGGAGGTGCTCCGAACCAGGGATCAGCTGATCGCCGCGTTGGCAGAAGAGAGACGCAAAGGCGTTGTTCGCAAGCTTGAAGAGAAGGCAGCACTGACTACCACCGTTGACAAGCTGCGTATTGTCTCAACGGACTTAACGAACGCTCTGAAGGATTTTCCCAATGATCCTTCTCTCCTCCGGCTCAGACTTAACCTCGAACCCCGCATTAAGCAGCTTGAAGACGACCTGTTCGTCCGGGAGATCTGTAGGATCGCCGCAGAGCTCCCTCCGGAAGAAGCTCTCGAAAGCATTCGCGACGCTTTGAAGCGGATGCCTGGAAATGAGCAGTTGTTCGGCATGGAGTCTGCACTCTCTGACCGTGTTACACGGCAAGGACAGGAGCGCCTGCTGGCGCAACGGCTTGGGCAGGCTCGTCAGGCTATTGATGATCGACTCTACCTCGAAGCGGTAAAAATTCTGGAGCGCTGCCAGGCGGAGGGCTTTTCTTCTTATGAGGTGGAGGGCCTGCTGGAACTCGCAAAGTCCGCGGCCTCCCAGCGCATTTCCCAGGAACTGCTGGAGCGTACCTACAGTCATGCGAAACGGTTGATCGATCAGGAGGACTACGAGAGCGCTGTGCAACTGCTCGGCCGAGCGCTTCGACAGGTCGATGAACCGGTTCTGCGCCGGCAATTGGAGGAGGCCACACAGAAGCAACTGGCCACCGAACAACAAGCTGACACGGCGCTCGAACGCGCCGGCAACATGGCGCGTCTTGAGCTATTTGCCGAGGCGGCGCTCCTCCTGGAGGAGCAATCGGCGGGCGTGAAGCGGCTGCCACGGGTAGAACAAGCACTGGGCCGGGCAAAGAAGCTTCAAGAGGCTGACGCAAGCTTCTCTCTGTTGGCTGGCCGGTGTTATGCGCAGATGGGAAGTGTTCAAGGCATTGCAGATCTCAAGATGGCTCTCGGCGCGGTGGCGACAGCGGATACCCTCAGCTCACAGGAAGCGACGAAAACGCGATTGCGCAACCGCTGCTGGGAGATTTACAAGGAGAAGGCGTCCGTTGCGATTGCCTCGGCCCGTAAATTCCTCGTCCAGGACGACAGCCAGGGCGCCGAAGAGGTTTTGCAGGAGACGATGCCATGGCTTGAGCTTGCACCCCCGCAATCTCAAGAAGAGCTGCGCGCTTTGCAGACGGAAGCGGCCGCGGCAAAAAAGATTTTGCGCTTTCGCAGAGGCTCGCGCCGCTAGAGCATTTTCACTTCTGCTTTGCATCTTGCGCCACTGAGGAAACGATGGCCCCTCTGACGTTTTACTACTCACCGGTGGGGTCGGCGAGCGGATTGTCAAAATCGAACCCAAAGAGTCTTGGGTTTTCCCCGATGACCGCGGCTGAGGCGATGTAGAAAACGTAGTCGTAAGTCTCCTGAGGTATTTTGTCGCGATGCTTTGACAACAACTTCCAAAAGTTGCGCTCTCTCGGGTTCGCCGGCATGCTTCGGATCAACGGCAAGATTTGATTCTCGCCCCAGTTGTAGCAAGCCATCACCAGAAATCCTGAGGCCTGCGCATCCGTGCCATAGAGGTCCTGAAGATAGAGAGCCGCTGCTTTCGTTTCTTTGCCATAGTTGTGGCGGTCGTCGGCGGGGTCAGGCCGTGGTTGGTCCACCAAAGGGCCCAGACGCAAGCTGTACTTGACGGCCGTTTCGGGAATGAACTGCCACATTCCTTTTGCGAAACCCTTTCGCGTAAGGGGCCCAACCGCATAGGGATTGAAATTGCTCTCCTGAAGCGCAAGGTAAAAGAACTGAGGGGGAAGACCGCGCGCGAGCAGTTCACGAGAAATCGTCTTGGTGTATCCATTCTGCTGGGCGATTGCAATCGCATCTTTGAGCCGGCCAGACGATCTCCATCTCTCGATGTACCGGTTGATTTCGGCCTCGAAATCGGGCGGCATGTCCAGCTCGCACTCACCGAATATACGGGCCACTCGCAAGACCAGCCGCTGCCGCTCGGTCATCTTTGGGTTATAGATGTGCAGCGTCGCGAGGTAGTTATCATAGCTCTTCTCCATTTCCCGTCGTCTGGTACGAAATTTGCTGAGCTCTTCGACACCGGCCTGGCTACCTGTATTGCCCAGTGCCCGATCGAGGTTGGCAAGATCGATGTCCTGAGCCTTGATGGCGTAGAAGAGCTCTTCCGCCGTAGCTCTTTGCTGTAGCAGCTGCCGATGCTCGTGATAGGCAAACAGGCCGGCTGCAAGAACGACGCCAACCAGGACCCCAATGACTACACCGAATCTCCTCTTCCGCTTCGTCTCCACATGGGCGAACGCCTGGCGGATGAACATGGTGTGCTCACCGGCAGGTTGATCGGCGTCAGGTTTTGAGAAATAGTGATCGATGTAGTGGGCCAGGGCCGGGTCTTTTGTGCGCAGTGTTTTCGGGGTTGCCGGCTCTGGTAGAGGCTTCTCCACTTCGAACTTGAGTTCGGGACCTTCTATCCCGAGTCTCACAGTTGTGAGACCGGCGATGGGCACAGACGGGACCCGCTCGCCCCGCAAGAAGAGTCCATTCGCACTGCCAAGATCGCGGATAGACCAGTGCCCGTCCTCAAAGACAACCTCCGCGTGGGCTCGGCTGACGAAAGAATTGTCGATAGAAAGATCGCAGTCTTTGAGACGTCCGATTTTGAAAGGTTTGTCGAAGCGGAAGTTACACCATGTGCCAGGGCTTACTTCCGCAGTGACCTTCACGGCCTGTACAGCTCCCTTGTTTGCCTGGATCATGCTTGCCACTTAGGGTACTACACCCGTGACATGCGCATGGAGAGCTCGAACCCAGATACTAAGCCACTATCCGCCCGTGTCCCCTTCAAGATTTGGTTCCCGGGGCCCCGGCCATGATCGAGATGCCCAGGGCGAAATCCATTTGCTATTGCACTGTTGTGGCTTCAGAGGTGCCTTGCGAGTTCGTCAGCGTGACCGAGATGCTCTGGACGTCTGAGGCGTCTCCGGTGATAGTAAAAGGCTGCGTGTAGGTGAAGGTAGTGCCGTCTGCGTCGGAGGCCGAGGATTGATACCAGGTCTGAAAAGCGGAGGTTACCGGTACAGTCAGGTCAGTGGTGGCGAGCGGCTTACCGGGGACGGCAGAAAAGTGAAATACTGCTTGCGTCATATTTCGAGTTGAGGACAGACCTAAGAGGGCGACCTGCAGGCTGCTCCCGGATCGCGTCAGGGTTCCGCTGGTGATGACAGGCGGTCCAGCGGGAACTGTGATCACTGTTGGCGCCAGGCTGGCCGGAGTGACATCTGCACCCGTGACGTTGTCGATAAGGTGAGTTGTGACCGTGATCGTGCCCGCAGTCGAACCACTTTGAAAAGTAAGCGGAATGGAGGTCGCCGGTGTATTTGGGGGTATAGGAGGGGTCGAGTATGTAGTGGTGTTGTTTGGGAAGACGACCATGGCATCACCCACGGTATTGGGTGGTGCTGGAACAAAGCTAAGGGTCACAATTGCCGTGACTGAGTGTGGGAAGGGGTTCACTGTCAAATTGACGGTTGTGGGCTCACCAGGTGCTATCGTCGATGGTCCAGAGACTGTGACTGCGACCGGCGGTAGAGTCACCGTGATCGACTGCGTCACGCTGGCCCCGGAGTAGTCAAAGGTATCTGTTGGTGTGAATGTTGCGGTGAGGGTGTCCGTTCCCAAAGGAAGTATTGCGTTCAAGGCTGGGTTGTAGGTAAAAGTACCTGGAACGCTGGCTGTTGCCATTGTGCTGAGGGCAGTGCCGTAGGTGATAGACGCCGGCGCAGGCCAACTCAGCGTAGGCATGGTCTGGTTGACCTGTTCGGTCAAGGCTAGCGAGCTGCCTTTGGCGAAATTGTTGTCACCAGAGTAGGACGCGATAAGCGTGTGCGTCCCGGCGGGCAGCGGGGAAGCCGTGGTCGTAAGGGTTGCCTGGGCGGCAGCGTAGTTGATCAAGATGGAGAGATTGATCGCCGGCGTAGTCGTAGCCTGAGAAAGTAAGGCAAGATCGGGCAAACCATCACCATTTAGGTCCGTACTCACTGGTACATCCGTGTACAGATTGAGGCCGGTAATCTGAGTTACGTTTTTGAAATTACCCTTACCATCATTGAGTAGGACAGACACGTCATCTGCTTCAGTTGTCAGATCCGCCACGATGAGTGTTATATCCGGGTACCCATCGCCATTAAGATCACTCACGGTCATGTCGGACGATAAGGGAATTCCTGAAGTGGCGATCAGTGATGATTCTGTCGCAAAGGTTCCATCTCCGTTTCCGAATGCAATCACGATACCTTTTTGTGAGTTGTTACCGATGATGAGATCCGTTTTGCCGTCCAGGTTAAGATCGGCGGCGGCGAGACTGCTTGCGCCTGGCGCTGTGGACATGCTGCTGACCAGGGTCAGTTGGGTCTTGGTGGCATCGAGCGCAAACAAGTAGATCGTGCTGGGGTCGGATGACGCAAAGTATAAGCAATTTTCCCCTGTCATTGGAGTCGTTCCGGCAACTACAAGTTGGGCCCCCGCAGCTGAGGTAAAATGCCCAGTGGTAAAACTTGTCGGGCAGAAAGTGGCAGGAAGCGCTGCCTGGATGAAGGTAGATGTTGCAAAGCTTCCGGCGTTACTGGATCCGGCATTCAGCATGACTCCAGGCAACGCGCCCTCGACCGTATTCCCAACAACCTGCGTGCCTAGGAGCACGGCAACATCCGAATACCCGTCGCCGTCGAAGTCGTCGATAGCAATCTGTTCATTATCTGCGCGGCCGCAATTACACCCGGAAGGGCTTACCTTGGTTGGTGGATTCAGTACAGGCCGGATGGTGGTGAATGTACCATCGAATACAGAGTATGTTCCCACGTCCGGAGTGGTAGGGGTACTCCCGCCATGGACCAGGAAGCTCTGAACTCCCTGAGACTTCGGCAGGAGAAAGAAACCGCTACCGATGGCATCGGGTTGCGGCGACGCTACAGTGTAGGAATACAGGGAGGGCGTGCTCACCTTGCTGGCGAAGTTATACAGCGTAACTTCACCGCTCGATTGGTCCACACTTACTAAAGCTGGAGAAGCACCCGCAACACGCGTGAATGCGACGATACCGACAGGGCTTGAATCCGGTGTCGCTACGATGGCGGAGGCCGTTGCTGGAAATGCCTGGGTGGAGGAAAGGACCTTGAGCGGTGCACTGCCTAGTGAATTCGTGCCGTCATAGAAGAAGTTCGCCATCCCAGTCGGAACTCCGCCCGCAACGGGTACCTGATTGACGGTCGTGGTTAGTGTCAGAGTTCCAGGAAGAATCAGTGTCGACGGGGTCGCCGTGATGGAAACACTGCTCGGCGGAAGCGTTTGGGCGGTAAGACTTGCCGCTTCGGCGACGGTCGCAACCAGCAAAACGAGCATTCGTAAGAAAGGCGACGCGAGCCCTTTCATTGGGGCGCTCCGCTAAGACTGACACGGCTGCTAGCAGGGATAAAGACCGTCCTTGGCGTAGCTGGAGATCCGTCTAAGGCATAGATTGTGCCCGAGGAGAGATCGCTCACTTGGAAGACATTGCCGGAGAGTGGAACGAGTTCCGACGGTCTACAAGCGCACGGTACCTTTGCTGGGGCTGATGTTGAAACAAGATCGAGGCGCAGCAGCGGAATCCCAATGCCGTTCGCAACGAAGGCTTCATGCCCATCTGCCGAGCTTGCCATCGCGAGTGGTTGAGACACTCCGTCGCCAGAGGATGCAAGTTGCACAGAGGTGGGATTTGTGGAAGGCTGCGACAGCATCAATACTTTGTTGGCGCCTGAGTCGGCAACCAGCAGCGTATCGCCCCCAGGCACAAAAGCCATTGCGCCATACCTTTGTAGAATGCTGAGCGGGGCTGACAGACTTCCAGAGGAGGACAGAATCTGAGTAGCCGTCGATCCGTCTGAACGAAGGATTGCCAGGGCGACATCGCCCAAATCTCCGACGGCCGCTCCGACGATTGAACCCGGAGCGGCGAAATTCAACGACTGCACTTCGGGCGTAGACGGCAGACCGCCGATCAGAACCCCAGTAGAAGCGCCGCGTGCATAAACGAGTGCCTTTGAACACGATGGACTTACGATAATTTGCTCGCTGGCTACAAGTTGAGGGGCGACCAGCAAGGGTTCGCCGCTCGGCAGGGACATGACATAGACACTCCCGGCGGAGTTCGTAAGTAGAGCGTAGCTCTTCCTGAGACACAAAACTGCTGAACTAAAAGGTCCCTTGGTTACAACACTGTTGCTCAGGCTAGCGGCCCCGGGAACACCGAGCATGGCGCGAAGACCAGCACGGCTTGAATCCCAAGCATAGCCAAGAATCGGCTGCGACGCGGCCGCCGCAGCGGCGGATTCCGCAGCAGCACCAGAAAGGCTGTTGCGTGCAACGCTGCTTGTCCCACACCCTGCGATTCCGAAAAGCAAGATGAGCGCGAAGCACGCTCCTGCCCATCCACGTGTGTTTCGAGTGTGCGGCAAACAGAACCCTCCAGACATTTCCTGAACCTCTCTGCTCACCGGCGCCGTACCGATGGCGCGCCCACTGTGGGGGTACCAGCCGTGATAGTAGTCGATGGGCCTCCTCCGGATTGCGAAGCCACAACCGCAATCGCTACGGCGCCCGCCACAGCAGCGACAATCAGTACAGCCTTGAGCGGAAATGCGTGGGTTGCTGCGTGGGCAGTACTTACGGTCGAACCCATGAAATTGGATTGGTTGATAGAAGTGTGAGCGGTCAAGTTGTGGTACTTGGCAGTTACCTGGATTTGGTATTTTCCGGCGATATTATTGGGAGTAAGGCCGGTCGCAATCGCATGACCATTGGCGTCTGACACTCCATTGAACACTGTGCTTCCTCCCGCGAACGTGCCGCCGGGGCCCGATTGGGGAAGCGAAAAGATAACTAGCGCCCCCGCAATCGGTTTATGATTCTCATCTTCCACTTGTACGATCGGCTCTCGCGCAGTTTGTTGCTTGATGTTGTTGAGAGCCCCTTCACCATCCAGTATCGTGATCTGTAGCTGGGGAGGGGGTGGGGCTTGGGCATCCACCACAGTCTGACCCGAGAGCACTAAGGCAATAGTTAGCGCGAGCAACCTGTTCATGAGCCGCTCCTTTTTTTGTATGGTGCAGATTTGGCCGAGATCGTTACAAGTGGCGACGCAACCCACTCTTTCTCTACCCGCAGACTAGAAACCCCCGCGCGGGAGTAGCGCTCAGGCCAGATACTCCTTCTGGGAAATAGGCAAAATGAACTGTAGGACAATGCACCATCCATGGTCAACACAATTTCGACTGCCCGGGCTAAATTTCGCCAAACGCCTGCCTGCGAATTGGGGGAACGCTGCTACCGTCGCGTTTGGGCCAGCACGGAGTCAATGTTTGCCACGTATTTTCGTGATCTTTGTGCCTCATCCGTGTCAGGATTTATGGCAATAACGGCATCAAAATACTGCTTTGCCTCTTGCAGCAGTGCCTGGCCTCCGATGGCGTTGTACTGCTCGGTGAATACGAGGCCGAGCCGATAGTTGGCGAAAAGATCTTCCGGAACAAGTGAAAGCGCTTTGTGGCATTGGACTGCCGCGTCGTCGTAGCTCTTGCGCATCCAGTCGCAATCGCAGATCCCCTCGTATGCCTGGGCCCGTAGCTCGCGCCATATATCCTGCTGGGTTGCACGCTTCTTAGAGCCAACCCCAAAGAGGCTGCCGAGCACGTAGTAATTTAGCTTTCCGCCGAGTTCGCTGTTGAAGTTGCTCAAGGACAGGTAGCTCTCGTATTGGCTTGTGGCCAAACCGCATTGGCTATTTCTTCGCAGAGCTTCACCCAGCCAAAGATGCGCCTCCGCGTTTGCCGGCGTTAGCTTGACCGCCTGCTCACCTGAATCGACCGCCTGTCCGTAACTTCCCTTGCGCAGAAACGCTTGCGACTGCAGGTACCAAACCATGCCATTGGCGGGAGCTTGCTTGGCCACCGCGTCAAGTTGACGGATGGCCTCATCCAGCTCTCCTGTGTCGAGAAGGACAGCGGCATAGCTGAGCCTGGCTTCAAGGTATGCCGGATCAATCTCGATCGCTCGTTTCAGAGAGTCCTTGGCTTTGTCTTCTTCATACAGCGCATGGTAGGTGCGCCCAAGATAAAGCGCCGCCTGGCTGTACGTAGGATCAATCACAAGTGCCTGTTCAAAGTCCTCCGCGGCCACTTTATAGTTCGCTGCGAAGCCGCGGGTGTAGTGCTCAAGTCCCCGGTCGAAGATTTCCTGGGCCGCGTGGTTACGCCGCTGGGCAATTAGGATGCGGACCACCACTGCCGTGTCCTGGCCGGGATAAATCTGTTCTTCTCTTGGACCATCAGGTTCATAACCCTGGTGTGCCCCTTTTAAGGTATGCGGACCCGGAGTAAGCCCTGGAAAGCGCTGCGGAATACCCTTCTTGAAAATCCCCAGGCTCTTGCCGTCAAGCCAGACCTCTACGTCATCCATGTTGGTCTCAATCACAAAGGTTCCGTAGCGCAGTTTTACAGCGCAGTTCGGGTCCTGGCATTTGCTGGTCGCGGAGGAACCAGGGTTGAAGGCAAGCACCATGTTCGGATCGAAACTGCCGCGGTCGGAAGTTGGATTTTGCAGCATATGCGTCGCCAGGCGAACATTGGTGTGTACGTACTCCGCAAGCTCGTCGGCGGTCACCACACCATCTCCCGAAGTGTCTGCCTCTCCCTGCAAGCCCTGAATCACGTAGTAGGTAAAGATTCCGTGTCCTCCCCCCCACTGTGGGCTCTCAAAGCTTTGCTCACGATCGCGGCTCGCGGTCAAGGAGAACATGGAGCTGTTCAGATCCAACAAGCTTCGATTGACCTGAGCCGTGTCGTCCTCGGGAGTAATCGCGCCACTATGGCAGGCATCTGTCAGTAGGACCTTCCATTTGCCCTTGATCCGGCTTCCTATAACTTGACCCAGCTGGTCCATGGGATAGGCGGTCGCTGCAACCTTTGTTGGGTCCACATCGTAGGGCGCCAGGTATGCCTTTCCCCCGGAAATAAAGCCATGGCCGGCAAAATAGATGATCACGCGATCGTTGGGGCCGGTTACGCTCGGCAGCCAGGTTTCGAGCTCTTGCTTCAGGTTCGCAAGCGTTGCTTGTTCGTTGATCAGCTTGTGAACACCCTCCGCGGGGAATTGACCCGCTTTCTCGCTGATGAGGGTGCTATAAATATCCGCCGCGTCACGATCGGGGTATTGCAACTGCGCCTTCATCGGGAGGTTCTTGTACCTGGAGATGCCGACGACAAGCGCGTAGCTCCGAGGAATTTGAGGAGCGCTCGGAGTTGCCGGTTGGTCGGGTACTTCGTTCAAATCTCTATGCTGCTGGTCAGGCGCCGGAGTTTGTCCCTGGCTCTGGAGGCTGATCGCCAGAGAGAAAACAATTAACGACTTGGCGATAGCGTTCATAGATCAGCGGTGCGCAATCCGAAACTCATAGATGATCGGCGTGTCCCCGGGTGTAGCCGGCGTCACGACCGAAATGTCCGGCCCCGGGACGATGGTGACGTCTCTCGGCGTGAGAGCGTCCGAACCCGCAAGCGTGCCGGGCGGGACCGCACTCGGGCCCGCATTTACATCGAGGCACTCGCCTCGGGCACGGAACAGCGCATCATCACAACGAGGGATAAGCTCAGCTGGGCGAGTCTGCGGTAGAGGTTCTCCAGGGGCAGTGGATGGGAAGGTAGGTGCAGCCTCGCTCCTTCGTGGTAATGGTGAATAAGTGAAGGTAAAGAAGACCGTTTCATAGCCTGGAGGCTTCTCGATGCGAAACCACGATCGGCTGGCCGCAGGGATCCGGTACTCCCTGCCGTGCTCAAGCCTGTTGTCGGTGTCAGATCCCTTGGCCGGAAACAACTCGCTATACTTTCCCGAAGCCGCGCGATCGCTCACATAGAGAAAGCCATCCGATGAGGAGAGTACGCGAAATCGAACCAGGTCGCCGGTCTTAAAGACATGCTGCGGACTTACTATGCGGAATGTAGATCCAGTTTGCTGTTCCAGAACAATCCGCATTTGAACGTTCTGACCTGGCGAAGCCGATTGCTGCGCGCCGGAGATGAGGATACCCGCCCCGATGATCAACACTAGCAAGAGCCCTTCGATATTAGCCTTCATCGAGTCCACGGTACTGTCTCATCTATGATCGAGAACCAGGTCGGCAAACACCTGCGAGGCAGCGCCATTTCCTTTCCCTTGGCTGACGACATACATAGCGTTCTCCCCAAGAGATGTGTCCTTCGCTTCCTGGGGCGGATCTTCGACTTCCATCAAATCACGGCTCTTCAAACGCCGCACCAGCTCGTCGCTAATCCGGTTGCTGGCCTCTACTTGATCCGAACCGGGAGTTACAGGTTTTGCTGGATCTTCCTGGTGCCGCAAGGTGAAAATGACTCCGTCGAGGTCAGAGACAGCCTGGCGGCTCAGCAAGATGAACAAACGCTCTTCGCCTGTTTGTTGATTGAACTGGAAAGATTTCCCGCTCGGCACTTCATAAATCCGTCCAGCTTCTACTCGGTTCGCTTCAGGCAAATCACCCTGGGCTGGAAACAAAGGACGCCAATTGCCGCTTGACCCCTGCTGGATGATGTAGATGTAACCCGGCTGATTCGCCATCAAACTGATCTTCACTTTATCGCCGCTGTGGAAAGTGGTTTCCGGCAACACCTCGGAAAGTTCGCCACTGTCCCCGACTTTGAGCAGGGCATAGCGAAGTCCAAGTGGCTGCTGAGAGGCGTTCCGTTTGACGATATGTGGCTCCACGCCGTAGCCCTTAGCCGCGATCTGTACCGCTTTTTGCTTTTGAAGTACAGCAGGGCCAGGGATCTCACTGGTCTTTTTGGTCTTGCCATCGCTGTTGCTGTCGGAAACGCGCTTCACCTGAGCCGCGGGGTTTGCAGCCACCTCGACAAGGTCGCTGGCTGACCAAAAGGAGTCGCGGGGAGTGAGTGCTTCCTGAGGCTTGGCCGTTGCGGTACAGCATACGATGGCGATTGACAGGACTATCAGCTTCTTCATCGGTCCACCTTACTTTGCGAGTACCGACTTCAACTTAACCCACAAGGGCGACGCGGGAATTTCACGAACACAGCGAAAGCCGATGTAGGCTGATCGTTGATCCTCCGGGAAACCCCGCCGCATATAAGAAAGCAATAGACGGGGATCGCTCTTGGGAGAAAAACTGCCGCCTTTGATGGAGTGCCACTTCCTGGAAAACAGGTCGGTGCCGAGCGCCTTAGTCATATCCGCGTACTCCAGCGCGCCCGCAGGAAAAAGTGATTGTGTCCATTCGAAGACGTTACCAGACATATTGAACGCCCCTGCCGGGCTTTGTCGAGCCTTAAATGAATCTACTGGCTCCAGATCGTGAGGAACTCCTTCTGTCCATGGTTCCGAACCCCAAGGATAGGGGCGGCCGTCACTCCCACGGGCAGCCTTTTCCCATTCTTCTTCCGTGGGCAGCCGCTTCCCGGCCCACGCAGCATATGCGGCCGCGTCTTCAAACGTCACATCCGCAACGGGATAGTCGGGTTTCGAAAGGAAATTAGCGGAGCTCGGTGGCGCATGCCCCGTGGCATCGCAGAACTTCTTATATTGTGCGTTTGACACCTCAGTCTGATCCACATAGAAGTCTTTCAGAAAGATCTTCCTCCGAGGATTTGGGGAGATGGACGAATCGTCCCCAAAGATAAAGTCGCCGGCCCGGACCAGCATCATCGATCCTGTGCCGTCTGCAATGACTGTCTTAGGACGGCTCAAAACAAGGGCTGCAGCGATTCCCACGAGCAGAGTGAGGGTTACCAGACTCAGGGCAATAATCATTTGTGACCGATGCTTTGTCGGACGTCCAAGGCTGGGAGACGGCAGTGACGCCGTGCTTTTCTGTGTTACCTCAGGATTCGAGGGATGAGCAAGGCTGGGAGACGGGGCTGACGCGGTGCTCTTCTGTGTTGCCTCTGGACTCGAGACTTCGTCCACTTGGGGTAGCAGCGCGCTGCGCCCTGAACTTATCCCGAGATGGGATAGAGCAGCCAGGAGATGCTTTGCGCTTTGAAAGCGATTTGCCGGATCCTTCTGGAGCAACTTCTGAACCAATTCTTCATAGGGTTCGGGCAGTTCGGGATCATAAGAGCGGATGAGAGGGGCTTTCGGGGCGAGGTGCGCTTTTTGTATGGATGCGAAGCTATCTCCCTTAAAGGGGCGCTCCCCGGTTAATAGCTCGAAGAACACTACCCCGAGCGAGTACAGGTCGCTGCGTGCATCACATGCTTCCCCCAGAAACTGCTCAGGAGACATATAGAACGGTGTCCCAAGTCCCTCTCCAGGAAGTGTCAATTCGCCGGAACCATAGGAAGCTTTCGCAATTCCGAAGTCGACAACAATAGCGCGTCCGGAGGTATCGAGACGTATGTTTGCCGGCTTCAGATCACGGTGGACAACTCCCTTGGCTTCCGCCCAACTCAAGGCTTCTGCGACTTGCGCCACGATGTTTGCCGCATCCTCGGGATGCACTCTCCCCGCTCTACGGACAAAGCTGGCCAGGTCTTCGCCCTGGATGTAAGGCATGACAATGTAATGAAGTCCATCGCTGGCTCCGATGTCAAAAACGGAGACTATGTTGGGGTGCCCGGAGAGGCGAGCTTCCAGCTTCGCCTCTTCTTCAAATCGCGCAACCACCCGATCGTTTTGCGCGAGGTGTTCCGCCAGGACCTTGACGGCAAATAGCGCTCCATGAGTTACGTGCCGGGCTAGAAACACTTCGGCCATTCCGCCCCCGCCGATACGCCGAATGACCTCGTATTTCTCACCCAGCGCCCGGTTGAGCTCGGCACACTGGTCTTCAACTCTGCGCATAAGATTGCCCGTTGGAGATCATTATGTTCATCCGTCATCGGTTCCGCAACAGCAACCACGCGGAGGTGGTTTGGAATGCAAGGCATGATACGAAGATCCTCGCCGGTCTTCCTGATCGCAAGCGTACCGCTCACAGAGCTGTCCAAATTAGGGAATTAATTGACTTGACTAACCCATCCCGAAAAGGGACAATTTCTGCACCGTGACAGGGCAGTTCACTCCCGCTTTTCCTCATCTTTTTTTTCGAAGGCCGACCATTTCCGGAGCATTTTCGTATCTATATGGGTGTGACAACGAAGGTTATTTGAACACGCCACTTCATCGCATTACGAAGCCTTGCTTCAAATGAGGGATCATTCTCTGCAAATTGCTTTTCTATGCCGATACGCAATCGATCGAATCGTTGGGAGAAGTCGGGAAGAAGCCCTTGCAGGGTCGCTATCAGAGCTAGCTCGTTCACGGAAGCTTCGTTTATCTGCCTATGCAGAGAAATCAATTCTTCCGTTAGTGCGTCAATAATTGGTTGTTGGTCGCTCTGCATTTGGTCTCTCCGAGGATAAAGCGGTTATGAAAAACTCAACTAATTGTGACATGGCAGAACTCAAATCAACCGGCAGGCGAAAACGGGTCTTCCCGGATCGTGGCCCAGCGGAAGGCAAAGCGATCAAACTGCGAGACCTTAGAAAGATTTTCGACGGGATTGGGCCAGACAAAGCCGGGGGGAACCTTTGGCCAAAAGGGTACAGCCAAACGCTCGAACCCAGGAGAGGGCGCAAGTCTGATGGTCCCGAAGTGCTTGGTGCTGAGAACTTGGAATACAAAGCACCCAATCCCAAAGGTAAGCACATACATTTGGATCGGGTAGGTGGGTTTAAATTTTCCATTGAGATAGGTGGTATGAACCCTCAGGTTGTTCCTGTGCCCGTCGTATCCACACAGCCACATCTGAACAATATCCGGGATCACAAGACTTCTTCTAAATGCATGACGAATGCGAGGAGAAAAGAAAGGACCCTCGTCGCGCCGGTTGGCATGGTCAAGAACCACCGCCGTCTTGAACGCGAACAAGGCTAAAGAGCGGGCTTCTTGATTCCCGATCGGAACGAGACTCTCCCCCTTGTTAGCGGTGTCATGACCGGTTTAGCATGTTTGCTTTCGATATCGCTCATCCACGTGGTGTTGCAAGTCGCACATACGACTCTCGCCTTCCAGTCCAGTTCCGGCGGTTCCCATTCTCGAATGGATCCCCTGGTGTCAGTCATTTTGACTTGAGTCGGCCCAACGAACAGATCGTTCATCCAACCGCTAGCGACATGTTCCAGGGACAGTCTTGCGGTATGTGGACAGAATGCGCACTCTTTCATGGCGTCTCTGGCGAGAGTAGGATTGTAGGCATGAGTGAGAAAGTAAAATCACCTACGATGGCGATGAGTCGATTCAACGACGCGCTGCGAAGTGTATTGCAAGTCTCCAAAAGCAACCTCGACGAAATACGTTCGCAGGAAAAGGAAGCCAACGCGGACAAGCCGAAGCGTGGTCCTAAGCCAAGGGCTTCCGGCCACGCTTCTTCCGATAAGGGTTAGCAGGTCGCGGGACTACCCGATTTTCCTGTTACTTCTTTGAAGGTGAGCCGCTTGTTCGCCACCTGAGAGAGCGCCAGCAGGAACCGGTCTGCGTCGTCCAAAGGGTTATCTTCGGTCGCCCGGTTGTTAAACCGGAAGCATTGCTCGTCAAGATAGCGGAACAAGTGAAAGGGCTCTACGCTGACGTAGGTTCCGTTAAGCCCACGCTTTAGCAGAGACCAAAAGTTTTCCATGCCGTTGGTGTGGACCCGCCCAGTAACGTACTCGACTGCATGATTGACCATCTCGTGAGCGAATTCATCGTCCAGCCCGAAGTAGCCGCGCATTACGTCGGTATAGAGAGTTGCGCCAGCCGCGACGCGCTCTTTGATGATTGGCCTTACGGTGTTGCTCAGGCGATCCGCGATGACTTGGGTGTGGACCTTACCGCCCCGCTCAAGGATGCCCATAACGATAGCTTTGCCTTTTCCGCCGGTGCCGGTGATTTTCCTCTTACGCTCCGCAACGTGCATGTTGCGAGCTTTACCGCCGATGAAGGTTTCGTCAACTTCAACTGCGCTGCCGTCATCGCCAGCTTTCTTGCCGGAAAAGTCGCGTACCTTTAGGGCTAGGCGAAGCCGCTGAAGCATAAACCATGCACTCTTTTGTGAGATACCAAGATCGCGGGAAATTTCGTAGCTGGATACACCATTCTTGCAATTTACGAGCAGCCAGAGCGCGGGTAGCCACTTGGTGAGAGAGAGCGGGGAATCCTCGAAGATGGTATTTACTTTGACCGAGAACTGCTTACGGCATTGACGGCACTTCCACCGCTTTTGGGTCTCAAGCCAATACGGGTCCGCCGTGAAACAATGCGGACACTTAACTCCATCAGGCCATACCATCTGCGCAACGGCCCTGATGCATGTCAGTTCGTCGCTAAAGTATTTGATTGCTTCGATTAGCGTTTTCGGGGCTTTCATGTTTACAGCGTAGTCCCGAAATCTGGGTTAGTCAAGTTAATTATTACCCTAATTTGGACAAGTCTGTCCCGCTCACGTCCACAACGCTGATCTGGGGATGCAAGTGGCACCTGCGCCCGGACACGGAGGCAGACCTATTTGAGAAAAGACTCTCACGCCCAACGAAGTGTGGACGGGATCGTTACGAGGGGTGGCACGGGGCCGCAATCTAACGGTTCTCAGTTGGGCGCCCGGCTACCCTTTGAAGTTCGATTCGACTTCTCTCAAAGCCTCTCGACAATCCTTCATCACCCACTGCCAAGTACGCTGCTGTTGATCCTCGATGTAGTACTGAAGGATTCGAAGGGAGTCATCTCGATTCCAGAGCTCAGTGCTGGCATCGGATCGTGCAGCGATCGATTCACCCGTATAGCCCTCGAAGCGATCGCCGACCAGCGGAGGAATTCCCGGTTTCGTACTTTTTTTCGCGGCGCCGCTATTTAATGCTCGGACGGCGTCTAGATGCCAATCTCCATAGGCGGATTGCACCAGATCAAGAGGGATCTTCCCATCGGATACCCGACCCATCAAATGGCGGCCTACCAGCGTCTTACAGGCATGGACTAACGCGGAGCAGAGCCCACCGGGCTCCCCTTTGGCTTCCGCTACAGTGTCCGCCTGATTGAAGGGCGCTGGAAGATGCTCAACTTCGCCAAAAAGAAACTCGATGTGACCGCGCGTAGCCGGATTTGTTGCCAGGTTCCAGATGTCTTTGGAACCAATCAAAATATGTCCAGGCAGAAAATGTGCGGCCTCCGTTGGACCTGTCGGCATGCTCATATGCGTCATCGACTTGCTGGACGAGAAATTCTGCCGCTGTGCCGCCACGCACTGAATGACTCCGGTCAAGGAGGCGCCCCTCTGGCGCAAGAGTGCCAAGTACCCTAACACTTTTGCTACTCGGATGTTTCTGCCGAGATTGTGATCGAGCGCCTGCTGAAGGAAGTTGGAATTGCGGTCGATAGTCCCCTGAAAATTACCGAGCGACCGTAGGTTCGGGTCCGACACACGTTGCCGGTTCATAGTCCCTCCTTTTGCGCTGTGTACCTCACTCCGTACTCGTGGTCGAGCAGATTATATTCCCGTGCTGCTGAGGGCCTACTAATGATTGCTTGGTGCCATCTCAGAAGCACGTCCAGGCCCACAAACTACTTTTGATCGTCGAGCAATACGATCAGGTTCATCTCGGGTGATGGAATCTCCCCTGGGACATAGACTCCCGCTTTGCGCGTTTGCACGATGTTCTCCCAGCATGGTCCGGTCCGGTTGAGGACGAAGTATTGGCTTTCCACCTTCACCGCTACTTCCGCAGGCGGAACAGCCAGGTGCTTGACGGCAAGGCCTGGCAGAGCGCGCTTGACCAGTTCCACAACGAAGCGTGCGGAGCAGACCTTGACCAGTTGCAGTACGCGGGCGATTAAGTCAGCTTCACCGATCGGGGAGCGAATTTCCAGGAGCCAGCGCGAGGCCCCAACGCAGCGTTCATCATTGACCTCGCCTTCGTAGAGGGAGTTCCCGACCGATCGCAGCGGAATGGTGATCGCCTTGGAGGGCATAACGATCTCAAGATGGCGGCGAATGTGCTGGTCCAGCGCTTCGAAGCATGGACCGATGTCCCGGTGGTCGTAGACCGGCAGCGATCGGGGATGCACCTCGAGACCGAAGGTACAAAGCGCGCCGGCCAGTCGTGACATCTCCCGAAACAGCTCCTGAGGATGCACATGCTTCGACAGCAGGAAATGCCTTAGCGTAGAGACACTGGAGTTCAAGGCGTGCAGAAACCAATATTGCGCCACATGGTGCGCCGACAAACCAGCCTGGAACTGCCCCTGGCGCTGCTGCTGCTCCCGGGCGAAGACGGCGCTCTTGTCATCCAGAATGTCAATGAGGCGGCGTAGCATGCCGGTGAGTGACCCGCTTGCGCTCAGCGCAAGGCAGGGTGGCACGAACGAGAAATCCGTCTCGAATTTACCCGAGCCGCTGCGCACAATGCGCAACAGGGGTAGACTCACGAACTGATCGGTCACTTCGGCCTCGGCGAGGAGCTGCAGGTTCTTGCACCCAACCTTGATTTTTTTCTCGTCCCGGCCGGTGTTTTCATCCGGAAGCTCCTGCTCTCTGCTGTGATAGCGAACGGAAGCGGGCGCGCCATTGTCGAGACTTGTGTTGCGGCCCTCCTGCTGCTGTGCGGGAACGGCAAGGTGCATCGTCAGATGGTCGGCAACCGGTGAAAACAGGGCGCCAAACTCCCGTGGCGGCGGAGCGGAATCCGACCCGGGCAAATCAAAGGCCAGCCCATCTTCAAACAGGCCGCGGCCGTTGATCAGGGCGAGGGTGCCGTTGCGTAAAGCGTCGCTGTCAAACTGCAGGCCGGAGAAGCCGTACGCGTCGCGCCAAAGACTCATGGTGACGAAGTTCAGCGAGTCTTCGAAGTAGCGGCTCTGCGCCTGAAAATTGTGCGGGCCGAGGTACATCCCTTCGGCCCAGACGGGTTTGTTCAGTAGTTTCATTGGGCCGCCTGGGGCAGCAGGATAAGCAACTCCATTTGCGGATTTGGGAAATCTCCGGGCACGTGCGCCGCCAGATTGCGGGCGCGCGTAACCGCATCCCACGCGGCTCCAGACTGGTTCAGGCTGAAGTATTGATACTTCATCTTAATCGGAATCGCACTGGGTGGACTTGGCAGGTGATTGAGCACGATCCCCGGCAACGCATTGCTGATAAGCTGCTCGATGTGGGTCGCCGAACATACCTTCACTAGCTGCGGAACCTTACGAATGATGGACTCTTCACTGGTTTCAGTCGAGATGGCCAGGTACATGCGGGTGTTGTTGAGGTACTTGTCCTGATCGATCGCAGTTGCGTAGATGGTGTTCTTCACATGCTTGAGCGGCAAAGAGACAACGTTCGTCGGTACGACGGTTTCAAGTAACAAGCGCAGTTTTTGATCGAGATCGCTGAAGACCTTGCTTAGTTCCGGATGGTCGTATAGCGGTAGGTCGCGCGGACGTATGGTCGAAGAAAAAGTCGTCAGCGAAGCACCGAGCGCGGTGAGGGCCGAGAAGAGCTCTTCCGGGTGACAGCGCTGCCCCTGCAGCAGGTGGCTGAGAACAGGAATATGCGAATTGACCGTATACAGGAGCCAGAAATTCGCGATGTCAGACGCGGTGAAGTCGGCAAGACTCTGGTTCTTTTGCCGCCGGCTGGCGGAAAGCTGCGTGCTCTTGGCGGAGAGAATTTCCAGCAGTCCGTTGATCAGGCCGCGCAGAAATTCGCTGGCGCGTACCTCGAGCAGTGGTGGAACGAAGCGGGTATTCAGACGAAAGACGCCGGCATCCGTGCGTTCCACGTTGGCGATGCGCAGGGCAGAGCTTCCCTCGCGTGTCTCGTTGGCCGCCAGCAGGCGCAGATTCTTGCGAGCGATCTGGATCGGCTTCTCACCTGTTCCGCTATTCTCATCGACCACCGTCTTGATCTCGGCAAGATAGCGGGAGCCTGCGGAATGGCCAACGGGCGAAACATTCAGACCCTTATGGCGGTAGTCAGGCACAGTCAGATAAATGTCGAGATCGCGAACGCCGGGGTCGAAGAATTCCGCCAGGGCCTTGGAGGGTGGCGGCTGATCCGATCCGGGAATATCGAAGAGCAACCCGTCGGGGAAGATGCCTGAAGCGCGGGAAACCGCCAGGTGTCCGTCCGCCAGCAATTCCTGATCGAGCACGACTTCACTGAAACCCCAGGCGCAGAACTTGAGCGCCTGCAGCCGGAAGTTCAAGCTGTCTTCGAGGAACCGGTCCTGTAGTTGCAGGTGCTGTGGCGTCAGGAAGGTGCCTTTGGTCCAGAGAACGGGTTGCAGTTGTTTCATGGGCGATTAACCGGACCCTCGAGCGGTTTCACAATAGGTGTATCGCGAAGCGAAAACCGCTTTAACGATAGAGCATTTCACTTCTGGTGTTTACAAAGCAACCATTCCCACCGCGGCTTTTCCTCAAGAAAAGCCGCACTTCGCTACAGCTTCCAGTGCAGGGTAGAAGTGAAATGCTCTAGCAATTCACAGCGGCCAGAGCAAAAGACGGGTCCACCTGTCCTTCAATTCATTTTGCCGCCCTTGCTTCCGTCGTCGGCCTGGTCGGGGTCCTTCGGGCTGGTGGGGCTCGATCCGCAGCCGGAGCCAGCCGCGCCGCCGCTATTGATCATCACCATCGTGCCGACAATGGAGATGCCTGACGAATTGATATCGATGAAATTGCCGCCAACTTTCAGCGTTAACTCGGTGCCCGCCTCCAGAACCACGGTCATACCGGCCTTCAGGTGGATGACCTGGCCGGCTTCGTGGGCAAAGTTGGTGCCGGATTTCTCGTATAAGTTCTGGCCGACCTGTAACGATAGAGTCTGGCCGATCTTCTGGTTAAGGTTACCCGTGACCTGGCTATGCAGGTCCCCTCCGGCCTTTTCCATCTGATCCTGGGTGACGATCAGGCTTCGGTTGTTTCCCACCCATTCCCGGATGTCGTTTTTCAGCCGCGTATCGAAATCCTTTTCGCCGCGAAGGAAGATCTGTTCACTCCCGGTCTTGTCTTCAAAGCGAAGCTCGTTGTAATTGTCGGCGCCGCCACCCTCGGAGCTGCGGGTCTTAAAAGTACTGCGCGTCTGGTTATCGGGCAGCGGGTAGGGAACGGTTTGGTTCGCGTTGTAGACGCGGCCGGTGATGATTGGCCGGTCGGGGTCTCCTTCGAGGAAGCTGACGATGACTTCCTGACCGACGCGCGGGATGGTGATCGCGCCCCAGCCCTGTCCCGCCCAATCCTGCGAAACGCGCACCCGGCAGGAGCATGCGCCGGCGCGATCCCAGGGGAAGCGAACAATCACCCTGCCGAACGTGTCCACCCATATATCTTCGCCGTCTCCGCCGCCATCGTCGCCGCTGTTGTCTGAATAGTCGCTCTTGCCGATGACAACCGCCGTCTGTGGCCCCTGCACAAAGGGCTTGGGAGTGAGGCGCGCTGGGCGAAAGGGAACGGTTTCCGGGATACAGGTGAAGTGGTTGGAGTAGCTGTCACTGGCGCCACCGCTGCCACTGTAGGTGCCTCCCACCGAGGCGATGTGCTGGATTTCGGTGAGCACGTAGGAGGNNTCTCCGGGATAATCGAAGATTTCAAAACCAGCGTTGCCGCCGACGGAGACTATGGTCGGTTCCGAGGCCAGCAGACTGGCGGAAGGAGTCTTGAAGTTATAGTCGGTCAGCGTATATTTGCCGGTCCGCAGCTCCTGTTCGATATTCCAGGAGTTGATGACGTCGTCCGCATCGAGGCCGCCGCCCACCAGGTTGTATCCCGCGCTTTCCTGCCCAGGGCACGGTTCATGGATGCTGGAGGAGTCGGCGATCACCATCGTATGCTTCCCCATTGCGTGCTGGAAGAAGTAGAAGATGCCGTTCTGCTCCATGAGCCGCGAGATGAAATTGAAGTCCGTCTCGCGGTACTGGACGCAGTACTCCAAAGGCGTGTAGGAGCCGCTCAGGGTGAGATTGTAATCCGTAAAGCCGCGGTCTTGGAAAACCTGCTCGATTATGTCGCTGACCTTCTTATTATGAAAAATTTTACAGTCCGCATAGCGGGTCAGCGTCCAGGTCCAGGGAACGACTTCCATCTGGTAATGGATGAAAGCCGCGTCGGAACCACTTTGCGCAAAGTGGCTTACCATCCCATTGAAGTAGCGCGGTGTGTTGTCCGATTGAGCTACCGAGATGGTTACGTTCTTGCCGATGATCTGGGTGAAGTCGATTGGGCCGTGCTCGGTGAGCAGGTCGAGATGAAAGCTGAACAGGCGCGAGATGGCCTCGTGGCCGCTGAACCCGGCTAATAGCAATACATCCTCGCCCAGCGGGGTGGTGAGGGAAATCAGGCGGCCTTCTTGCGAATGCGGCATTTGCGTACTCGGCCTTCACCGGCTCCAATGATTGATCAACTCTAACGCGATCGCAGCCACTACCGCGCCGTATTTCTGGTTTCCTGGCCGCGCCTTCTCAGGCCATCGTCTCCACACCGACTTGTGCTCCGGGCAGCTCATAGACAAAGTCCCCATTCTCCCCGATACCCACGTGGATGGCTGTCATCTTTTCGCCCTCGGCCATGCCGCCCAGGATCTTCCGCGAGATATCCGGCAGCAGGGAATTGGTGAGGATGTTGTCCACGTTGCGCGCACCGCTCTCCACTTCGGTGCAGCGGCTGGCCACCTCGTTCAGGAAGGCATCGTCATAGGTCAGCTTGACCTTGTGATTTTCCAGGATGCGGCGCTGGATCTTGCCTAACTTCAGCCGGATGATCTGCTTCAGTGCCTCGTCCCGCACCGGGTAATAGGGGATGACGACCATGCGCCCGAGGAAGGCCGGCTTGAAGATTTTGTTGAGCTCCGGCTTGAGAGCCTCGACCAGCCCACGCGGGCTGGGCGCGGTCTCCGGATCGGCTACCAATTTCATTAATTGATCCGTGCAGGCGTTGGTCGTCAGGATGATGATGTTGTTCTTGAAGTCGATCTGGCGGCCTTCGCCGTCCTCCATGTTGCCCTTGTCGAAGACCTGGAAGAAGAGCTCAAGCACGTCTGGATGGGCCTTCTCGACCTCGTCAAGCAGCACCACCGAGTAGGGCCGGCGGCGGACCGCTTCGGTAAGCACTCCACCTTCACCGTAGCCGACATAGCCCGGAGGCGNNCGACATGTTGATGGTGATCAGGTTGTGTTCGCCGCCATAGAGCAAGTCGGAAAGCGCGAGCGCCGTCTCCGTCTTACCCACCCCGCTGGGACCAACCAACATGAAAACGCCAACCGGCTTGTTGGGGTCGTCGAGCGATGCCCGCGAGGTCTGGACACGCTGGCTGATGATCTCCATCGCGTGCGGCTGGCCGATGACGCGTCTGCCCAGGTGCTCCTGCAGCGCGAGCACGGTAGTGATTTCATCCTTGAGCATTTTGCCGGCGGGAATGCCGGTCCAGGCGGCGAGCACCTCGCCCACAATCTGCGCGTCCACGCAGACCCGGATCAGGCCAGTCTCGCCTTGCAATGCGGCTAGCTGGGCTTCAAGGGCGTGCAGCTCCGACTTAAGCCCAGCCGAAGTGGCTGCGGCTGCGTCCGCTGTACCGTTCGCCGCATGCCCTTCCTCCAGCTTGCCGCGCAGTTCTCGAATCTTCACCACCAGCTCGCGCTCTTTGTCCCAGCGCTCCTGTAGAGCCTTGAGCTTGGTTTCGGCGGCCGTCTTTTGCTCCTCAATCTCGGCCAGCTTCTCCTGGTGGTCAGCGCCGACAACTGCCTCGCGGTCAAGAATGCGCTTCTGCACTTCGAGCGCGTCAATCTGGCGGGTAGTGTCTTCGAGAGCTGGCGGGGTGGCGTTCTGTCCCAGCGACAGCCGCGCGCAGGCGGTGTCGAGGATGCTCACTGCCTTGTCCGGCAACTGCCGGCCGGCGAGATAGCGGTGCGAGAGACGGACGCTGGCGTAGACCGCCTCGTCGAGTATGCGGACGTTGTGATGCTTTTCCAGAGAAGCCACCAGCCCGCGCATCATGATGAGGCATTGCGGCTCGCTGGGCTCCTCCACCTTGACCACCTGAAAGCGCCGGGCGAGCGCGGCGTCTTTCTCGAAGTACTTCTTGTATTCGGACCACGTGGTCGCGGCGATGGTGCGTAATTCGCCGCGGGCAAGCGCCGGTTTGAGCAGGTTGGCGGCGTCATTTTGCCCTGCCTGGCCACCTGCGCCGATCATGGTGTGGGCCTCGTCGATGAAGAGAATAATGGGCGTGGCCGAGGCTTTCACTTCTTCGATCAGGCCTTTGAGCCGATTTTCGAACTCCCCCTTGACGCCGGCCCCGGCCTGCAGCAGCGCCAGGTCCAGGGTTCTCACATGCACGTTCTTCAGCGGCGGGGGTACATCGCCCTGGGCCACCCGTAAGGCAAAGCCTTCAACCACGGCGGTCTTGCCCACACCGGCCTCACCCGTGAGGATGGGGTTGTTCTGCCGCCGGCGGGNNCGGCGGGTAAGGATGTCGATGATCTGGCGAATCTCCGCGTCCCGGCCAAGGACCGGGTCGATCTTTCCCTTGCGTGCGTTGCCGGTGAGGTCGACGGTGTATTGGTCCAGGTTTGGCGTCTTGCCGCCGCCTGGTTTTACAGCATCGCCGGGCGCTGCAGCAGCAGGGGCCGTGGTTGTCTCACTGGAAAGCGCAACGATGCCGAGCAGGTCTTTGCGCAGCGCGTCGGCATTGATCTTCTGGAACTCGCGGCTAACGTCGTTGATCAGCCGGGCGAGTTCCTCGTCCGTGACAAGGGCGACGATCGTGAAGCCGGTGCGCACCTGCCCGGCGTTGAAGTCGATGGACCCGATGGTCCATGCGGTGGTCAGCATCTTGAGCACGGTGGGGCTAATGGCCGGCGTGCGTGCATTGCCGGACTTCAGCTTGTCGATGCTGCGGGCCAAGTCCGCGGTGAGCCTCGATTTGTCTATTTCAAAATGCTTGACGATCGCGGCGAAGTCACCCGAAGTGGAATCGAGCAGCTTGGTGAGGTAGTGTTCGATCTCAACGTCGTAATGAGTGCGAGAGAGGCAAAGACCGGCTGCCCCCTCGAGCGCCAGGCGGGCGGGGTCGTTCAGCTTGCCAATAAGTGCTTTCAGATTCAATCCCATAGAGGTTCCCCTTACAGTGTCAGAATGGTGTCGTCCGGATCGATGCCCAGCGGCGCGGTTCTTAGCCATGACACCCAGCCAAGCCTCACAGGATTTGCCGCATCAAAATCGAGCTCGGTGCCGGGCGTCTGGGCACGCTCGAGCACCAGTTGTAGCTCAAACTCCAGGCATTGGTTACTGAAGAACCGGGTAATGGCGCGCAAGGCTTTATAGGCGCTCGCCTCGGGCAGGAAGTCGCAATAGCGTTCCATGCCGAGCGGCCCGAGGCGGATACGCACGCGCGCCTGCCGGTCCCAAACAGCATCGCCCACGACCGCTCCGGCGCCGAGCTGGCATGACGGCGTGTCCATATCGCTCATGGCACATTGTGTCGGCTCGTCCAGATCATACCAGGCGCCGGTGAACTGCTGAATCTCCACCGGTACATCAAAGTAATCCTCGATGATCTGCTCCAGAGCCCCCGCTGAGCGCGCCTGCATTCCCAGTAGCGAAACGTAGTGAAGGAGCGCTTCATCCTCAACCTCCTGGCGGCCGCGCAGACCATCTGTACCCAGCCCGATCAGGTCGAGAAGGTATCGCGTGAAGAGATCCCGGGGGCCGGCGGAATAGGTGACCGGAAACCGGGATTTTTGCCAAGCCCGATAGAAGAGCGAGATGGCGCGATGATTAAAAATGTCGAAGAACGCAGATACGCTATGGTCCTTGGCCCGGATTCGCTCCAGAATCAGCTCGCTGTAGGCATAGGGGAGCACACCCGAAGGACCGGTGAGTCCCATGAAATTCACCGTCATCTCCGGCGGAGCATCATCGGGGAATTCCAGCGTCTGGATTTGGCTGGCTGGAAAGCCCAGCCGGGGATTCACCCGGAAGTGCACTGCCTCCTCCGCGGGATTGGAAAAGCCTCCGACGGGCCGCAGGTCGGTGAGCCGCTGCAGAAGCGTGACCGCCTGGAAGAATTCAAAGGAACACGCATTCTCAGCGAGTTGATCGCCGAGCGGCGAGTTCTTCAGACGAGAAGTTTCCGGCCGGATCTCGGTTGCCATTCGTGCAGTGCCCCCTTTCTCTGCGGAGTAGCGACGCTGAGCTGGGTAAAGCTGTTTAACGACGCACTAAGAGCAAAGAACCTTTCCAGCACATTGGCAAACAGAAATGCGCCGCCGCCGGTGAACTGGTCCTCGTCAAGCTCCATCTCGATGCGCAGCCCGCGGGCGAAGCTCACTCCCTGCTCGGAGACCAGCCGCGTGAAGTGCGGGCGGCTGCGGATTTGCAAAATGCTCTGGATAACATTCTGCGAATATGCCGTGCGGCCAACATCATAGAGGCGCAGGATTTCCTGCAGCGCTTCTTTGCCCTCTTCAACCAGCGAAAGATAGTTGAGCGACAAGTGGGAAACAAGGCGCCACAGCGCGCTCTTGCCCAGTTCGGGACGCGCCGGCTGTGTAGGCTTGCGCAGCGCGACGATCCGCTTCATGGCTGCCGTGCCTTCCATCTCGAAGTCGCTGTCCTGGTTGCCAAAGGGCAGACGAGAAGGTAGGTCGCGGTTGGTGCAGGTGGTGCGGACAGAGAGCACCGCGGCTCCGGTGTCGACATTAGCGGTGGACAGATCGACCAGCGAGAGCGCCATTTCCGTGCCCTCATCGTTGGCACGGTTCGAGGCGCGGCGGCGCGCGAGCCAGAAGCAGGGCCGATCCTCTTTCCGCGCGGAATGACGAAGGGAGTAGAACGGCTCGTAGCTGGTGATCTTCTGGTTGGTTGAGCTGATGGCGCTTACTTCATCGATCGAGAAGACCTCCATAGAGTAAGGCCGGCGCACATCGGGCGTGACCGTGTACTCATACTTGCGGCGATCCAGCTGGATGGGCTCGGCGACCTGCGGGAAGAGGTTTACTACAGGAGAGCATCCCAGCCGGAACGTCTTTTTCGAGAGCTCAAGCTCGAGTCGCTGGACGCGGCCATCGCCTTCCACCTGGGAGATGAGGAAGATGAATTCGACTGCATTCTTGAAACCGGCCGCAGACAGGCACTCTAAACCGGACAGGTCGACGAAAAAGAATTTCTCCGGAAAGGCGAAGTACTCCATCAGCAGCCGATGTCCGGCGAAAGAAGAGGGCGCATAAGGGACCATCCCCTGATCCGGGGCAAAGCCGGCGGCACTCAGTTCCGAGGCGGGCAGCGTCACCGGGGCAAGCCGCGATCCCGGGGAAAGATCGCGTACGATGATGCGATTGAGGCGGCTGAAGAGGAGTTCGTAGAGTATGTTGACCAGTCCGCTCTCGCCATCGAGGTAGAAGCGCAGTTTGTCCAGCTTAAGTGCCTTGAAACCGACATCGGGGGCGCAGCGAAGCTCCAGGCGGATGGCCCACGCCGAATCGTTGGTCTTAACCGCCGGCTGCAATCGGCTGGGCGCTCGCCACTCCGCGGCGCTGACGGTCAGCGGCCATAAAGTTGTTTCATAGCAGGTGCGAAAGGTGCAAGGTACGCCACCGACCGGTTTCGAGTAGAGGGGCGAATTCCGCTCAATCTTCAAACCGCTGGTGAGCTTGCCTTTTTCAGGATCAAGCTGAAATTCAACCACCGACATGGACGGAAGCGGACGAACCAACTGCGGGTAGACGACGGTAAGAAGCGCTTCTGTGATCTCCGGAAACTCGTCGTCCATCTTGAGATGAACCCGGGCGGCGAGGAACGCGAACGCCTCGAGCAGCCGCTCGACGTGCGGGTCTTCGCATTTTGTGGGTTCCAGGACCAGCCGGGACGCAACCTTGGGGTGCTTTTCCGCGAATTGCACGGCCGACTTGCGCAGGTAGTCCAGCTCCCGCTCGTAATAGAGCAGAAAGTCATCGCGCATCGTCGCCTCCGGAAAGGCGGCAGTTGCCGCTTTTCAACTCGATGACGGTATCGAAGGAAATAGGTTCCGGCGACGGGTCCATCCGTAGCATGGCCTCAATGCGCAGACGTACTTGGTGCTTCGCCGCGTCGGGCGTCTCGACCTGCACCAAGCGAACGTTCGCCAGCCGCGGCTCGAAGAGATTGATGGCAGCCAGAAGCTGTTTTACCAGCTTGTTGCGGTCTCCGGAGGTGGCCATCGTCAAAGCGGAGAGATCGGGGAGCCCGTACACGTAGGCGGAGCGATTGACTTCCTTCAAGCCTTCGTCTGGCGGGTCGCAATTCCGGCGCGTGTTGAGCAGCCACTCCAGGTCGCGCCGCACCGCGCGTTTGAGCAGCCGCTCCGATTGTGAGCGGCTCGGGGGATTTTCCGTCTGATTCCCAGGCTCGAGATCGATGAGACGGTCGAGTACGGGGATGGTGACGGTGGTTTCGCCGAGGTTCCTTGCCATCGCTTACTCCGCGCTCAATGCCTGGACAGGGTCAAGGCGGCAGATACGTTCGAACATTTCTTGCTTATCGCGGGAGCTGTCCTGAATCTTCTTGCTGTTACGCATCAGTTTCAGCAGATCGCTGGCGACTAGCTCAGGGTCTTCCCACGAGTCGAGCTTGTGGTTTTCGATCATTGCCGTTACATCGTCGAGTAGCGGTTGCGCGATTGCATCTTTCCCCGCAGCTACCGCCAGCTCGATTAACTGCATGGTGCGGCGGAAGCGGCCCCGCCCGGACCGCTGGCGGCCGATCTCGCCACGCATGAAGGCGAATGCCTTCTCCTCCTGTCCGGCAGCCAACGCTTCCTTCGCCAGGACATAGGCATCGGCCGCCTGAGCGAGCCATGTGGGCGTGCCATTGAGGCTGGCTGTTGACAAGGAGTTGAAATCGTCGCCGGGTAGCAGGCTGGCCTGCAGAGGCGCTCTCAAATGCTGTAGCCAGGCTTTGGTCTCTGGATTCGCAGCCGGCGTATCGTCGAGCAGGGTCGCTTCCAGTAATTCCGGAAGATCATTCAGCAGAGCACGAAGTTCCGACTGTATGGCGGTGGCTATCGGTTGGTACTCAGCGCCCAGGGCCGAGCAGGCAGCGATGGAGAGCCGCTGCAAGTCAAGCCAGGCGCGGCTGCAAGGCAGAGCCATGGCCTCTTCGCAGGCATCGAGCAGCTCACTCCATTTCCTGGCCAGCGCCAACCGCTTCACGTTTTGGCGAAGCTCGGTAGGCGGCGCCTCCAGCAGTGTGCTATCGCCCAATCGCGATGCGGTTCGCAACTCACCCCAGCGCAGACCTCGCAAAATGAGGTATGGCGCCGGGCTGAGCGGCTCCCGTTTGCGCAGGAAGGCCGCCCCTGCGGCGATGCCGGCTACAGCCTGGCGGCGGTCGGCGGGCTCCGATACGGCCACACCTCCAAGCCCTCCCGTCGAAGCCGGCGCGACAGTGTCCCCGTCGTCGCTGGCTTGTGCTGCTTCTGCGGCGGCTTCGGCAACCGGAACCTCTTCGACGGGATCCGGTTCCTTCTCGCGCTTTTTATTGAGCAACGTGTGGATCGTCTGCCGGACCTCTGTAAGCCCCATCTTCAGTTTGCTGAAGGCGGGAGCATCGTCCGCAAAATTCTCGTCGCAGAACTTCTCCAGGCTCTCGAGCGCATGCACGCAGGCGTCCAGGTCCTTCTCCGCCGTGAGATAGAACGCTTTAGGTGTCTCGGCGAAGGCTTTATCGAAGACTTCCGGCGGAATCTTACCGGCGTCGATCGAATTGGATCGAGTCTGACGATCCTTGTCGGTCTTGGCCTGGTCTTCATAGCCGACGATACGAGAATCCTTATAAACGAACCAGGAATAACCGGCGCTGGCGAGAGGCGCTGAGCGCAGTGGGAATTCGAGCATGGAGCCAATCCAGGAGAGCGGCTTGGCCCGGAGCTCGCGGTCTCCATCTTCGATGACCGGATAAACCGTATCCCAGAATTTAGTCAACAAACCGTGGCATAAAGTGATCCCTTGGCAAAGACCTCCGTAACGCTCTGTCATCAGCAGGGCTTCGGTGAGCCATGCGGCCAGTTGCAGATCTTTTGAGACCGTTGCCAGGGTGTCCTGCGCAAGCTTGATCACCAGCGGGTAGTTCGCCGTCTTGCGTTCGCTTTGCCAGGCGCCTTGCGCCAGCTCGTCGTCTTTGCGGCGAGCTTCCTTTATCTTGTCGAATATCAGCAACTTGGTGTCGTAGCGAAGATCGATGCCACTGGGGTTTTCACCGGCAATCGGAGCGAGGATATCTTCGCGGAGCGGCATAGTGGCAGCGACCTAAACAACAACGAGCTTTACTGCTCAGACGGCGCAACCGCCGGTTGGGCGAATTCGATTGACCGTACTTCGAGGAATGGAACTTCCTCGCCGTCGACCAGCAGAATCTTCTGGCCCGATGGATATTCCCGGCCCCCGTCGTCAGCCGCCCAATCCGTCATTCTCCCCAGCCAGACTGCTTCGTCCGCATGCTTCCAGGAAAATGGGTAAATCGCCGGAATCAGCACTTCTCCGAGGTCCATGCCTTGAAACGATGGCGCGGTCTGCACCAGGGCCGGGGTCCAGAGCGTGTCCCGCAGCCGTTGCGGTGGTCCCATTTCGACCGAGGCCACGTGCTCGAAAGGGATCCAGAGATAGGCGCCGGCGGCGAAGACTTCGAGCCGTGCGCCTATATCCGGATCCGCATCGAGCAATGCGGTGAAAGCTTTCCCATTCAGCTCGCCTCTGGGGGAGGTGGTAGGGTGGGCCGGGAAAGTCTGCTTTTCAAAAATCTCCTGCCGCGTCTTCTCCGCATGGAGAGCTGCGTAGTAGACGATCGCCCCGGTTTCCGCTTCGGCGTTTTTGCCCGCAAGAACAGCGAGTTGCTTTTCCGCGCGGGTATATTCCCCCGCGAAGCAAAGCAACTCAAATAGAAAAACGCGTTGCACTGTGTCGGCCGGGTGCTCGCGTAAGTGCGCCGTGAGCCACTTCTCCGCCTCCCGCACCTTGCCTGCCGCGAACAACTCTTTGGCGGTTACCGGCACCGTGTCCCTGGCCGCCCGTGACTTACCACGGCTTGACCGTGAGTACGTCAAAGCCCTTGTCGATGAAGCCCCCCAGTTTACCACCCTCTTCGGGGGCGTAGCTGACCTTGACCTTGCTGAAAGCGAAGCTGATCGATTCCATAGGGTTCTCGCTTGAACCAGAATGCTGGATGGAAGTGATCATCGCATTCTCCATGTGAATCTTGTAGTAGTCCTCCTGAACTTTGCCCATCGGCTTGTCGTAAATGACGTCGACCTCCGTCAGGTAATTTCCGGTGACGCAATCGTCAAAGAGCAGGGGAGAAACCTTGTCGACCACCTTCATGATCGTCACGTCCGAAACATTGGCCCGGCCCGACCGGGCCTCACCTCCCGATGAACCGGCGCCGATCACCGAGGTCTGGCTCGCCCCGAAGCTAAACGAAAGGATGTCGATCGCGTCCTTCTTACTGGTGCTGGGTCCTGGACGGCCTTTGATGATGAGATACGCATTGACTGCCATTTTCTTTCTCCTTAAAAAAAATTTCACATCAGGGACCCGGCATTAGGAACTGCAGCACATCAACTTGTGTCCAGGTTAAGTGCGCACAGGTTTACTTCACCGAGGCGGGTAGTTCAGCCACCAGCCGCAGGGAAACGGTAAGTTCGTCAAGTTGGAAGTGCGGACGAAGGAAAGCCACCGCACGATAGACACCGGGCTTGCCCGGGACCTCCGACACATCGATGCGGGCTTCACGCAGCGGACGCTGAGCCTTTGCCGCCGGAGAAGCCGAATCATCCGGAGTAACGTACTTTGTTATCCAGCGGTTCAGGAACTTCTCCGCCTCATCACGAGACATAAAGCTGCCGATCTTGTCGCGCATCATCGCCTTGAGGTAGTGCGCGAAGCGAGAAACTGCCATGATATAAGGTAGCTGTGTAGACAAGCGGGCATTCGCGTTTGCCGAGTCGGTGTCGTAGACTTTGGCTTTCTGGCAGGTTTGTACACTGAAGAAGGAAGCGTAGTCGGTGCCCTTGCAATGAACCAGAGGCACGAATCCGAGGTCGGCCAACTCTTTTTCGCGCCGGTCGGTAATCGGTACCTCGGTGGGGCATTTCAATGCGATATCGCCCTCGTCGGTAGCGAAGTTATGGGTCGGCAGACCCTCAACCAGCCCCCCACCCTCGACACCCCTCATCGCCACACACATACCGAAAAGAGAGAAAGACTGGGTCATCTTCGAACCCAGCGAGTAGGCGGCGTTCATCCATAGGTATTTCGAGTGGTCGGTGCCGTCGACCTGCTCTTCATAGCTGAACTCGTCGACTGGCTTGGTTTCCGCACCGTAAGGGAGACGCGCCAGTGTCCGTGGAAGCGTGAGTGCGACGTAGCGGGCATCTTCACTCTGGCGGAACGACTTCCATTTGGCGTACTCGCTGCTATCGAAGATTTTCGCCAGATCGCGAGGAGCGTCGAGTTGCGTATAGCTTTCCAGGTTAAGCAAGTCGGATGAGGCAGCGCTGACGAACGGCGCGTGTGCCTGGGCTGCGATATGAGAAACGCCCTCCAGCAGGGCCATTTCTTCCGGATGTTTGCCGAACTCGTAGTCGCCAACCAGCGCGCCGAAGGGAGCCCCGCCGAAAACGCCGTATTCTTCTTCGTAAATCTTCTTAAAGAGGGCGCTCTGATCGAACTCCGGAGCCTTCTCGATGTCGCGCAGCAGCTCCTTCTTGGTGGCGTTGAAGACGCGGATCTTCAGTCCGACGCCGGTTTCGGTGTTGTCCATCATGTACTTTAACCCACGCCACGAGCCTTCCAGCTTCTGGAACTGGGCATGGTGCATGATCTCATTCAACTGCAGCGAGAGCAGGTGATCGATTTGCGCGATGCGCGCATTGATCATCATTTCCGCGTCTTTGGCGACGGTCATCGAGCCGTCGAGTACCTGGGCAACAAATTCTTTCACCAGGTCTTTACCGCGCTCGCGCGATGCAGTCTCTTTGCCAAACCGCCCCTGCTCGACGATCTGATCGAGCAGACTGGATTCCTCGGTCACAACCGCGGGCGCCGATCCCTGTTTAGTCGCCGTCGCTTCAGCCATTGGAGCCTCCGTCATTGCCGCCGATTTCGCCCTTCAACTTCTCCAGCTTCTCGGTATTTCCCACCGCCTCCAAGAGCAATTCTTCGAGCTTGTCGTTGCCTTGCAAGGAACTACGAAGGTTTGCCAACCTGCTCCGCAGATCGAGCATTTCCTTGAGTGGCTTGACCTGCTTGGCCACGTTGCCCGGCTCGAAATCGTCGAATTTGCGGAACTTCAGGTCGACTTTCAATTGCGGGGCATTGGGGTCGTCGCTCAGCTTGTTTTCAACGGCGAAGGAAAGATGCGGCTTCATTCCCTCCAGCACGCTGTCGAAGTTATCCGGATTCACTTCGACAAACTTGCGATCTTTAAGCTTGGGCAAGGGCTGTTCCGGGTTGCCGGTGAAATCACCCAACACTCCCACCACGAAAGGCAGCTCTTTGATCTCGATGGCGCCGCCCACTTCTACGTCGTAGGTGATTTGCACGCGGGGAGGCCGCACGCGGTCAAGTTTGTGCTGTGCACTTTGTCTAGCCATAATCGCTTCCTTCGACTTAATCGGGATTAGAGGTGGATGATCGTTTCACTGGAATCTCTGGACGAAGATCTTGTAGGACGGGCCGAGAGTGCGCCTGGAAGCGATTTCCGACCGTTAAGCGGTAGCCGACGAAACGCTTGTAAACGTCTCTTTGGAGTCATCATTCAGGGGCGCTACTGTTCATATCACGCGGCCGGTGACGGGTCAAATAAAAAAAACAAGAATTGCTGGCGACTTTTTCTTCTGGCCGCTTCCCCGATGTTAAGGTTTAAGGCGCATGTTAAGACCTTTGTCCGTTGATGCTTCCCGGCGGCTTCGCTGCTGGTTCGAAGAGGCAGGTTACACCGAAGTAAACCTCCTCAGGTACCTTGGTGCCGCTGAGTTACCCTCCCGGATTTTGCGCAACGAACCGCGGCTGCTCGATCGCACGCGCGAAGTCACGCTGCTCAACGCGTTGCTCCGCTGGTTTTGGCTGGGACGCTCGCAAACAGCGAAGGCGATCGCGAGCGTCGTGCCCGAAGCGCTTCTGCTTTTGCTGCTGGAATCAGGTTTGCTGGAGCAAGACGGAAACCTGCTGACGGCAAGAGCCATGCTGCTGACAGTGGAGAACTTTCTGGTCGCCTCCGATCATCCGTCATCGATCGCCCGCGGCGACTCCGAGATGGTGCTCTGGCCCAATCCGACCAGCAGATTCCTGGCCAGGTTCGCCGTCAGGCAGCACTCCCGCGCGACCCTCGATCTGGGGACTGGCAGCGGGATTCTCAGCCTGGGCGCGGCCGGGCACAGCGACCTGGTCGTGGCTACCGACGTGAATCCCAGGGTGCCCTCTTTTGTGACATTCAACGCCCGGCTTAACGGGATAGACAATATCGAGATGCTGATGGGGGATGGGTTTCAACCAGTCGCGGGACGCAGCTTCGACCTCATCCTCTCCAACCCGCCTTTCTTTATCACGCCCAAACTCGACTACTTGTTTTGCGATAACTCGATGGAGCTTGACCAGCTCTGCCGTCGCCTGGTCCGAGAAGCGCCGGCCTATCTCAATGAAGGCGGCTATATGCAAATGCTATGCGAATGGGCGCAGGTGAGCGGACAACCATGGGAGGAGCGGATCGCCGAATGGCTCGAGGGCATGGGCTGCGATGCGTGGGTGATGAAAGGGCTGACCCAATACCCTGAAGAATACGCGCAGCACCGCTTTCGCGAAACTACGCAGGACACCGGCCGTGACCTCGAGGTGTACGAGGGCTATATGGCCTATTACCGCGATCGCGGTGTGGAGGCGATCCACGATGGCCTGATCGTGATGCGGCGCCGCAGCGGGAAAAACTGGGTGCGCATTGAAGAGGTGCCCAAGACTCCAATTGGCGATTTGGGAGAAATGGTGCTCTCAACTTTCGCCGCCCATGACCTATTGCTGGAGATGGAAACCGACGAAAAGCTACTTGCGATCAGGCCCAAGCTGGCCGCTCACGTGAGGCTGGAGCAAGTTTGCGACCAGGCCGGTGACCGCTGGCACGCAGAATCCCTTACGCTTCGGCTCATACGCGGCTTTCCCTTCCATTGGACCGTTCAACCCCTGGTGGCGGAGTTCCTGGCAAGTTGCGACGGTACCCGCACCGCCGACCAGGCCATTCAGGGGTTCGCAGTCGGCGCCAACGCACCCATTGAGACGGTGAGGCGCGAATGCCTGGCGATGATCCGCAAACTCATCGAGCGTGGGTTTGTTGTGGTAGCGCCAGACTGATTTCCACTCCGGAATGCAGGTCAACGCAAGGCCAGTGTGGATTTGTTTATGAAAGGATATGCTGGGACTCGAATTACGGCTGGAGGAGCCGACCCATGGCGAAGGTCACCGGCAATATTCGGATTAATGCAAATCCAGGGTCGACGGGTGTGGTGGCCCACTTTGAAGTCGTCTTCGTTCCCTATGCCGGCCGGCTGAACACCAAGCCGGTGAGGGTGAGTAATCTCGACGACCTGGTTACCCTGCTGATGAACTTGAAGATCGACGAAGATGCGGCTACCCGATGGGCGGGGAAGGCGCGGACGCAGGGGGTCGTCCTGATTTCCGGCGTTGAGCGAACAGAACTGCAATTGAAGGAAAACGGCCTGCTGGCCTGAGCGCCAGCGGGGTACCCGGCGAAGGGGTGGAGCAAAGAAACCGCAGATCACCTGTCGGACGTCTTTTTAGAGACAAGGGCCGGGCGGCAGAGCGAGTGGGTGCCCCACGTTCGCACCAGCGTACGTGGGACGATAATGGTTTGTTTCCTTTGCTTTTCGACGACGGCCCAGCCACACCTATGCCAGAAAGTAACGGCCCCGATTTCGTCGGCCGATCGCGTCCCTATGGCAGAAAGCGATCATGGGGCTTCGCCCGGATTTCCTGTGGGGCTTGCTGGAAGCAAGGAACTCCATGCGGCTTTCCTTAAAGAAAGCCGCACACGCGGTCCTGGCTGGTGCTGCGTAACAGGAAATCCGGGTCGCCCGCCTTTTTCGTCCCACGTATGCTGGGGCGAACGTGGGGCACCCAGCGCGTCGCTTAGCCCCAATTATGGCACTGACTGCTTTCGCATGAGAGGGAGCGCTTCGCTTAGGCCCCGAAGATTGGACACTGGCTACTTTCGCGTGAGAGCGAAGATCACCACGAGAATCAGAATGACCAGGAGAAAGGCGTTAAGCACGAGCAGGATCGGCAGCATCTCCTGCAGTTTGGTCCGCGGCGCGGGAACCGCGGGGGCGGCTAACGCCGGAGGAGCTAACTTGGGAGCAACAACCTTAGGCGGCTCTATTGCAGGAGCTTGAACGTTTGGTATCGCGGAAACCGGCGGAGCAGGGACAGCCGTGGACGCCTTTAGCGCATCGCCAGAGATGATACGGGTGTACTCCCCCTGGCCCGAAAGGGTACCTGGCGCAGGTGTAGCGGTCAGGGGGGGCGGCTGAAAAGCCTGCTCCTTTGATGACGGCTCAACATCCTGCGACAGCTTTTGGATCCACATCGTGACGCTGCCCGGCACAGGGGAGGCCGGCATAGAGCTGGAGAATGACTCAGCCCGGGGGGCGTTTCGATCCGCCTGCGACCCCTCGGCAGCAGAAAGTGCGCGAAAAAGGTCGGTTGCCCCCATAGATTTCGGGGTGGAAGCCGGCCACTCCGTCTTCTCCACGGCGGGAGGCGAACTGCTGACCTGCGGCGTAAAGGGCTGGATCCGGGGCAAAGGCGCGGGAGATGGAGTCACCGTCCGGAAAAGTTCGGTGAAGCTTCCCTCGGCGGATGCTGAGTCGGACGCACCAGGCGACGAAAAACCCTTCATCCGCGGTGGATTGGCGGGAGCAGATGGGGCCGGGCTGGGTGCGCCTCTCGCCGGCTGCTCGTTTAGCGGAGCAGGCTGCTGCACAAAGATGCGAGTGACGTCTCCCGAGGCCTGTTTGGGTATTTCTTGAGGCGCGGCACTCATCCGCGGCGCCGGCGGCGCTGCTGACTGCGATTGGGGTGAGGGTGCGGCCGGGTTCAGAGCCCCAAACAATTGGGTGAACTCGCCTTGCGCCACCGGACTGGCTTCGGTCGTCGCTGGCTTAGCGGTGGCAGGTGGCGCAAGACTCTCTGGCGCCTGCCCCTGAGGCTGGTCCGATTGCCAATGGAAAGCGTCTAGAAATATCCCCGTCGCGCTCAGCGGATCGGTCGGGCTGGCGGGCTTCGCTCCGGATTTGCCATCTGCTTCAGTCATCGGAATGCATTTCCTTACCAAGCTTACCCGGCGGTTAAACGGTAAATAATACAACCCGCAAACGCAAGCGTGTTGCGGCATGGGGCACGGTTACGAAAGCGGGGGGGAAAGGGCGGCAGTTTGTGGTGGTGCCCGAAGTTTCTCGCTGCCTTGCGCGTGGTTGAGGTATGCTCACCGTTGTCGCTTCGGTCTAAACCTACTGTGAAACCGCATAATGCCGAGCCACGATGACGGCATTTTCGAAACATCGAGCGAACACCGCGTTCGCGGGGGAACGCACGCATGAATAATAGCCCGCCGCGCACCCAAAGCTTGGCCTCCTGCTATGAAAACTCGATTACTACCATTCTGCGGCTGGGATTGCAGCAGCAGGCGGTACAGAATTCCCAGGTTTTTCGCAGCAATATCCGTGCCGCGCTGCGAGCCGCAATGGAGCAGGCGAAGACGCTGGGATACTCCAGTGAAATGATCCAGTTGTCATTCTCCGCCGTGGTCGCGTTTCTCGACGAGAGCGTGCTTTCGCTGCAAAGCCCAACATTTGCGGATTGGCCGCAGCGGCCTCTGCAGGAGGAACTCTTCGGGCATAGCAGGATGGGTGAGGTCTTTTTTGAGAACCTGCGCGGCCTGTTCAGCCGCCAGGAGTCACAGCAGACCGCCGACTGTCTCGAGGTGTACTGCATCTGTCTTCTGCTCGGCTACAGGGGGCGTTACGCGCTCGGGGGCGGCGGAGAGATCGAGACCTTCATTCGCCAGATACGGGAGAAGATCGGACGCTTTCGCGGCCAATTGCTCTTTCTTCGCGCCGGCGCTCCTCCGCCGGAGGTAAAGCAAACCAGGGCGATTGACCGCTGGAGCCGCGGACTGGGCATTGCCGCGCTTTGCCTGCTGCTGGCAATGCTGCTGGCCTACGGCGGTTTTTGGTTGGCTTTAAGCTCCGGGGCATCCCAGCTGGGATAACACTTACCTGCGCCTGGAGGATTTTTGTTGATCTATCTGCTCGCTCTTGCCGTTGTTTTAGTTGCCGCGCTCGTGGCTTATGGCGCCCAAGCCTTGCTTCATCTGCATGGCACTCCGCTGATCGTTCTCGCGAGCCTGATTGTGCTCGCTGGGGTGATTGCCGCAGTGGCCATCCTGGTCATCCATTTCCGCGCAAAAAAGCGTAAAAGCCAGGGAGAGGACGCAGACGGTAACGGCGGGGGCAATGAACTCGACGTTCTATTGAACGACGCCAATCGCAAACTTCGAACCTCACAACAGCGAGGACCAAAGTCGCTCGATGGACTGGCCCTCCTTTACCTTCTGGGTGACGCCGGCTCCGCGAAGACGACCACCGTCTTACGCTCCGGCCTGGATGCGGAGCTTATCGCGGGCACGGCACCGCGGGAGGGTGATGTCTCCCCTACGCCGCTGCTGAACCTATGGTTCACCCGCCAGGCTGCAATCCTCGAAGCCGGCGAGGCCATTCGGCAGAGCACGAGCATGCTCAACAGGCTTATTGCGCGCACCCGTCCCAAGGCTTACCGCTCCACCTTCGGATCGGGTGCGCCGGCGCGGGCGGCGGTTGTTTGCGTTAGTGCGGAGCAGTTCCTGGTGGGCGACGCCCCCACATCGTCGCTGGCCTCTGCCCGCGCCATCGGCGCGCAATTGCGCCAGATCAGCCGCTTGCTCGGCGCGGCGTTGCCCGTCTATGTCATTGTCACCAAGCTGGATCGGGTACCCCATTTTGCCGAGTACGTCCGCAATCTTTCCAATGACGAAGTACGCCAGATCCTGGGCACGACGCTTCCCAGAACTGACACTTCGGCCGGCGTTTATGCCGATAAGGTCTCGCGCGGCCTGGGGAGCGCGCTCGATTTGCTCGTCTTTGCGCTGGACGAGTTTCGGGTCGAGATGCTTGACCGGGAGACGGAGCCGAAGAATGCTCCCGGGGTGTACGAGTTTCCACGTGAATTCGGCAAGTTACGCAAGAACTTGAGCCAGTATCTGCTCGAGCTGTGCAAGCCCAGCCAGTTGAGCGCCAATCCTTATCTGAGGGGCTTTTACTTTACTGGGTTGCGCGCACAGATGGTGGAGCAAATCGTCGGTGCGCCGCCCACCCCTGTCCAAAGTCCCGCTCAGGAAGTCGGCGCGACGAGAATCTTTTCGCTGCAGGAGCAAGCGGCTAACCGCCCCTCGGCTCAGCCAGTCAGAGTCTCGACCCGCGCGCCGCAATGGACATTTCTGCCCCGGCTCTTTCCCGAGATAATTCTCGGGGATAAGAGTGCTTTGTCGGCAACGCAGCAAACCGCGCCCGCGCGCCTCTTTCGCAGAATTCTCTTTGCCTCGCTGGCGGTCATCTTCAGCATTTATTCGCTCCTTCTGCTCGTCTCTTATCTGAATAACTCGGCCCTCGAGAACAAGCTGCTGGGAGCTGCCCAGGCATTGCCGGCCGTCACCGGCGCGGTCTCGGCTTCGCCGCCCAGCCTCAGCGACCTTCAAGCCCTTGATCAGCTGCGTCTTACGATTGTCCAGTTGGACGGCTACCAACAGAACGGTCCGCCGTTGAGTTACCGCTTTGGCCTCTACCAGGGAGACAAGCTGGACGCGCGCGCGAGACGAATCTACTTCGACCGCTTTCGGCCGATGCTGCTCAATACCACGCAGGCGAACTTCGTCAGCTATCTGCGCGGTTTACCAAATGCGCCGGCGCCCGGCGCTGACTACACCGCTGCGTACAACCCGCTCAAGGCGTATCTGATTACGGCCAGCAATCCCGACCGGTGCGTGCCCCAGTTCCTTACGCCCGTCTTCCTGCAGTATTGGACTCGATCAAGGTTGGTCGATCCCGCGCAGTCCCAACTTGCTCGACAGCAGATCGATTTCTACGCCAACGAGCTCCTGCGCCAGAACCCTTACACTATCAATCCGGATACCGCCGCAGTGAGTCATGCGCGGACCTACCTTTCAAACTTTGGCGCCGTGCCGCGCATATATCAGGACATGCTTGCGGCGGCGGAGAAGACCAGCCCCGGCATCGACTTCAACCGGCAGTATCCGAACTCGGCCGCATCGGTCGTCGAGCCGCATTTTGTGCGCGGCGCGTTCACTCGCTCCGGCTTCGCTTCTATGCAGGACGCAATCCAACATCCCGCCCGCTATTTTCAGGGCGAGACCTGGGTGCTGGGCGATCAGGCCGCACATTCGCTCGATACCGCGAGCGTCAGCAAGCAACTGGCGACGATGTATTCCGGTGACTTCATCAAGGAGTGGCATACGTTCCTGACCGAGGCACGCATGGTCGGTTGTGGATCGGTTCACGAAGCTCCCGACAAGCTGAACGCGCTCGCCGGACCGGAGTCGCCGATCCTGGAGTTTTTCTACACCGTCTCCTCCAACACGGCGGTAGCCGACCCGCAGATCAAAGCCATCTTTCAGCCGGCGCAAGTGTTGGTCGATCCCAACGCGACCGCCCGCTTCATTGGGCCGGGCAACACGAACTATGTGAACGCGCTGTTGTCTCTTTCCGGCGCCGTGAACCAGTTCAATCAGAATCCGGACACGTCGAGAGATCTGCTTAACGCGGCGGTTTCGGCGGCGGGTTTGGCGGTACAGCAGACCGCGCAGGCCTTCAACGTCGATGCGCAGATGCACACGGAGAAGGCTGTGATCTCCCTGCTGGAGTCGCCCATCAAGTGCGCCATGCCCCCGCCGCCCCCACCCCCTCCGGGACCGCCCGCGACGCTATGCACCGTCTTGGGCAAGTTCCCATTCGTGGCCTTGACCAAAGCTCAAGCC
>PLZN01000544.1 GCA_003152195.1 Acidobacteriaceae bacterium
GTTCAGTACATTCGAATTCGATGGCTACTTTTCTTCCCTCAAACAATTGGATTCATAAACTTGAGTTTTTGGATTCTTTTTCTTTCGATTGAGGTACCTAATTCCAATACCTAATGAATGCACCGCAGCGGAAAAGGAAAGCCTCTTGCGGGAAGATTGTGAGAATTAGGATTTTTGTTTGGGTCGGATTTAAATTAAGTAGCTGATTCCATTGGCGTCCCCGACGGGATTTGAANNTAGGCCGGGCTAGACGACGGGGACGTTTGTGTGGCCCATAGCCTTTGGGCCGGCCGGAGTCGACCAAGTTCAACTTTAACATTCCCCAAGGCTGTGTGGTTTCTGGGAGCGTTCATGTGCAGCTTTACCGTTAGGAAACGCCGCCTAAAGAGGCTGCGGAGAAAGTCGGGAGAGGGATGGAAATGAGCCCCTCAGCGGCTAAAGCCGGACGTATTCTCAATCATTTACGGCACGACTNNGTTTTTCCGCAGCCTGTAGCGGCGCGTGGCTCCGAAATGCTCCAGCAACTCGCAAATCACGTGTCAAAAGGCCGCTTCCCCCGCCCTTCCAAGCTTCCAATCCTCCGTTTTTCCGCTCTGAATGGTCTCGTTGTACGCTAAGGCAGCACCCTCATGGCTCGTTACAAATACCTCGATACCCTCGTCCTCATCTTCGTTGTTGTCCTCCTGGTATCGAATTTGGTCGCCCAGAAGGTCTGCCGTCTCGGCCCTCTGACCATCAGCGGCGCCGAATTGCTCTTCCCTATCACCTATATCTTTGGCGACGTTTTCACCGAGGTCTATGGCTACCAGGCGTCGCGGCGCGCCATCTGGATCGGCTTCTTCGCCTCCGCACTGCTTTCTGCCGCAGGCGCCATGGCCGTCGCCCTCCCCGCCGACCCGGGCTGGCATAACCAACAGGCTTTCGAGACGGTCTTCGGACTGGTGCCGCGGTTCGTGGCCGCCAGCCTCATCGCCTACTGGGTGGGCGAGTTTGCCAACTCCTACACCCTCGCCCGGCTCAAAATCCTCACTCGCGGGCGATGGCTCTGGACCCGCACCATCGGATCCACCATCGTCGGCCAGGGCTTCGACACCTTTTTCGTCATGGTCATCTCCTTTGCCGGCCAAGTCTCCCGGCCCACACTGATCCGCCTGATCGTGTCGTCGTACCTGATTAAGGTGGTCTACGAGACGCTGGCGACGCCGCTTACCTATGCCGGCGTCGCCTGGCTGAAACGCCGGGAAGGCGTGGACCCCTTCGATACCCAGACCGACTTCAACCCCTTTTCGCTCCGCAGCCTCCCCGCAGCCAATGAGATGAAGGTCCCATGACCGCCGTTCCTGAGCTCATGCGCTTCATCGATATCGCGGCGCCGGGCGGCCCGGAGGCGCTCCGCCTCGCCACCAAGCCTGTTCCGCAGCCGGGCACTGGGGAAGTCCTTGTGCGGGTGCAGGCGGCCGGCGTCAATCGCGCCGATCTGATGCAGCGGCAAGGACATTATCCCCCTCCACCCGGCGCATCGCCGATCCTGGGGATGGAGGTTTCCGGGCATATTGCCGAGCTCGGCGCCGGCACAACTTCCCGCTGGCAGGTGGGCAACGCGGTGTGCGCCCTGCTGGCAGGCGGAGGATATGCCGAATATTGCGCCGTCCCCGAAGGCCAGTGCCTGCGTGTGCCGGCCGGCATTTCGTTGCGCCAAGCGGCAGCTATTCCCGAAGCGGCCATCACCGTTTGGGCCAATCTTTTTGAGCCTCGCCGGCTCTTTGCCGGCAACCGCTTCCTGGTGCAAGGGGGATCGAGCGGGATTGGCACTATGGCCATCCAGATTGCCCACGCCTTTGGCGCCCGGGTCGCCACGACCGCCGGCACATACACGAAATGCAGTTTCTGCCTCGACCTCGGCGCGGAAACCGCTATCAACTACCGTACCCAAGACTGGGCCACGGAATTGGCCCACTGGGCACAGCCCCACGGCATCGATGCCATCCTCGATATGGTTGGAGGCGACTACTTTCCGAAGCACATCGATCTGCTCGCCACAGGCGGCCGGCTGGTGCACATCGCCTACTCCCACGGTAGCCAGGTGACGGTTGATCTGCGCACTATCATGACCAAACGGCTGCTGATCACCGGGTCGACGCTTCGCGCCCGCGGCGTGGCAGAAAAATCTTCGCTGGCACGAGCCGTGGAGCAGAATCTCTGGCCACTGTTCGCTTCCGGACAATTGCAACCGGTTATCGATACGTCCTTCCCTCTGGAACTGGCCGCCGATGCCCACCGGCTGATGGAATCAGGCCGGCACATCGGGAAGATCCTTCTGTACATTGATTGATTGCAGCCGGCCCCTTTCGCCGGCAGGTTAAACTTTCTGAAGCAACCTCTGCACCAAACTCATCCAAGAGTGGCTGCAGGAGTAGCCTCTCCGCTCTCTCCATCGGGGCGTCGAGGTGAAACTGGGGTTACCGGTGTGTATCAAGTTGCAGCATTCTTTCATCTGAGGATTTCGTTTTGAGAAGGCTTCCCGTTTGGATCCCGCAATTGCTACCCCTCGCCGTGCTGGCGCTCAGCGCCTGCGCCAAGACTGCGCCGCCGCAAGCCGCGCCGCAGGCGATGCCCGTACAGACTGAAACCATCGCGGCCGCTCCCGTTCCGCAATACGATGAATATGTCTCGACCATCAAATCGCGGCGCTCGGCCACTATCAATCCCCAGGTCGACGGCAACCTGGTCAAGCTTTATGCCCACTCCGGAGACCACGTGCGCGCCGGGCAGATACTGATGGAAATCGATCCCGCCAAGCAGGAGGCGACGGTTTCGTCCTCCCACGCGACGGAGCAGCAAAAGCTCGCGGTCTTCGAGTACAACAAGATTGAAGTGGAGCGGCAACGCAAACTCTTCGAACAGGGAGTGACCAGCCGCGATGCCTTCGACCAGGCGGAGCAGGCTTACAAAAATTCCCAGGCCGATTACGAGTCCACCGTCGCGACTACGCTCAGCCAGCAGAAGCAGCTGGGCTACTACCACATCGCGGCGCCCTTCGACGGCATCGTGGGGGATGTCCCGGTACACCTGGGCGACTACGTCTCCGCCACGACCCTGCTCACGACCGTGGATGAAAACCGCGACCTGGAAGCCTATATCTACATTCCGACCGAACGCGTCTCGCAGATCCGCAAAGGGTTGCCGGTGGATATTCTGGACAACCAGGGGAACCATCTGGAGCGCACCGCGATTGATTTCGTTTCTCCCCAGGTGGATGACCAACTGCAGGGGATTCTCGCCAAAGCGCCCGTCCATGCGGACCTGGGCAAGCTGCGGAATTTGCAACAGATTAAAGCGCGGGTGATCTGGACGACATCGTCCATCCCGGTGGTACCCGTGCTGGCGGTCACACGGCTGGGGGGCCAGACCTTTGTGTACGTGGCCACAAACCAGGGCGGCAAGTACTTTGCCCGGCAGCGGCCCATCTCGGTGGGCGACACGGTGGGCAATAACTATGCGGTGCTGAGTGGGCTCCAAAACGGAGACAAGGTCATCGTGTCGGGAACGCAGTTCCTGATGGATGGCGCTCCGGTGCAGCCGTTGGGCTAGTAGCTGAACCGCAGGTCCCTCCACTTCGGCCGGGATGACAAATTTAGCTCCGGTCGGGATGACAAAGTTTTTGCTGCCCGGGTCGAGATGACAAAGTTAGTAGGCAAACGCAGCCCCTGAGGCAAATTAACCTAGGGTGAAAAGAACCGCAGATCCCTCCACTTCGGTCGGGATGACAAATACGTATGGGCCGGCACTTCGGCTGTGCTTGCGAAAGGGAGCGTTCTCTTGGTTGATTTTTTTATCCACCGGCCGGTGTTTGCAACTGTCTGCGCCCTGCTGATTATCCTTGCCGGAGCCGTCTGCATTCCGACACTCCCAATTTCCCTGTACCCGACATTGGCGCCGCCGCAGGTTACCGTAACCAGCAACTACGTGGGTGCAAACTCCCAGGTTGTGGAGTCGGCGGTAACCATTCCCCTGGAACAGCAAATCAATGGCGTGCAAGGCATGCGCTACATCTCCTCTACCAGTTCCAACGATGGTTCCAGCGCCATTACCACGACCTTCCAAACGGGTTATAGCCTGGACATCGCCGCCGTCGACGTACAGAATCGCGTCTCGGCCGCGCAGGGCCGGCTGCCGCAGGCGGTTACGAGCACGGGAGTCACGATTACCAAGGCGAACTCCAACTTCGTTTTCGGGGCAGCCTTCTTTTCTCCTGACAATCGCTATTCCGATCTTTTCATCAGCAACTACCTCGACGTTTATGTGAAAGACGCGCTCAAGCGCATCCCCGGGGTGGGCGATGTCGTCATCTTCGGCGAGCGTAGATATGCCATGCGTCTGTGGCTCGATCCCGCACGTCTCGCCGCTCGCGGCCTGACCAGCGTCGACGTGACCAACGCGCTGGCGGAGCAGAACGTTGAGATCCCAGCCGGCCAGGTGGGCCAGCCACCCTCCGATGAGAAGCAGACTTACCAGATTCCCGTCCGCGTCGTGGGAAGGCTCTCGCAGCCGGCAGAGTTTGACAAGATCATCGTCAAGAATGGCACCGGCGGCATCGTTCAGTTGAAGGATGTTGGCTACGCCGAAGTGGGCGCGGAGACGTATTCCGTCAATCTTAACTATAACGGCCACGACGCGGTTGGTATCGGCGTGCAGCAGCTCAGCAATGCCAACGCGCTCGAGGTGGACCGGCAAGCCAAGGCAGAGTTAGACCAACTGGCTAAATCTTTCCCGCCCGGCCTGGTGTACCAAATACCTTTCGACACCACCACGGTCATCGGCGATTCCATCCGGGAAGTCGTCCAAACGCTGGGCGAAGCGATCGTTATTGTCATTATCGTCATCTTTCTCTTTCTGCTCGACTGGCGCGCAACCCTCATCCCGGCCATCACCATACCGGTCTCTCTGATCGGCACCTTCGCCTTCATCAAGATCTTTGGATTTTCTATCAATTCGCTGACCATGTTCGGCATCACGCTGGCAACCGGCCTGGTGGTGGACGATGCCATTGTGGTGATCGAGAATGTGCAGCGCCATATCAACGACGACCACTCCGACCCGCACACGGCGACCTCCGTAGCCATGGCCGAGGTCACCAGCGCGGNNTGCGGGGAGAAGCACAAACGCGGCCTGCTTGGACTCATCGATCGCGCCATCCACAAGACGACGCTTCTCTATGGCACAATGATCCGCCAGGTGTTGCGGTTGCGCTATGTGGTACTTGTGCTCTTTATCTGCGGCCTGGCAGGAACGGTCTATCTTTATACCCACGTGCCCACCGCCTTCCTGCCTACGGAAGACCAGAATTATCTGATGTGCATTGTGCAGACGCCGCCGGGCGCTTCACTCACCTACACCAGCGACGTGGCTGATAAGGCGGTCAACATCATCCGGCAGAACAAGGACGTCTATGGAACGTTTGCCATCATGGGCTTCAGCCAGAGTGGGGGCAGCTCCTCCAACTTCGGCCTGATCTTTGTTCCGTTGATTTCCGTTGATCAACGCAAAGGCAAAGGCCACTCGGCCGCGGAGATCTTCGCCGATCTTGCCCCCAAGCTCTTCGCCGTGCCCGGGGGGATCGTGGCTATCTTCGAACCGCCGGCCATTCAGGGCCTGGGCACGTTCGGCGGATTCGCCTTTGAACTGCAAGACCTCGGCCGTAACACGCTGGCCGATCTTGATCGCGTCGCCCACCAGATCATTGGAGCCAGCCGTCAGGACAAAAAGCTGGTCAACCTTTACACCAGCTACACAGCGAACGATCCTCAACTGCTGATTTCGATCGACCGTGAAAAAGCGAAGGCGCTGGGGGTGTCGCTCAGCCAGATCAGCTCCACGTTGAGCGTGTTCATGGGCTCGGCCTATATCAACGATTTCAACTACAACAACCGGTCCTATCGTGTTTACGTGCAAGCCAGACAGTCCGCTCGCATGACCCCGGGCGATCTGCGAAAGTTTTACGTGCGTTCCGACTCCGGACAAATGGTCACGCTTGACAACCTGGTGACGATCGCGCAGTCCTCCGGACCGCAGGTTATCACCCACTACGACCTATTCCGGTCGGCAGAGATCGATGGCTCTGCCGCTCCCGGCTACAGCACGGGAGAAGGCTTGGCGGCCATGGAAGCTCTGGCCAAGAAGAACATGATCCAGGGCATGACCTACTCCTGGACCGGACTCTCGCTGGAAGAGATCGAAGCGGGAGGCAAGGCCGTGCTCATTTTTGGCCTGGGACTGCTGGTGGTTTACCTCACGCTCTCCGCGCAGTACGAGAGCTTTGCTCTTCCCTTCATCATCCTGCTGGCTGTGCCGACGGCGGTGCTCGGAGCGTTGGGATTGGTTTCCTTGCGCGGTATGGCCAATGACGTCTACTGCCAGATCGGTCTGGTGATGCTCATCGGGCTCTCGGCGAAGAACTCCATCCTGATCGTTGAGTTCGCGGAGCAGATCCGTGGGCAAGGCAAGTCGATCTTCGAATCCGCGATTGAAGCCGCCGAGCTGCGTCTGCGGCCTATCCTGATGACTTCGTTTGCCTTCATCCTCGGCGTGCTGCCACTATATTTTGCCACCGGAGCCGGCGCGCTGGGACGGCGTTCTGTAGGCACCACGGTGGTCGGGGGCATGCTGCTTTCGACGATCCTGAATCTCATCTTCATTCCAGTGCTTTATGTGATTGTTAAGTCTGGTCTGGAGGTTTTCAGCCGCAAGCCGCCCCGTACAGTACGGCCGGCAGAACCCGCTCAACTATAGTGTTCGCGGGTGCCTCATCCCCCCGGATTTCTCTGCACGCCTGGAGCTGCGATCCGGCAGCAGTGGATCCCACCCTTCAAAAAGCGAAGGGTGGGGCACCCCCAGATTTGTTTATGGGACACAATACAAGGAGCGGGTTTCGTCCGACGGAAATTATGAAGATTACAGCGATCAAGGCGGCGGGCTTGCGCGGCAGTACACCGGAAGGTGGGTGGTCGAACGAAATAAAGCCCGACGATTGTATCCACACCTTAATTGCTGTTTATACCGATGAGGGAGTTACCGGTTGGGGTTCAGCTTTTACCAGCGACCTTTTGGTTCAAGGCGCCTTGCGTGTTTTAGAGCCGCTGTTCGCTCAAGAGAATCCTTTGGAACCGCAGCGCGTCAGCGAGAAACTGCACGCGAACACGTTCTGGATGGGACGCGGCGGGAGTATCACCCACACCATCAGCGGAATCGACATCGCGCTGTGGGACATTCTGGGAAAAATCACCGGACAACCGGTTGGCAGACTGCTAGGCGGACGTTACCTGGAACGTGTTCTTCCCTATGCGTCGCTACTCATGCAGGAGCCTGACCCGTTGGCGGAACACCTGCGCGCCGTCAAAGGGCAGGGTTTTCGCGCCTTCAAGATCGGTTGGGGACCGTTTGGACGGCGAAGCAATGGGCTGGACGAGCAGATCGTTCGCGCTGCTCGCGAAGCCGTGGGAAGCGAAGCGTTGCTCATGGTTGATGCCGGAGCGAGTGATGCCTTTTGGAGGCAGGGATACAAGTGGGCACTGCGGACAGCGGACATGCTGGCCAGCTACGATGTGGAGTGGTTTGAAGAACCGCTGCCTCCGGACAACTTGCCGGACTACATACTTTTGCGGAAAAATTCGCGCTTGCCCATCGCCGGCGGCGAGGTTTTAACGCGGCGTCAATCGTTTATTCCGTGGCTGCAAAATGGCGCCTTCGATATCGTTCAGCCGGATGTGACCAAGGTCGGGGGCATAAGCGAAGAGCGGAGGATCGCCTGGATGGCGGAGGATAGCGGCGTCCGCTTCGTTCCCCACGGCTGGAATACGGCATTGGGCCTGGCTGCAGATCTCCACTTGGCATCCGCATGCCAGAACACTGAACTGGTTGAATATCTGACCGGCTCCCCGTTCATTGACGACATTGTGGAAGATCCATGGAAGCTGGATGGCGATGGAATGCTGCCCGTGCCCAACGGACCGGGTCTCGGCGTTTCGATCAACCTGGATGCGGTCGAAAAATATACGGGCCTGCGTCTGGAGCGATAGCCGTCTCAGGGAGCCTGTGACGCCAAATATCCCGTGATGGCTACGATATCTTCGATGGTGAGCTTGGTGACAACGCCTTTCATCAGCGGAGCCAACGAGCCATTGCGCGCGCCCGTTTGGAAATCAATGATTTGTCGAGTCATCTGGCTAGGCGAGCGACCCGCAATCGAAGGGACGTTTCCCATTCCCTGCAGGTTCTGGCCATGGCACATGGTGCATTGCATCGTGGTTCCATTGCCACCCGCCGTTACCAGGAGCTTTCCCTTTTCCAGGCTTCCCTTCGGTACGTAGGCAATGAACCCTGATGTGGGATCGCGCAACTCAGTCCTCTCCAGATTCTCCGGCACCTCGATGACGCGCTCCCCGATCGGTTCGGTACCCCCGCCATCGGCAAGCACCAGCATTCCTCCGGCGATCCTCGTCCTGGGCACGTTCTCGACCTCGATGACGCGGATCCACGGCTTCAGCTTGATGGAAGAAAAATAGTCGGCGGCCGCTTTCACATCATCGCCGGTGACTGACTTGGACAACAGCACCATGTTGGTTACCGAGAGCATTCCCGGATCGGAGCTTTTACGCAGGCCATTCTTGAAATCCGCCATCTGCTGAACGATGTAGGCTGTGGGAAGGCCGGCAACGCTCTCGTTTTCCGGCCGCCCCTGGCCATTCGGCAGATGGCAATGACCGCAGGCGAAGACGCCTGGCTTACGGCCATTTGAAACGACTTCCGGCATAGGCGGATGCGCCTTTGGAAACCAATCTGGAACTACGAAGAGATCCCCAATTTGCGCCGCGGTGTAGCTTGCCGTGCTGCCTGGGACGTGCTCGGCGCCCTTAGGGCCGGCTGCTGCTGGGGGGCTGGGAGGAAACCCTGGATAAGCCCAAATCGGCAGCTTTTGCGCAGGGGCCGCAGTGTCCGTTTGCTGCGCCAGGGCCGCTACGGCCATCAACAGAATCACAACAAGAGCGATGTATCCGCGTCGCATCGATGAGCTAGGCATGGTTGGCATATACGCAGCCTGAGCATAGCAACTATCTCACCTCGGGAACAACAAGCCCCGTTCCGAGGAAAGGCTTGCGCAGGGAACGGGCGGCGGCGAATCAGGTGCGCAAGCGCGCAGTGACGATTCGTGTGGAGAGGTTGCCGGTGTGATACGTCAAGGGAGCCTGCGTTGAGTCAAGTGTGGCGGATGGATGCCTCTTTTCACTGCGGCTCGCGGCTTCCAGCTCCTCGCGAAGCTGCTGGTTTCTAACCAGCAGCTCGGCCACCAATCGCTGCAACCTGGAGTTCTCGCTTTGCAGGTGGGCGTGCGACTCCGCGGCCGTATATTCGTTGCGTTCTGGCTTCATCTTCACCTCAGCTCTTCTGCTCCTCGGGTTGGAATTCCCGGCGACCAAAACACCCTCTCATGCCCCGGCTGAATTTTTCCCGTTCTTCCGGAGACATCTTCTCCCATCGTTCTCCCATCCGGTGCCGCCAGCGCATGTCACCTCTCCCTCGGAACCCTCCAAAGAGGATTTTGCTCAGCAGCAGGATCCCGATGGCCTGCAAGAATGTGATCGAGTGCCAGCCGAAGATGGGGGGCATGAGCCCATTCCATAGACCTTTCACAAGAAACCCGAATATTGCAATCGCCGCGGTTACAATCAAGGCGATCTTGATTCCCCTATACACCCATTTTCCTTTCATCTTTTCCCTCATTTCTTTACAAATTCGTCATAGATCGACTGCAGTCTTTGGCGCAGATGAAGCACCGCATAACGCTTGCGCGACAACAACGTGTTGACGCTCACTCCGGTTTCCGCCGCTAGTTCCTTGAAGGTGTAACCCTCCCACTCGTGGGCGATAAAAACCGAGCGTTGTTCTTCCGGCAACTCCGCCAACGCTTCGTCAAGCTCGCCGAGCAATACTCTCCGGGCATAGGCGGCCTCTGGGCTGCTCTCCGGCGACGGAAGCAGATCTTCCAGCGGAACGGCCATGTCATCTTCGCCGCCATACGCCGCTTGGCTGAGCGATGCAAGCTTCCTTCCACGAAAGCTATCGATGATCCGATTCTTGGCTACGCGAAACAACCACGCGCTTACCTGCTCGATTGGCTTCACCAGCCGGTACGCCTCAATCAGTTCGGAGAAAACCTCTTGAAGAATGTCCTCCGTGGAATCCTGATCGACGACCCGTCCGCGGATATAGCTTCGAAGACGCGATCCATCTTTCTCGATCGCCTGAGCGATCAGCTGGTCTTGCTCCGCCGTTATCTGATCCAAGCTCGGCATTTTATGCGCCTACCGTGAAGACGGGAATCAGTCCGAAATATTGTAGGAAATCTGGCCCGAACCTAAAGTTCCGCGTGGGAGCGAACCAGGAGGGGGGAACCGCAGATCCCTCCACTTCGCTATGCTCCGGTCGGGATGACAAAGGTTACGGTGGAGTTTCCATCCAGAGCAGAGGCCGGTTGAGAGAACCGCAGGTCCACTGCGCTACCCGGATTTCCTGTCGGGCTTGGCTGCGTTGGCGAACTTCATGCGGCTTTCTCTAATGAAAGCCGCACACGCGGTCATTGGTGGCGCCGCATAGTAGGAAATCCGGNNGAGCCTTTCGCAGTTCTCGAAACCCAACGCCTGCAGAACAACCTAGACGTTGAAGGAGGATCCGCACCCGCAGGTGCTCTTCACCACTGGATTGTCAAACTTGAACCCAGCCGCCTCCAGAGTCTCAACATAATCGACCACGCAGCCATTCAAGTACATTAGCGAGGTCGCGTCGACGAAGACCTTCAGGTCGTCGAACTTGAAGACCTTGTCCATCATGCCTGCCTGATTTTCGAACGACATGGAATATTGAAACCCGGAGCAACCACCACCCACCACGCCGATGCGGAGGCCCGCCGGCAACGGATCCTGGGTTGCCATGATTTCGTGGACCTTTGCGACCGCCTGAGGCGAAAGCGTCAGAGGCATAGCCACGGGATTGAGATTTGTTACTGGTTCGGCGACGCTTGACATCTGTTTGTCTCCATTTGAGGCTGTGTTCTTCTAAGTGTAGGCCGGATACCGGGGTCAGGACAAGCCGGAATCTGCTATTTAGTAGATGCTTTTGCCCCTGCCGGCGACTCAGGTTGGGTGCCACCCGTTACCGAACAGTAACCCTGGGAGCGATGGCGTCAAACTGCTTTTCGGAGAGCAACCCAACCTTCACCAGCTCATGAGAGAAGGAGTAGGGCCGGTGTCGGATGATTTCTCTCGCTTTGGCTGGGGAAATACCCGGTAGAGAGGCCAGATCGGCGTCCGAGGCGTTATTCAGGTCAATCCGGGTCTGGCCGGCAGGCGCGCTGTCACTATGCATACCCTGCTTTACCCCTGCGGCGACGTCATTCACCTTCTGCTCCGCTTCATTCGCAACCACCCGGGCTTGCGCAAGAGCCTCCTTCGAATCCTGTTTCGCGGTCTCGGTTGCCTGGGCCGCCTGTTGCTGCAGTTTTTCGCCGGAGGGCGGATTGTTGTTGCAGGAGGCCAGGAACGCCATACTGACGACGGCTGACATCGCCAAAACACACGGTAGCGCAGGGACGAACATTTGACCTTTGCCGTTCATTGGTTCTTGCTCCTCAACTACTCTGAACTACGTGGACCATCGGAAACGACGCTTCGGGAGGCGAATTACTCACAGACTGAGATCGTTCCAAAATGCGACGGGGTTGCCCCCGGATTTCCTGTTGAGTTTGGTGGGGCCACCGCACTGCATGCGGCCTTGGCTAGTGCCGCTATGCAGGAAATCCGGGTACAGGAATCCGCGCGGTAAACCAGAAATTGCTGGGCAACGGACCCTCGCAAGGACTATAGTCCTGTTCCGTACGGCCCCTCCTACCCTCCGAGCCCGCCAGCTCCGGACCCGCTCGGTATCTGGGGACTGCTTGAACCAACTACGGGAGGTTCTTATGCATGTTGTTCCCGCTTTGTGGATAGTTTGGGCGGTATTCGCATGTTCTCTGTTGCTTCTGCTGCTCTACCGCGGCACCATCACCCGCTACGAGGACGACCAGTTGTTTCTGGACGATATCTCCGAACGTCAGCATAAGGAGAATGATGCGATCATTCGCAAGCTGGCTAAAATCCAGCCATATCTAAAGATTTTTACCGGCGTCACCAGCATTTTGACCGCAACGATCGTCGGAATTTACGCTTGGGACGCCATTAAAATCTTCTATATGTAGAAGGCCGGGGTGCCCACAAACAGCGGTGCGCATCAGGCCGTGGCGCTCGGGTTACCAATCTGGGTCCTAACGGTGTGGGTGCGTCCATAAGCTGCTATTCCACTTGTTTGAGCGTTCCTTTGGCGGTCACCTCGATTTCCACCTGCTTGCCAACCTTGAGCAGGAATTTACTGGGATTCTTCATTCCCCAATCGACATAGGGAACGGTGAATTGCGTGGTTGCGGTGACCATGTTCCCGGCAATCTGCACTTTCAGCGGCAAGTTCATCGGATGATCCGCTCCGTGAATGGTGAAGGTGCCTTCCCCGACCAACTCCTGCATTCCCTCTCCAGCCTTGAAAGCCCCTTTCATTCGGGTTGGATGGAAGAAGATGGCGGGATATCGGTTGCTTTCCAGCACCTCGTTCTGCATTTTTTTGTCGCGGGCCGCGTTTCCACTCTCGCCGGTGGTTGCGTCGACCAGAATCTCCCCTTCGGCCACGCCTATAGCCGGGTTGAACAGGAACTCGCCGCTCTTCAGCTTGAACGTGCCATGGGTCGCGCGCAAGCCGGTCAGCTTCCACCGGATCTCGGTCTGTGCCGGGTCCGGGAGAACCTTCAGGCTCTTGTTCTGTGCGTGGGCAAGCTGAGCGTTGAGGATGACCAGAGCTGCGATGATGCAGGAAACCACATTGCCACGCTTGATTGCCATACGCAACTTTCTCAACGTCCCCGGCTCTGAGCATTCAGTTCGGTTTCCCCGACTACACCCATAGTAAAAATGCTGTGTGCCAGTTCCCCGGATGGCATGTGCTTGGCCGCCGGAGCAAGCAAGAGCCGCAACCCGAGCGCAGGCGCGCCGCGAAGCATGAAGTCTCCGAGAGACCGCTCGCCGAGATGCATTCTGAGCAGGTGGGCAAACAACTGCGGCTGGGCCGAAAGCAAACCCAGAGCACTATCCCGGAACCACGGCCACGCGTCCAGGCGAAGCATGACTCTGGACATGAGATGCGGCATGCGCAGAATGGCGGGATGGCCGGCCTCATAGATGCCGAGATCGTCCACCGCAATGGCTTTGGCCAGCAAAAGGGCCTGGCGAAAGGACAGCGCAATTCCCTCCCCGGTGACGGCGTCGGCGGAACCGGACGCGTCGCCCGCGAGCGCTACATTGCCGGCGGTCACGCGGCGCAGCTTGCGGGTGGTCGTCAGCGCTCCTCGCACCGTGCTCAGCTTGGCCGCGCCCTGCAGGTGCGCCTGCAACGCGGGCAGGCCGGCGAGGACTGCCTCCATCCTCACGACCGGATCGCTGGCGACGATAGCCACGCAGATCTCCTGCGGGCCGACGGGTGTGATGTAGGCTTGGCCGAGTTCCCCCCAGTGCACTTCCACCATTCGGCTCCAGGGTTTGATGCGGTAATGACAGCGGGTGCCGAAGCGCCGGCTGATTGTCGTTCCCTGGCCCAGGCCAATCGACTGGCGCACGCGGGAGGATTGGCCATCCGCGCCGACGACGTAGCGGTAGACACAGCGTTTGCTATCGAGGAGCAGTGGCCGCCCATCCGACACCAACACCCGGCTGCCCCAGGCCAACCGCACGCCCAGTTCCTGGCATCGCGCAACCAGCAGCGAGTGAAGTTGCAAGCGGCGGATGCCAATGCCGCTACCGCGCTCGAAGTGTGCCGCCACCTGGTGTCGCGGGGAAAGAAAGGCGATGCCGTCGAAGCTGGCGCCATCCTGCTCCGAAGTCGAGATGCCGAGCGCGGCCAAGTCCTTCCGCGCATCGGGCATCAGGCCCTCGCCGCAAGCCTTATCGATTGGCGGCCGCAGGGCGTCGGCGAGCAGAACATCCAAACCCTTTTGCCGCAGTGCGATCGCGGCTGCCAACCCTGCAGGACCCCCTCCGACAATCAGTGCGTCACAGCGGATCACTTGACCACTCCTGGACTCTCTAATCGTCTACCACTCCAGCAGCAACATCTCCGAGCAGAATCCCGGACCCATCGCCGCCAAGACGCTTCGCGCTCCTGGCTTCGGGCGCCGGTGGGTCATCACCTCATCCAGCACTACGAGCACCGAGGCCGAGGACAGGTTGCCTACCCGCTGCAGCGCGCCCCATGAAAGCTCCAGCTCACCATTGTTCAGGCCCAGCGCATCCGCCACGGCCTCAAGCACCTTAGGGCCGCCGGGATGCATGATCCAGGAGTCAACCTGATCGCGCGTCATGCCGTGCTGGGCGAGAAAGGCGTCCACATCGCGTCCCAGATTTTCTCTTACGACTGCCGGAACGTGGGGCGAAAGCACAACCTGAAATCCCTTCTCAGAGATCTTCCAGCCCATCACGTCCTCGGTATCAGGGTAGAAGGAGCATGCACTCCCCAAAATTTTCGGCCCCGTGAGCTTCACTTGGTCCCCTGCCACCAGGACCGCCGCTGCGCCGTCTCCGAAGAGACCGGTGGCAATCAAATTGGCCACCGTGAAGTCGTCCCGCTGCCAGGTAAGGGAACAGAGCTCGACGGAAAGCAGCACCGCAATCTGATCGGGATAGGCGCGCACGTAATCGGCGGCGCGCGCCAGGCCCGCTGCCCCGGCAACACAACCCAATCCAAAGATGGGGTTGCGTTTGATCCGCGGCGAAAGCCGCATCCGGTTCACCAGGCGGGCATCCACCGAGGGGCTTGATACTCCGGTGACGGAGACGAAAAATAGAGCGCCGATCTGCTTTCGATCCACGCCTGCCTTGCGGAGCACACAATCGATCGCCTGCTCACCCAATTGCTCCGCGGTCTCGATCCAGACGTCGTTGGTCTTACCCCAGGTGTCAAGGCCGGGATACTCTTCCAACGGACGGGAAAAGTATCTGCCTGCAACACCTGTCCGGTAATGCAGCCTTTCCAGCACTGCGGCATTTTCCAGTCCATCTTCCCATTGGGTCTTAAGCGCTTCGACCACCTCCTCCTGCAAGAAATAGTGTGGAGGATAGGCCGTAGCCGTGGTGATGATTTGCATACACTCTCGATTTGTTTTTGGAGTTTTTGGAGCCAGTGCAGTGAGCCGGAAAAGCAGCCAACAGGCCACTCCCTGACGTCGAGACCATCACGATCAATCTCTCGCCAGGAGTTTAGTATACGTGTACAAAACTGGGTAGTTGTCAGCGCATTGTCAGAGTTGGTGTGATGTGGTCATAGCGGGCTGAACGGTTTGCTTATACCAACTCTGATAATGCTCAATCGCCACGGGAGGCGGTTGCATGGTGCAGATTTCAGCCGTCCCTCCGCGGGACTGGACAATTTTCTTGAAGTAGCCCAGCACTTCGTGCTGGGCCCTGGAGTTTCTACATTTTTCCGGGCCGAAGGCGGCTCCGGACACAAAATCATGTTCGATCATTCCATCGGGGGGTAGGATCTGGCGGGAAAAGACATTGGCTTTGTATCAGGGCATGGCCTTTAGCCATGCCGCACAGTGCTGAGAGGAATTGGG
>PLZN01000133.1 GCA_003152195.1 Acidobacteriaceae bacterium
TTTCCTTAATGAAAGCCGCACACGCGGACCTGTCTGATGTCGCGTAACAGGAAATCCGGGTACGCTGGTGCGAACGTGGGGCACCCAGCGCTTCGCTTATGCCCCAATGCAGGCCCGAACGTTACTTCATATCGCGCCAATTCGGGCCCGCGCCGCAGTCGACCACAATCGGCACTTTCAGTTCGATCACCGTCTCCATCTCATGCCGCACCAATTGCTTTACTTGCTCAACCTCCTTCTCCGGAACATCGAAGAGGAGCTCGTCGTGCACCTGCAGCGTCATTTGCGCCTCAAACTTTTCTTCCCTGAGACGGCGGTCGATGCGGATCATGGCAATCTTGATCAGGTCCGCCGCGGTACCCTGCAGAGGAGTATTCACCGCTGTGCGTTCCGCAAAGCCTCGCAGATTCGCGTTGCGGCTCTGCATGTCGGGAATCGGGCGAACGCGGCCGAACAACGTGCGGACCCGTTGTTCTCTGCGCGTCTCTTCAAGCAGCCGATCGATGTAGCTGCGCACCCCGCTGTAGCGCGCAAAATAAGTCTCGATGTAAAGCCTGGCTACGTTCTGCTCAATGCCCAGTTGCTGCGCCAATCCAAAGGGAGAGATTCCGTACACGATGCCGAAGTTGACGGCCTTGGCACGGTCGCGCGTTTGTTTGTCCATCGCTTCGGGCGCGATGCCGAATACTTCCGAGGCGGTCAGGGTATGAATGTCTTGTCCCTCGGCAAAAGCTCGCACCAGGAGAGGGTCTTCGGAGAAATGCGCCATCAGCCGTAGTTCGATCTGGGAATAATCCGCCGAGATGAGCAAATTTCCCGGTGCCGCGATGAACGCCGCGCGGATCTCCCGCCCCAGCTCCGTCTTGATGGGAATATTTTGCAGGTTCGGATTAGTAGAAGACAGGCGGCCAGTGGACGTGCCCACCTGATTGAACGTGGTGTGGACGCGGCCCTCGGCATCGGCCAGCAACGGCAATGAGTCAATGTAGTTGGACTTGAGCTTGGCCAGCTGCCGGTATTGCAACACCTGGCGTGGAACCTCGTTATGCTCCGCCAGCTCTTCCAGAACATCGACGGCCGTCGAGACCACCTTTCCCTTGCCGTATTTCATGGGCTTGGGCAGGTGCATTTTGTTGAACAGCACATCTCCCAGCTGCTTGGGTGAATTGATGTTGAAACGATGACCGGAGCCCTCGAAGATCTGCTCGCTCACCCGGTGCATCTCCACCGTGAGCCGTTCCCCCATCCCGGAAAGCACCGCACGATCGATGCGCACGCCGGCCTCCTCCATCCGCAGCAAGACCGGAACCAGGGGCAAGTCGATGTCGCGATACACCTGCCCGGCTCCCAATGACTCCACGTCTTCCTTGAGCACCGGCGCGAGGGCACGGATGGCGTGCGCCGATTCGGGGAGCAGATCATCACCCGGTCCCGGCAGCGCCCGGCTGCTGAAGCGCGCGACGACATCGACCAGGGGGTGCGTCGTGTGGGTTGGATTGATGAGATAGGAAAAGAGCATCAGGTCATCGACCGGCCCCGCCAGGCGCAAGCCGTGACCTGCCCCATGCGGCCCTAGAATGCGCAGCGCGGCCTTCAGATCGTGCAGCGTCTTTGGTGTTTGCTCGTCTGCCAGCAGCAGGCGCAGCACGCGCAGAGCCTCCGGTTCGTCAGGTCCGCCAGCGTGATCGTGCGGGCCCAGGGCCGCCGCATCCAAACAAAAAACGAGTGCCCGGCCCGGCTCGGCGGAGACCGCGATCTTCAATCCCCTGGGGGCGGGTTTCTGGCCGGCAGCCTGTTGGGGTTCATCGAACAGGCCGAGCGGCATGGTCTTCAGCTGCGGCTCTTCCTCCTCAATCGCCTCGCTCTCCGCCTCCCCCACCTGTTCCGATGCAACCTCCAGCAGCGAAGTGTCGAAGGCCAGCGCGAAGCCTTGGTGGAGTGCCAACGAGCGAAAGCGGCTGATCTCTTCCGGTGACGGATCGAGGATGACGGAGAGCGGTGTCGCTTGCTCTTCCGGTGCCAGCTCCTTAAGCATGGTAGTGAATTCAAGCTCGTTGAAAAGAGCACGGCACGCGCTCACATCCGGCGCCTGCGTGCGCATGTTTTCGAGCTCGAGAGGAACGGGCACCTCACAGTGGATGGTCACCAGCTCCTTGCTGAGCAAGACCGTCTCCCGATTGTTCTCGAGCGATTCGCGATAGGTTTTGCGCTTGACCTCGGAGGCATGGTCAAGCACCGACTCGACGCTACCGAACTGCTGGATCAGCTCGACCGAGCCCTTGTCTCCGATTCCCGGAGCGCCCGGAATATTGTCGATGGAATCTCCCCGCAAAGCCATCACGTCGATGACCTGCTCCGGCGCCACTCCCAGTACCTCGACCACTTTCTCGCGATCGAGAATGAGGTTGTCCTTGACCGGATTGAGCACCTTGATTTGTCCGGTGACCAGTTGCAGCATGTCCTTATCGTTCGAAACCACAAAGACATCGTGGCCTTCTTCCGCAGCCTGCCGCGCCAGCGTGCCGATCACATCGTCGGCCTCGAAACCCTCGGATTGAAGGATGGGGATGCGAAAGGCCTCCAGCGAACGGCGGATGTATGGCAACTGCTGCGCCAGGTCCGGGGGCATCTCCTTGCGGTTCGCTTTGTATCCGGCATAGTCGAGCTCGTCAAAGCTCTGTGTCTTGATGTTCCACTTGCGCACGGTGCCTATGCTGCGCGCACGTTCATCGCGAAAGACGGGAGCGCTCAGGTCGAAGACGGCGGCAAAATACTCCGGCTGGAAGTCGCGGCGGAGCTTGTTGATCATGTTGACGAAGACAAAGGTGGCGGCCGTAGGCACGCCGCTGCGCGTGGACATGGGGCGCTGCCGCTGCATCGCGTGATAGGCGCGAAAGATAAATGACATCGCGTCCAGCAGGAAGACAGCGGGCTTTTTTGGCTCCGGCATTGTTGACTGCGGGGAAGATTTGGTCGGCGAGGCCATCGTCTGACGAGTTTATAGCGAAACCCGGTTCCCGGGCACCCGCCGGGCTGCTGATGCCCCGCCGGCTCTTCAGTCGAGCAGATTCTTAAGCAGATTCATGTCAAACACGATCCCCTTTTCGGCGTGGGAGAAGGAGTCGTTGCGCAGGAGCTGCAGGTCTTCATATCGATAAAAGGTGCTGTCCTGGGGATCGATCACCCAGATTTCCGGGATACCCATTGCCCGGTAGTCTTCTAGTTTTCGCTTGAGACGCTGCAAGCTGTCCTCGGGAGAAAGAACCTCGAAAACAGCAATCGGCGGATGCGTGATGATCTGTTCGCTGGGTCGGTTGCGGTCAAGCACCGTGACATCAGGAACGCGATACCGTGTCGCAGCGACCTGGACCCGCAACTCCGGCAGGACACGAATACCCCATTCTTCCCTGTGCTGCCAAAACCATGTCGCGATCGCCTGCTGCCAGGATGCGTGATCCAATTCTCCCATTGGACGTTCCTCGATCTCCCCATCCACGTAGTCTGCATCGGGCTCGTATGAAGACCGGAGATAGACCTCAACGGGAATATAAGTCGTTGTCCCCATAGTGACCTCTTCTCACTACCTGAGGATACCGCCGAACGCCCCCCCAAAGCACGATCCGAATGATCCGCCGCCCGGTAAGGTAATCTGCGCGGCCCGTGAGGACACGCGGATCGCGTTGACCTGCCCGCGTTTTCCCTCGGATGATTGTTACTTTCATACAATCGGATCTGTGCTGGTCTCCGACTTCGACTTCGAGCTTCCGCCAGAGCTGATCGCGCAGCAACCGCCGGCCGAACGCGGGGGCAGCCGCATGCTCACCTTGAACCGCGAGAGCGGAGCATGGCAGGACTCGTGGTTTGACCGGCTGCCTGAGTTGCTCCGAGAGGGCGACGTGCTGGTGCTGAACGACAGCCGCGTCATCCCGGCACGGCTATTTGGGGTGCGGCTGGGAAAGATCGGCAAGTTGGAAGTGCTGCTTACCGAACAGGTCAGCGACTGGGAATGGCGTGCGCTGGCGCGCCCGGCACGCAGGATGGCGGTGGGTCAGGAGCTGGCCTTCGCGGCGCCGGATGGGCGCGAGCTGTTGCAGGCCACGGTGGCTGCCGACGTTGAGTTCGGCGAACGTCTGCTTCGTTTCACCCCGGTGGATGATTTCTTCGCCCGGTTGGAGACTCTGGGGCATGTGCCGCTGCCCCCCTACATCCATCGTCAGGACCAACCGCTGGATCGTGAGCGTTACCAAACTGTCTTTGCGCGTCCCCGCGGCTCAATCGCCGCGCCCACCGCCGGACTGCACTTCACATCTGAAATTCTGCAGCGGATCCGCGCCCGAGGCGTTCTCATCCGCTTCTTGACGCTCCACGTCGGCCTGGGAACCTTTCAACCGGTGCGGGTGCCGGAGGTGTCCGGGATACGGCTGCATTCGGAAAGATATTCTCTGCCTGCGGAAACGGCCCGGGAGGTCGATCAGGCGCTGCTCGAGGACCGGCGCGTCGTTGCCGCCGGCACGACGACAGTGCGCGTGCTGGAGCACTGTGCCAATATCGGCAGGCTGGAGCCGCACAGCGGCACAACCAGCATCTTTCTCTCCCCTGGCTCTCGCTTTCGCGTGGTCGGGGCGCTGCTCACCAACTTCCACTTGCCGCAATCGACGCTGCTGATGCTGGTAAGTGCATTTGCCGGGAGAGACCACACGCTGGCCGCCTACCGGCACGCCGTGCAAGCCGGCTATCGCTTCTTTTCCTACGGCGACTGCATGTTCATCGCATGACTACTGTTCAAAATGCCGCTCGGCATTCAGGCGCACGCGTTCCAGCGCGGCTTCTACCTCGAGCCTCTTTTCTTCGATCACGATCGGGTCGCTGGTCTGGGGCACATCGATATGCCGACCCCAGCTGATCGCCACGCGAGAGAAAGGTTTAGGGATCATGAAGCGATCCCAGGAGCGCAACAGCCAGGCGCTTTTCGCATGGGCGTAAAAGATGCCGATGGGATAGCCGGTCAGCTGGGCCAGTTTTACGGCGCCGGGCTTGACCTTGTACAGCGGGCCGCGGGGGCCGTCCGCGGTGAAGACCGCCGGGTGCCCACGCTCGACTGCCTTGGCGAGCGCCAGCAGGCCGCTTCCCCCGGACCGCGTGCTTGATCCTCGCGCGGTCAGAAAGCCGAGCCGTTCGATCGTGCGCGCGATCAATTCGCCGTCGAAGCTGCGGCTGATCAGTACCGCCGGCTTAAACCTTGCGTGATAGTAGCAAGCGCACGGAATAAGACAGCGGTGCCAGAAACACCAGACTTGAAGAGCCGGCGGTGTTGCCGGTTCGGCCCCCGGCTCCACAATTACTTCGTAGCGCAAGGTTCGGTGGAGTACCCGCAACAGAAAAGCCACGAGCCGCGGAACAACCGCAACGGTGACCCGCTGGCTGTAGCTGAACTTCTGGGCAGAGTCATTCACCGTTGCGATTCTACAGGCTGGGAATCGGCGCCGGCGCCGCACCGCCAGCTAACCATTGCAGACACAGTCTCATGAGTATCCCGGGGAAGAGGCGGCTCACCCCCAGGTAACCACAGGGGCGGCCGAATGGGGAACCTTGCTGCCCCCTTTTAAGCATTTCCGGTACGCCGGTGCTGACGTATACAAGTAAGCATTATGAGTACTCAGAACATTGCTCTAACTTCGCGTTCTCTCTCTCTGCTTGGATCTCACGAGTGTGGAAGTAGGCCGTCCCTGGCGGATAAACTCGATAAGGTTTTCCAACTGGCTGAGCACATGGATGCCAAGTGCGTCTGCATGCTGGACGCTGCTTCCCAGAAGCGGCGTCCCGGCATTGTTGCCAGGGAGTACCGCTGATCCGGTCCTTTCTACCTGGCTGAGACAGGCTGTGGGCCTTCGGTGGCACATCGACTGTGGGGCGGAGCGGCAGAGCCGGACGGGTGCCTCCCGCGCGCCCCGGAAGCTGCGAAGAAACGCGATCCCGCGTCGCGGTTCCATTCCGAAACACTGTCCTGACCACGGATCTTGGGCACCCCTTGGCCCGTGGCGCGACAAAGTCCTCCCCTCAGGTTTCTCCGCCTCTGTAGCTCAGCACGCACCGTCCCCAAATCCCCACTGATAGCATCGCTGATGTGCTGCTGACTCCGGAAACGTCGCTTCAGTTCGTCAAGGGCATCGGGCCCCGCATCGCCCAGACACTGCTGGAAAAGCGAATCGCAACCATTGAAGACCTGCTCTACCACCTGCCTTTCCGCTACGAAGATCGCCTGCGCCCACAAGCCATCGAGGAATTGACCCCGGGCGAAATGGCCAGCCTGATCGGTGAAGTGCGCGGCATGGCTCTGCTGCGTACCCGGCGCATGCCCATCTTTGAGATGACCGTGGGCCAAGGCCTGGGCAAGGTGAAATGCATGTGGTTTCACGGGACCTACATGAAGGACCGGTTCAAAGCCGGACAGTGGGTAGCCCTATATGGAAAAGTGGAGGCCTCCCGCGGCAGCAATAGCTTCAAGATGATCCAGCCGCAGGTGGAAGTGCTCCCCGGCGGCCACGACGACGAAGAGTCCAAGCTGCTCGAAGTAGGCCGCATCGCGCCGGTCTATGAGACGTTGGGCAACAAGCTGGCTTCGCGTTGGCAGCGGCGAGTGATCTGGCGAGTGCTGGAAGAGCTGAAGGGGCGAATCCCCGAGACCCTTCCCCAGGCCCTTTGCCGCCGCTTGCAGCTGCCCAGCCGTGAGGATGCGCTGCGCTGGGCGCACTTTCCGGAAGCGGGAACCTCGATGAGCCAACTTCAGTCTTGGACCACGCCGGCCCAGAAGCGGTTGATTTTTGAAGAGCTCTTCTACCTCGAGCTAGGCCTGGAGCTGAAGCGGAAAAAATTTCGCCAGCGGCAAGGCATCCCCTTTGAGACCAACGATGCGGTACGGGCGGCGCTCCGGCAAGTGCTGCCCTTCCATCCCACCAAGGCGCAAAAAACCGCCCTGGGCGAGATTGTGGCCGATATGCGAGCGCCGGAACCGATGCGTCGGCTGCTGCAGGGCGATGTGGGATCGGGAAAGACCATCGTGGCCCTGCAGGCAATGCTGGTGGCCATCGAGAACGGCTACCAGGCGGCCCTGATGGCGCCCACGGAGATCCTGGCCACACAGCACTTCCTGGGCGCGCGCAAACTGCTGGAGCGTTCGCAACAACGCTACAAAGTGGTCCTGTTGACCGGATCGCTCGATGAGGATCGCAAGCGTGCCAACCGCGGGATGATCGCGCGCGGCGAGGCACAATTGGTGATTGGAACCCATGCCCTGATCGAGGAGAGCGTGGATTTCGCCAAGTTGGGATTGGTGGTAGTCGATGAGCAACACCGCTTCGGAGTTTTACAGCGCTTCCGGTTGATGAAGAAGCCCAACGCCGGCGAACCGGATGTCCTGGTAATGACCGCGACTCCCATCCCCAGAACGCTTGCTCTTTCTCTCTATGGCGATCTCGATCTCAGCGTGTTGGATGAATTGCCCCCTGGCCGCACTCCCATTCTTACCCGCCAGGTCTCCGACGAGATGGCGGATGAGGTCTGGAAGCAAGTGCGGGAACAGGTGCGGCTGGGGCGCCAGGCATACGTGGTCTATCCCGTCATCGAAGGCGCGAAAGAGGATCAGCCGGAGTTGGATTTCGCGGCCGGCGAGCCAGAGCAGGAGGCCGGAGCGGCCCCAGCCCGGAAAGCAGAGGGCAAAGCCGGGAGCTCCGGCTCACTATTTGAAAAGCCTTCGCTCCCTTCGCTTAAGGCCGCCACCGACATGTACCACGAGTTGAAAGCTGGCGCTCTGAAGGGTCTGCGCCTCGGTCTGCTCCATGGACGGATGGATGCGGATGAGAAGGAGATCATCATGCGCCGCTTCCAGCGCCGGGACCTGGATGTGCTGATTGCCACCACCGTGATCGAAGTCGGGGTCGATGTGCCAAATGCAACCATGATGGTGATTGAACATGCGGAGCGGTTTGGCCTGGCGCAGATGCATCAACTGCGTGGCCGCGTCGGGCGCGGAACCGCCAGGTCTTATTGCATTCTCATGACCGGGGGAAAAATCTCACCCCAGGCAGGGGAGCGTTTGGCGGCCATGGTGCGCACCCAGAACGGATTCGAGCTGGCCGAGCTGGACCTGCGGCTGCGCGGCCCGGGAGAATTCTTTGGCACCCGGCAAGCGGGTATCCCGGACTTTCGGGTAGCCAACCTGGTACGCGACCGGGATCTTCTGGAACTGGCGAAAGTGGAGTCGGCGTCGTTCGTGTTGGCTGCCGCCGAGGTTACCGAGGAAGAAAAGAGCAAGGTGTGGAGCCGGCTGCGTGAGGCTTGGCAACGTCGCTATGGGCTGGTGGACGCTGGCTGACGCGGTGTATAGCAATAGATTTACAGGCTGTTTAAGCCTCTGAGGGACTTCCGCCTTCCGCAGTGGCTTCTAGGCGGCGAAGCATTGGCTGCTGTCGCGGAGCTGCGTTTCCATATCCTCTTTGGTGACCATCCAGATCTGTAGTTGCACCTTGATGATTTGCAGCGAACAGATATATCGCGTGGCGACGTCCAGGGTCGCCTCATCCACCGCCGGGATCTGCCGCGAAGAGGGATCGAAGAGATGCGGAGTGCAACGGCAAAGCTCCGTCAACAGGAGATGGGAAGCATCCGTGAGTTGGAGCCCGATGGAGACCAGAGCACTGTAGATTTCCACGCAGACGTCCCGGGGAAACTCAAAAACAAAGCGAGCTCTGCCAGGCTCGACATAGGAACGGCTGCGAATCCATGCTCCACAATCCGGAATGATTCCGCTGAGCCGAGGCACGACAAGGGACTGGTCTTCGCGCAAGAGCGCGGTCAAGTAGAGAACTTCGTCAGTAAACGTATCGGACATATGTGTATGGCACTCAAGCATTTTCACTTTTACTGTGCGTGGGAGACGGTGGTTATGTGCAGCCGTTCTTTGACGGAACGGCTGCGCCAAGCTCGGTTTCCCCGATTACACCAAAAGTGAAAATGCACGGGTGCGCGAACTTTGAATATACCTCGCTGGTTGTCTTGATCGGCTCCCTAACGGCAATCTTCAGCGCTGGGACAGGTACGTCCGTCAGGCGTTCTGGTTACACTCCGGGTGGGCTGTGATGACCATTAGTGATCCCATGGTAATGTGGTCAGCATGCTGATCGGCACTGGCGTGGACTTGATCGAGGTCGAGCGGATCGCACGTTCGATCGAACGCTACGGCGGCCGCTTTCTCCGGCGCGTCTACACCGATGGCGAGATTGCATACTGCAGCCGCAAGCGGGGCAGCGCGGAAAGCTTCGCGGCACGTTTCGCCGCAAAAGAGGCGGCAGCGAAGGCACTGGGTACCGGCATCAGCCGGGGCGTCACCTGGAGTGAGTTCCAGGTAGACCGGCCCTCCGGAGGGCCGCCCATTCTGCAGCTTCGTGGGCGGGCCGGATTGTTGGCGAAGCAACTCGGCGTGCGAACCATCTCGCTTTCCCTCACCCACACTGGCAGTTTGGCCATGGCGATGGTTGTGATGGAAAGCTAAGCGCTTACTCTTGCACGCCAAGTCGGCTGAAAGCGCCATTTGATATGCTCAGTCCCAGCAGGAAACAAGCTGCTGCACTCGCTTCAAATATAGGGGGTCTGTGCCAAGCCAGCAGGAAGTCCAGTGGTCACAACTAAAGGTGGGCGTTCTGGTCCTCGTGGCGTTGGCAGCCTTGACTGCTCTCACCTTTCTCATGACGGGAAGCACGGGCGGCATGTTCACCGGGAAGATCACGCTCCGCTCCTATTTTGAGAATGCCGCCGGACTGAAAGAGGGCGCTCCAGTCAACCTCGAAGGCGTGACCGTCGGCAACGTGACCGGGATTAAGATCGTGCCCGCGCGCAAGCTCACCCCGGTCGAGGTGACGATGAAGGTCGGAGCCAAGTATCGACAGGCGGTGCATACGGATTCCAAGTCCAGTCTGGAGACCATCGGTGTTCTCGGCGACACGGTCGTGGACATCGACAGCAAAAGTGCGGTCGGGCCGCCGGTTGAGAACAATGGGGAGCTGCAAACCAACGAGACCCCGAACCTCTCCGATGTCATCAAGTCAAGTCAGGGAACGATCGAGCAGTTGAATACCATCCTGGCCAAGGTAGACCACCTTGCCGACTCCCTGAACTCGACCAAGGGCTCGATCGGCGAGTTGATCAACAATCCTGATCTTTACAACAAGGCAATCGTTACCTTGAACCAGCTGTCGCAACTGGTGGATTACGTTGCCAATGGCAAAGGCTCGATCGGCAAGCTGGTCGCCGACGACACCCTGTACAACCATATAAACGACACGGTGGTGAAGCTGGACAAGCTGACCACCAGTTTGGATGAGGGGAAGGGGACAATCGGCAAGCTCTTGAAAGACGAGACGCTGGCCAACAACCTCAACCAGTCCGTATCCTCTGCAAGCCAACTCCTTGCCGATATCAATGCCGGCAAAGGCGGCCTGGGCATGATCGCCAAGGACCCCCAGTTCGCGGCCAAACTGCGAGACACGGTCGACAAACTTGATTCGGTCTTGAACCGGGTCGACAGCGGCGAGGGGACCATCGGGCAACTGATGCGCAACCCTTCTGTCTACAATAACCTCGACCAGACGCTAACGGAGTCGCGTGGGCTGATTGCGGCGATTCGCGAGAACCCCAAGAAGTACCTGACTTTCCACGTGAAGATATTCTGAGTAGGGCAGATATTCAGGGCTGCCTTTAGAACGGCAGCGTTGCTGCCCGCTAAGGAGACTATGCTGTCAGTTCGAATCGCCAGTGCTCTGTTGCTTTGTGCCTGCCTTGCGCATGGACAAAACAGTGTAGCCCAGGCCTCATCCAAGTCCGCCGCGCCCCCCGAGCCGAAGGCTCCGCAAAGCTTTGACCTCAGCGGTATCGACAAGACCGCCGATCCCTGCACGGACTTCTACCAATACGCCTGCGGCAACTGGAAAAAAAACAATCCCATTCCCCCGGACCAGGTCAGGTGGGGCCGGTTCAACGAGCTGGCCCAGAGAAATGAGTGGCTTCTCTATCGGGAGCTGGAAACAGCCGCGAATCCGGACGCAAAGCGGACTCTGCTGGAACAGAAATACGGCGACTTCTACGCCGCCTGCATGAATACGCAGCTCGCCGATACAAAGGGAGTGGCGGCGCTCCAGCCCACCCTAAACACCATCAACACGCTGAGCGGCAGGAACCAATTAGCTGCCCTGCTGGCTACGCTCGAGATACGGGATGGCACCAGCGGACTCTTCTCGTTCGGAGTTAGCCAGGACCAGAAGGACTCCGCCCGGCAAATCGCGGAAGCCGGCCAGGGAGGTCTTGGTCTGCCGGATCGCGATTACTACCTGCGGCAGAACCCAGGGCAGCAGAAGATTCGCGAGCAATACGTGGCCCACATGAGCAAGATGTTCCAGCTCGCCGGCGACACGCCCGAGAAAGCCGCCAACGAAGCCCAGAGCGTCATGGCCATCGAAACCGCGCTGGCGCAAGGCTCCTTGAGCCGGACGGTTCTGCGAGACCCGGCAAAACGTTATCACATCATGACGCTCGCGGAACTGGCCAGGCTGACGCCGGACTTTGACTGGCCGGCCTACTTCAATGGCATAGGCATGCGTCCATTCGAGATGCTGAATGTCATGTCTCCGGGCTTCTTCACCACCATGAATGCGCAGATTGCCACGCAGAGTATGGACGCGTGGAAGAGTTATCTCCGCTGGCGTGCCCTGCGCGGCGCCGCCCCATGGATGTCGGACGCATTTGTGCAGGAGAACTTCAATTTCTATTCCCGTGAACTGCTTGGACAGGAGGAGATGGCGCCCAGATGGAAACGCTGCACCCGCGCCACCGATGGGGCTCTGGGAGAAGCGGTGGGCCAGGATTGGGTGAAGAAGTATTTCAGCCCGGAAAAGAAAGAGAACATGACCAAACTGGTCACGGCGCTGGAAGCCGCGCTGGGGCAGGATATTTCGCAGTTGCCATGGATGTCGGAGGACACCAAGAAGAGGGCTCTGGAAAAGCTGGCGCTCATCCGCAACAAAATCGGCTACCCGGAACACTGGCGCGACTATTCGACTCTCGAAGTCAAGCGGGATGAATTGCTGGGAAACATAATGCGCGCCGACGTCTTCGAAGATCGGTTCAACCTGAACAAGCTAGGCAAACCGATTGACGAGACGGAGTGGCGCATGACCCCGCCGACGGTGAACGCCTACTACAGTCCACCCATGAACGACATCAACTTTCCCGCCGGCATCCTGCAGCCTCCCTTCTACGACTTCTCCAAGGACGCGGCGGTCAATTTCGGAGGCATCGGCGTAGTGATCGGCCATGAAATGACGCATGGCTTCGACGATCAGGGCAGTAAATACGACGGTCACGGGAATGTGCTTGAGTGGCAGACGCCGGCCGATCGCAAAGCCTTTACCGAGCGCACAGACTGCGAGGTGAAGGAGTACGGCGGCTTCGAGACTGTTCCCGGGCAAAAACTCAACGGCAGCCTGACTCTGGGCGAGAATACCGCGGATAATGGCGGCCTTCGCCTGGCCTACTTAGCGTTGATGGATAGCTTAGCCAAGGACACTCCTGGGGCGGTCCCGCCGCAGGTCGACGGCTATACTCCGGCGCAACGGTTCTTCCTCGCCTTCGGCCAGGTATGGTGCGAGAACATTCGGGAGCAAGACGCGCGCAACCGTGCCCTGGTCGATCCCCATTCTCCAGGCAGATGGCGGGTGAACGGCGCGGTGCAAAACTTCGGCGAGTTCGGCAAGGCCTTCGGCTGCAAGAAGGGTGCGCCCATGTATCCGGAAAACTCCTGCCGCGTGTGGTGATCCCGTGCACCTGCATCATGATTTACGGTGGCCACCAGGCTCACAGGAAATCCGGGCTTCGGTCTAACAGACAGGCGCCCTAGGGCGGTTTCACAGTTAATGTGGCCTCACCAAGCTCCACGGGAAACCCGGGTTCGTTCGACACCTACTGTGAGACCGCCCTAGCCGAAAGTGGCTCAAGCTTTTACAATGAGCATTAGGATAATCTCTCTATACAGTTTAGCTGCATGAGCAGCCCTAGACCGCGACAGCGACCAGGATGAAGGAAACGCATGAAGTTCAGGAAATTCGGCCAGAATAGTCTGGCCTTGGCGGTATCCCTTGGAATGGGACTGGGAGTGACCTCCTGCACTACGGATAATACGATCGGCTATTTCTGGGTCACCGGCCAGCAATATAATCAGATCTCAGGCTTCCAGATCGATAGCAATTTTGGCAATCTTACCCCAGTCCAAAACTCTCCTCTTGGCTCTGGTGGCGTCAATCCCATCAAACTGCTGGTGGCCAATGCGGGAAAGTTTGTGTATGTCCTGAACGCAGGCTGCGGCGGAACCGGGCAATCTGCGTGTCCGTCCGGTGTGGCTGCGGACAATACGGGGCCAAACATCTCGCTCTTCACCGTCGGTGGCGGCGGCTCGCTGAACTTCCAGGCGGCTTATACCAGCCAAGGCAATCTTCCGATTTCGATCCAGACGGATTCCGCCGGCGCCCATCTCTTCGTGCTAGATTCCACGGTTACGGATCCCACGACTTGCAAAGGCTATGTGAGTTCGAATCCTGCCACCATCTGCGGAGATATCACCGCCTTCAACATCGACCCCAATACCGGCCGGCTTTCGTTGATTACCAACCAGACGGTAAAGAACGGGGATGGCACAAACCTCTCGTACTTTCCGGTGGGGAGCTCACCGATCAACTTTGTCGTGGTTCCGAGCAACTCGTTCATTTACACCATCGAAAAGGGCAGCGGGAGCGCCATCGACCCGTTTCAGGCGGTCTTCGTCTACGCCAATACCAGTGGCCAGCTGACCCTGACGCAGAATACTCCCATCCCCACCAACGCTACGGAGCTTACTTATATCTACGCGAGCACCAAATATGTGTACCTGATCGACGCGGAGGGCGGGACCAGCGCAGGCCAGATCTTGCCCTATACGACCGGTACTAACGGCGCGCTCCAATCTCTGGTCGGCGGTCAGGTGAACAACACCGGCACGGTCGCCAATCCGGGACCCATGATTGTGGACCATCAGGGCAAATTCTTGTACCTCGTCAACCAGGGGCCGAATTTAACTCCGACCAGCCCGGCAAGTTCCGTAAGCGCATTCTTCATAGATCCGACGACGGGCAGATTGACGACGCTGTCTGGAGGAGCAAGCGGGACCAGCATTACCTTCGGCTCAGGCTCCCAGCCGCAGTGCATTCTTGAGGACCCATCGAACCAGTACCTTTATACCGCCAATTTTGCTGACAGCACTGTGACCGGTGCGGTGATCAACTCAACCACGGGAACCCTGACGACACTGCGGAGGAGGAACTCATTCGCCGCCGCCGGCAACCCCACCTGGTGCACCGCCAGCGGTACATTGTTCTTCTAGCCGGCGCAACCGCGGGGGAACAGCAAGCGGGCTCTTTGGAGCGGTTTCACAGTAGATGTACACCGAACCCGGCTTTCCGTGAAGAAAGCCGCACATATTTTCCCTCGGCTACTGCCGCGTTGCAGGAAATCCGGGGGCGCGAAGAACGTTTTCGTGGTCCCGGCTGGCCGGAACCACACCTCACGATCTTTATGAGGCCACGCAACTGAAACCGCTTTGGCGGCAGCCCTTCACGCACGCGGACCAGGCTCCAGGCTCGGGTGGCCGAAAGCGGCCCAAGCTTTTACAATGCAATTGGGACTCAAAGACTCTCTATCCATAGCTCTGCTGCGAGCTGCAGCCCTGCTCCATGTTTCGTTGGGCCAGGATGAAGGAAGCGCATGAAGTTCAGTAAATTCGGCCGGATCGCACTGGCCTCTGTTGTATCCCTTGGTCTTGGATTCGGTGCTACTGCGTGCGGACCCAGCAATACGATCGATTTTCTCTACGTCACGTCCTCCAAGCAAAACCCAGGGCAAATCAACGTCTATACGGTGGATAGCCAAGCGGGAGCGTTGATACCGATCCTGGACTCGCCCTACCCTTCGGGTGGACGCAATCCAGTGGCAGACGTCGCTTCCCCGAACGGCAAGAATCTTTACGTGATCAACCACGACGACAACACGGTCGTGGAATTCGCGATTGGCACCGACGGCAAGCTCTATCCACAGCAGACTTGCAACATGCCCGGCAGCTACCCGGCTCAATTGGCGATCAACAAGGCGGGCACCTACCTCTATATTGTTGAGACCTTCCAGCCGAACTACAGCACCAATATTCCCGGGCCTGGAGCCTTGGTGGTCTTCCCGGTCAATTCCAACGGGGGCCTTGGCCCCAGCAACAATTGCACGCCGGTGGCCAATGGCGCCAATGCCTTCTTCCCGGTGGGCAATAATCCGGTAGCCGTCAACGTGCTGGCCAGCGGCAACTATGTGTACGCGGTTAACGAAACCGACGCCACGATTTCCGCATTTCAAGTGGGCTCGAGCGGCGCCCTCAGCTTGTTCGCCACTTATCCCGTCGGCGTGGCTCCCAATGCGGCGGCCAGCGATCCCACCAGTAAGTTCCTCTACGTCACCGATGGCGCCGCCAATCAGATGATCGGCTTCCTGATACAGGTCAACGGAACCCTGATCGCCATGCAGACCCCCTTCAAGACGGACAATCTTCCCGATGCCGTCGAGGTCGATCCCCGAGGCATCTACGCCTACGTCGCAAACTACAATGCCAACGACGTGAGTGCCTATGCTATCGATCGCTCTACCGGAAATGCCACGCAAATTTCCGGTTCGACAACTTATGCTGTGGATGCCGGGCCGCTCTGCATTCTGATCGAACCGTCGGAGGCCCGCTATATCTACACCGCGAACTTTCTCGGCAACACGGTATCGGGTCTGTTCCTGAACCCTGCCAACGGACAACTCTCAGCGGTGCAGAACACGCCCTTCAAAGCGGCCGGACAACCCACTTGCTCTGCCGCCATCACGCATGGGAACCATTCGGTCCAGACCGTGCCGCAGTAAACCCCGGCGTGCCGTGGGACCGGAGCGAACCCCGGATTTCCTACTGCGCTGCGCCAAACCTGGCCGCGTGTACGGCTTTCTGATAAGGGGATCTTTTTTGATAAGTCGGCGGTAGGTCAGGGTTTTAACCCTGACACCCGCCCAAGNNGCCTTCGGGAAACGGTCGATGTGCGGCAGGAATTGCTGCTTACGCTGGCCCAGCTCTTCCTTGAGAGCAACGATCCCGCCGTTACCTAGCCTACTGACCAGCGGCGCGAGACAAAACCACGTAATTTCGGTTGATGTAAAGCCGGTATTGGTTCGGCGTTGTATCGGCAAGGACCTGCAAGGGCATAGGACGCTTCAATCCGCCATCGCTTTTGCTGCCGACAGTGAAGAGGTCGTGCGCCCCGAGATCCATCACGACGAATCTATTTCCTTCGATAAAGCCGGCGCCGTAAGCACCAGGCTTCAGCGTCTGGCCGTTGATCTTGAGGGTCACCTCGGTGATGAGGTAGCCTTGATATTTCTGCTGGATGCCGGTCGAGTATCCCGAGGTGTCGACCAGCGCGGCCAGCACAAACATGCCATCCGGCAGCTTGATGCCACCAGAATTACGCGCCTGGACGCTCACTACCTGACCGCGGAAGAAGACCGTAGCGGGCATCAGCTTGTCCATATCGGGCGCTTTCAATATGCTCACGGTCGAAGCCCCGGAGGAAGATGCTGCCGTCTGCGCGGGAAGGGACGAGGGTGAGGCGGCCACGATGCCGCACAGCAGCAACGGCGCGATGTGGCAGCGATTTTTGACGAAAGTAAGAACGGCTGCACGAAATGTTGCGATTAACAAGGACCCTCCTTCTGGGCGTTGAATCNNTTCCCTAAAGCGATCAGACAGTTGGTATAAGCCGAGAGAGCGAACCTCGACGCCGCCGTTCCCCCCACCCCGGCAAGCGGAGCTTGCCGGGGTGGAGATTGCTTTAGACCGGAGCATTCTTGCCACTACGTAGGTTAAGTAAGAAACCCGAACCGCAGGGCGGCGTGGGTGGACCCCCGACACAAACCGATCTCGACCGGCCGACGGCGGACGACATCTACGAGCAGGTCTCGCGCAACGCGCGCCATGAGCTGGAGCGCTCGGCGATCGGGCTTTTTATCTCCGGGCTGGCCGGCGGAATCACCATGGGGCTGACCGCCCTGAGCACGTCGATCGTGATCGCGCAGCTAGGGCAAAGCCCAGCCGCCAAGTTCATTGCCGACCTCTTGTATCCAATCGGATTCATCGCCGTCATTCTCGGCCGGGCTCAACTTTTTACGGAAAACACGCTCTACCCCGTCGCGCTGATGCTGGCCGAACGGAGCCATGGCCTGAAGACTTTGCGTTTATGGGCCATTGTTCTTCCCAGCAACGTAATGGGAGCCTTCTTGTTCGCGCTGCTCGCGGTGCGAACCGGCGCCCTTCGTCCGGAATTCGTAGCCGCGATGACGCGCATCGGGCAGGAAGCTGCCGGCGTGACAGCGAGCCACGTCTTCTGGAGTGGTGTCATCGGCGGCTGGATCATCGCGCTCGTCGCCTGGCTGGTGAGTGGCAGCCACTCCATCACCGGCTCGGTGATGCTTATCTGGCTGCTGACGTTTGTCGTCGGACTGGGAGGGTTTGCCCATTGCATTGCGGCCAGTGGCGAAATTTTCGCGGCCGTTCTCGATCATCAGCTCGCGATCTCCCGCTACTTCGCATGGCTGCTGCCGGCAACGCTGGGCAATATCTGTGGCGGCGTGCTGATGGTTACTCTGCTCGAGTACGGCCAGGTGAAGGGCGGAGAGGATTAGATCTCCTATCACTGAGGCCGCAATTCTATTTCTGAACGGACCCCCACATCTGGACGGATGCGGTGGATGCGAGAATTGAACTCGCAACGCTTGTGAACCAGGGTCGAGGATCGCAAAAAAATGATAGATATCAAGAAATCGACACATGCTCCGATTGAAAGCTACGCCGTTATCGGCGACTGCGAGACAGCCGTGCTTGTCGGCCTGGACGGTTCGATCGACTGGCTTTGCTGGCCGCACTTCGACTCGGATGCGTGTTTTGCCCGTCTGTTGGGGTCGGAGGATAACGGCCGCTGGATGCTGGCGCCTGCGGGCAAGGTAGAGAAGACGACGCGTAAGTACCGGGATCATACCCTCATCCTCGAAACAACGTTTGAGGCGGATGATTTCGCGGTGATGCTGATCGATTTCATGCCTGTTCGCGGCACCAACTCCGACATTGTGCGCATCGTGAAGGGAATTCGCGGAAGTGCGCCGATGAAGATGCAACTGTCATTGCGCTTCAATTACGGCGCCACCGTGCCCTGGGTTACGCGCTCCGACGGCGCGATCCACGCCATCGCCGGACCCGATCTGGTGGTGCTTCGGGCTGCGGCGCCGCTTACCGGCGAAGGTCTCACCACCGTGAGTGAATTCACCGTGAACCCGGGGGAGAGTGTCGATTTCGTGATGACTTATGGCCCTTCGCACCTGCATGTGCCGCGTGCCATAGATGTGAGTCTGGCGGTCGCGGAGACGCAGAAGTTCTGGGAGAAATGGGCGGCTGCCAGCAGCTATGAGGGACCCTACGGGGACGCGGTGGAGCGCTCCCTGATCACTCTGAAAACGCTCACCTATAAGCCGACCGGGGGGATCGTCGCCGCGGTGACCACGTCGCTGCCAGAACAGTTGGGTGGCCCCAGGAATTGGGATTATCGCTATTGCTGGCTGCGCGATGCAACGTTCACCTTGCTGGCGTTCATGCACGGCGGGTATTACCAGGAGGCACGAGCCTGGCAGGCTTGGTTGCTGCGCGCGATTGCCGGGAGTCCCGATCAGGTTCAGATCATGTACGGCATCGCCGGCCAGCGCTATCTCCCCGAACGCGAAATAACCTGGCTTGCCGGCTATGAGGACTCCAAACCCGTGCGCATTGGGAATGCGGCGTCAGAACAGCGGCAGCTCGATATCTATGGAGAAGTGATGGCCGCTTTCTACCACGCACTGAACCGGCTCGGGAAAGAAGGGGAGCTTTCGTTTCCCATGCTTCGGGCCATGGTGGAGCATCTCGAAACCATCTGGCAGGAGCCCGACGAGGGCATTTGGGAAACACGCGGGGGAAGACAGCACTTTACCTACTCCAAGCTGATGGCCTGGGTTGCGTTCGATCGGGCCATCAAGGCGGCTGGGCTATTGCATGCCGGCGCTCCAGTGGAGAGGTGGCAGATGGTGCGGACAAAGATTCACGATGAGATCTGCAGCCAGGCGTACAACGAGAAGCTGGGCAGCTTTGTGCAGAGCTACGGCTCCGAACATCTCGATGCATCCTTGCTGCTTATGCCTATGGTGGGATTTCTTCCTCCTGAAGATCCGCGCGTGCGGGGCACGTTGAAGGCGATCGAAGGCAACCTGATGTCCGGTGGCCTGGTGTTGCGCTACAACACGGAGAAGGTCTCGGATGGCCTTCCCCCCGGCGAAGGAGTCTTTCTCGCTTGCAGTTTCTGGATGGTGAGTGCCCTCAAGCTGCAAGGGCGCGGCGCCGATGCCAAAAAGCTTTTTGAGCGGGTATTGTCGTTGGCCAATGACGTTGGGTTGCTCTCCGAAGAGTACGACACGGGGGCCAAGCGCCTGATGGGAAACTTTCCCCAGGCGCTCTCGCACATTGCGCTGGTAAATGCTGCGTTCGACCTGGCCGGTTCCCCAGCCGGCATCGAGCAGAAGTAGTCGAGCCAGCTCTTCTTTCCCTGGATTTCCTGTCGAGCTTAGCGGCCTCAGCAAGCTAGTCATATCAAGTGCCACCGCGTAGGAAATCCGGGTCGCTCTGCATCCAAGTATTGGATATCAAGCATCGCGGTCCGAGGCCGGAGGATTTTTATGCATATTTTTGAGGTCTGGGCTCCTCGAGCCGGCGCCATCGAGGTCAAGGCCGGAAAAGAGAGATTTGCCCTGGCGAAGAAGGAGCGGGGTTGGTGGTGCGGAGAAGTGGCCACGGCAGGGCACGGCACGGACTATGGGTTCGTGATCGATGGTCTGGAGCCGGCGCTCCCCGATCCTCGCACGCAGTGGCAGCCGAACGGTGTGCATGGCGAGTCGCGGGTCGTCGATCACGCCTTGTTCGCCTGGAGCGACAGCGGGTGGCAAGCGCCGCCGCTCTCCAGTGCGCTCATCTACGAGCTGCATATCGGCACCTTTACACCGGAAGGAACGCTGAAAGCAGCCGAGTCACACCTGGACTACTTGAAAGATTTGGGAGTGACGCACGTGGAGTTGATGCCCATCGCAAATTTCCCTGGTAAGCGTGGATGGGGCTATGACGGTGTGGATTTGTACGCGCCGTTCAATGCCTACGGGGAGCCCGGCGATCTTAAACGTTTCGTGAATGAATGCCATGGCAAAGGGCTCGCCGTGCTGCTGGACGTGGTCTACAACCACCTTGGACCGGTGGGCAATTACCTGGAAAAGTTTGGCCCGTATTTCACCGGCAACCACTCCACACCCTGGGGCGGGGCAGTCAATTTCGAAGAAGCCGGCGCTACCGAGGTGCGCCGGTTCCTCATCGGCAATGCACTGATGTGGCTGCGGGATTACCACATGGATGGATTGCGCCTGGACGCGGTGCACGCATTCAATGACCGCTCCGCCATTCATTTTCTCGAACAGCTTGCCGGTGAGGTAAAGAGACTGGAAGCAACGCTGGGGAAGCATTTCGTCTTAATTGCCGAAAGCGATCTAAACGATCCGCGGCTGGTGAAGGCGGAAGAGGCAGGCGGATACGGTCTCGACGCCCAGTGGAGCGACGATTTTCACCATGCCTTGTTTTCCGTCATATCCGGCGAACGCGCGGGATATTATGCGGACTTTGGCTCCCTCGCAGCTTTGGCCAAATCGTTGCGGTCTGTCTTTGTCTACGATGGCAACTACTCCGAATATCGTGGGCGAAACCACGGACGCCAGGTCGTGGGCCTGTCCGGGCATCGCTTTATCGGGTTCGTTCAAAACCACGACCAAGTCGGCAACCGCGCCCAGGGCGAACGCGTCAGCCATGAGGCAGGCGTGGGCCGCGCCAAGATAGCCGCCGCGCTCGTACTGGCCTCGCCCTTCGTCCCCATGCTTTTTCAAGGGGAAGAGTTTGGCGCTTCTGCTCCCTTCCTGTATTTCACTGACTACGAAGATCCCGAGCTGGGGCGGCTGATTTCTGAGGGACGCAAGAAAGAATTTGTGGCCTTCGGCTGGAGCCCGGATCAGATTCCAGATCCTCAGGACGAGCAGACTTTCAACCAATCCAAGTTGAATTGGGCTGAACTAGGCGACCCACCGCATGCCTCGCTGCTGCAGTGGCACAAGGACCTGATCGGCTTGCGGCGCAGCCGAAGCGAACTATCGGATGGAAATCTCAACGCTGTGCGGGTGCGGTTCGACGAGGAGGCCCAGTGGCTGGTATTGGAACGCGGCAAGCTCCGCATCGCCTGCAATCTGGGCAATGCGCCAGTCGATGTGGAATTAGGGAACGGCGCTCAGTTGCTGCTGGCTTCCGATGACTCGGCCCACCTGAACGGCGCCAGGATCGAGCTGGGGCCCGATTCCGTGGCGGTGGTGTCGTTCTGAGCGGAGCCAGAGTGAAAATGCTTTCGATCAATGCAATAATCCTCGATGCGGTAGGTGCGGCGGCACGATGGGTGCGAAACAGTGAGGAAGTTGCCTGTTCGGCGATGGATTTTGCTCGGATCCGTAGCTGCGAGTGTACCGCTCGCGGCGCAAAGTCAAAGCCCCTCATGGCAGCCGAATCCAACCCACCAACAAACCTACACCCTGCATCGGGCTTCGAGCGCGGATCCCACCGGAGCGAATGCTGACAGCCGCAAGGTTGAGCCTGGTGTAGCGCTGACCGTGTTGGACGCGGATGGGCCCGGACTGGTCTCGCACCTATGGTTTACGATTGCCAGCGCGGAGGCCTACCATCTCAAAAAAATCGTGCTG
>PLZN01000460.1 GCA_003152195.1 Acidobacteriaceae bacterium
TTCCGCAGCCTGTTCAGGCCGTACGCAAATGCTTTGAAATGAACTCGGCTTTAGCCGCTGAGGGATGGTTTCGCCTCCAACCGGCACTTTTTCCGCAGCCTTAACAGCCGTCTCCCAACCCGCGAATCTTATCAAGTTCGCCAAAAGACAGTCAGCTAAAAAGCAGTCAGAGAAGACATGGACGTGCTGGACGCTCAACCGGAGAAGGGACGCCTCCCTGGCTACTCGCTCATAGCTTCCATCGTCAGGATGAACTCTGTTCCGGTACCGAGGTGGACGCTATGTTCGTCGCTGGTGAGCATTGCGCTACATTGCGGGCCGCCCTCCGGAATCAGCTTAAGATGCGGGATGCCGGCAACGATGCCAGGGTGTACGGTCTTCGGGGCCACTCCCGGTTTCATATTGTCGTCCGAGGCAATACCCATGGATGCAGCGGTGTCGGAGATTGCCCTCGCTCCGCCCGAGACTTCCGTCGGCATGGCGTTATGGACCCCCTTGTACTGTGTATCGCCTCCAGCAACACCGATGATTCTGAGCGAAAGCTCCTGCTTAGGGTGACCGGAGCAGTCGCCATGATCGAAGACGACGGCGAGTTCGGAGGCGCCTGAGCTCTTAGAAGCGGTAGCTGCCAGCACGTGCCCGTAGAGTGTAGCTCCCGCGGTAAGAGTGCAGCTCGGTGCTATCCAGTCGCCAAGAACTCTGACACTGATCGACTGGCCCGGCTTGAGGTGTCCTGAGTCCAGCCAGCCTATGATGCCTCCTTGGATAGTGGAGTCGATGGGATGATCGGCGTTTTGGTTCGCATACTGAGTGCAGCCGGAGTTGTATCCCTCGCTGCTGGAGGGAGTTGGGGCAGCGGTATTGGAGGAGGCAACGATCATTCGAGCGGGGCCTGAGGCTGGGGAATCGAATTTGACCAGCCCATCTCGATAGTCGATGTGCATGACGAGCGAATGCAAGACGTCGAAGCCGAGCATTCCCGCTACCTCCATCCCGGCATTCTGATCAACTGCCGAAGGATCGAACTCCAGGATGTGGCCCTGGTTGGCAAGCGAGAGGTTGGCGAATTGAAGGTCGAAGCTGTCGCGATAGATTTGTAGCGTTGACCCGGAGACGGTCCGCACCGGGTTGGTGAAGTTCACCCGAGTGTTGGAGATGGAGTGAGCTACCTCTGAGGTCATGGTGCTGAGGCGAATACCCGTGTCAAGAACGAAAAGCCTGCGGTCCTTCTTATTGAGCATTACCGGAACGAGCAAGTACTGATTTTTGTGGTAGAGGGGCGTATAGCTACGCATATCCGGCGCGAAATAGCGGTCTCCGGGCAGAGCGCTCTTCTGCTCGTTAGGGGGGCTAGGAAGCGGCTCGACCTCCAGTTTCGCTTCCGAAGAGTTGAGTGTGATCAGGTAGGGAGCGAAGACATCCGTTCCGATGAAGCCTTCCACGCCATCCGCGAAGGGTGTATCGCTCACCCCCACCATACAGTTGCGGAACTCGAGCGGCCCAATGTGAAGGTTATCAACCTGGACCGTGTTGGCGGGTGCGCCTCCCGCGTGCTGAAAGCCATTGGTCTCGGCCAGCGTCCGAGTGATGTAAAGACCGGACGCAGCGGTATCGACCGTTAGCTTGGCCTTGCCCTTTGGGAATTCCACCCCAAGCTTGTAACCGCTGATTTGTTTGACGTTCTCGTAAGCAGGGATGAGCGGGAGAATCACGGGAGCCGTTATCGGAGCGCTCTGGCAGGTCTGCGAGTTCTCCGAAAGAAGGGGCATCATAGCGTTCGCCGAAGCCTGGGCTTTTTCCCGGATATCGGGATCGAGATTGGTCATGGTGGCAAGGGAGTCCTCGATGCGCTGAATGTCATTGGCTGGGTTAACGGTATGCAGCCATGCGCGTTGGATATCCGGGCCGGACGGGTCGATTTGATAAGCCGCTTGCAGCTCGGCGCGTTCCGAGGCGTACATCGAGTCAATGCGAAAGATGCGGCTGCGGATCAGGTGTGCGCGCGCATAGCATGGGTCCGCTGCAGCGGCGGAATCGAGGGTCTGCGAGGCGAGCCACGGTTGTCCTTTGCGTAATTGCACTTCAGCCAGAGCCGTGAGGGCGCCCGCGGAGCGTGGATAATCGGCGGCGCCCTTGTTCGCCCGGGTCCAGGCGTCGGAGATCCTGCTTTCATGCAGCAGGGTGTGAACCAGGGCAGAGTTCAGTTCCGGATCGTTTGGCTCTTGCAGAAGTGCCTGCTGGTAAAGACTCTCAGCGCTCTCGTATTTCGCCTGCTGGTAGGCCACCTCGGCCGGCGTGGCCTCGTGCCTGGGCAGCGCGGAACAGGCGCCGCTTTGTGCGAAGGCGGAGCCGGCGGAAAGAAGAAGGACCGCCGAGAACAGCGGAAGTGGCTGAATCGAGGTGGTCTTAGTTGGCATATCGCTCTTCAGAAAACTTACCAAGCGACGAACGGTGACAGTATACGCCCCACTTCTATGGGGAAGGCAGTGGAACAGGCCTGGGTTGGGAGCGATGAAAATCTGCAAGGGGATTCTGCCTGCGTGCCGCGGTACTTGCTATTTACTCGGTAGTAAAGTACGTGGGACCCATTTCGAGTTCTTAGTATCGGGATAACTGGAGAGATATCCAACCACGGAGTAATCCGGCCGAGGGCGGATTGTGTCGAGTAAAAGTGATGCTCGCCGAGAGGCCCAGCGATTTCTCTTGACAGCGTTGACTCGGAATTTCTATAGTGGCGGCCATTGGGAACGATACCACCCCAAGAAAACCGATTGTCTTAGAGAACCCGGGAAACAGGGGCCCATGTTGCCGCCCGTCCCGTGCGGTAAGCGGCAAGCTGTTCTTTTTTAGGAGAATGTGATGCCAATGTCTCAGGTTTGGAGCAGTCTTCGTAGTTTCACGCGCGTTGGGTTGGTCCTTCTTACCTTGTGCCTCGCGTTTTCATCCGCAAAGGTTCTTTATGCGCAGGCCAACGCCGGCCTCACCGGCACGGTGACCGATTCCACCGGTGCGATTGTTTCCGGCGCCAGCGTAACCATCACGGATCAGGGAACAGGCCAGCAGAACCACTCGACAACCAGCAGCGCCGGTACGTATGCCGTCACAGGCCTTACGCCTGGCGTGTATTCGGTGACCGTGGAAGCCACCGGCTTCAAAAAGGAGGTCCAGAATTCGGTGAACGTTGAGGTCAGCACAAATGCGACCATCAACATCACTCTCGCCGCGGGCGCAACGTCGGAAACCGTCGAGGTCACGGCGGATCCGATTGCGCTGAACACCACCCAGCCGCAGCTTGGCTCAACCGTCGAACCGGCGGTGGTCGCGGCGCTGCCCAACGAAGTTTCAGGCCGGGGACGGCAAATCGACGCATTGCAGTTCCTGGCTCCCGGAACGACGGGCGGCGCATTTTCTCATCGCATTAGCGGGGGCGTGGACTTTGAAGAGGAAATCGTCTACAACGGTATCCCCGCCCCCCAGCCGGAGACCGAAGGCTACACAACTAACTTCAATCCCCCCTATGAGATGGTCTCGGAGTTTCGCGTGGAGCGTTCCACCTTCTCGGCGCAGTTCGGTCTCGGCATGGGCGCTCTGACCTACCAGATGGCCTCGGGAACGAACAGCTATCACGGCGATCTTTTTGAGATTAACCGGAACAGCTTCTTCGATTCCGTTGGCTTCTTCAATGGTCCGGCATGGGGCGGCAAGAATACTCCGCCCACGGATCACGAAAACAACTATGGCTTCACGGTGGGCGGACCGATTTCGATTCCTAAGGTCTACAACGGCCGCGACCGTACTTTTGGCCACTATAGCCAGGAGTGGTACAAGCAGAACAGTGAAGACACAGATGTCTCTACCGTACCGACGGCTCTCGAAAAGACCGGTAATTTCAGCGACTTCGTCAATGGCAGCACGGGAGCCCTGATCCCTATCTACGATCCGCTCACCGGCCAGCAATTTGTATATAACGGCCAATTGAATGTGATTCCGCCAAGTCGCATCAGCCCGAATTCGGCGGCTTTAATTCCCTCCATTCCCAATCCTGACCGGCCGGGCAGCGGCATTGGCGGATTGGACAGCAATAAGAGCTTTGCTCCCTTCATCAACCCCCATATTCAACATGTCTGGGGCTTCACCATCGATCAGCACCTGAACGCGAAGCAAGCCCTGCACTACAGTCAGTGGCGGAACAGTTTCAGCAACTTCAGCTTTGATAACCCCCCCCTGGTCGTTGCTCCCAATCCACTCAACAGCCAAAAGTACGAACCGGCGAAGGGCAGCGGTTTCATGCTGACCTACGACAACACACTCAGTTCTAATCTTGTAATGACCGCCGGCTTCAGCTGGATTGGCGAGATCAACAACCAGTTCAATCAGACCAAGTACAACTTCCCCGCTATCCAGTCTGGCGTGATTCCGCCCTACATCGTTTGGGACGGACAGCATACGCTGACAAAATGGGGAACGCAAGGATCCTGGCTACAGTCGATCAATCGCAAACTGGGTATCGCGATTGTCAATAACTACCTCTGGACCAAGGGGCGCAACACCTTCAATATCGGTGTCGAGTTCCGGCGCACCTACCAGGACGACAATGAGGAGCAAACGGCGGGCGGGCAGTTCTCCTTCAGCCAACGGACTACATCTGTACCAAACCCCACAGATCCGAACTTCGGCACATACGGCAGCTCTTTTGCCAGCTTTCTGCTGGGTATACCCGACCAGGCAAATCGCAGCAATTCGCAGGAATTACGTCTCCGCAACTTAGACTTCTCCCCGTACATTCAAGACGACATCAAGTTGACTCCCAAGCTCACCGTCAATCTTGGAGTGCGTTGGGACATCCAGGTGCCGTTCACGGAGAACCATAATCTGATCGTGTTCTTCAATCCGAAGGCCGCGAATCCGGCGGCAAGCGGAATACCGGGCGCCGCCACACAGTTCGGCAACTGCGCGGGGTGCGCTGGCTACACGCGTGCGGACATCCACTGGGGGCACATTGGGCCGCGCTTGGGCTTCGCGTACCAACTCAATGACAGGACCGTTGTTCAGGCGGGATTCGCCGTGGCCTTCCTGAATGGCGGAGCCTACGAATACGGAACCAATAAGGTAGCCGTAAACTATGGCAACCTCTTGACCGGTTCTTTCACTCGCCTCAGCACCGGCACCAATTCATCTTCCTATGGCAGCTGGGATACTACCCAACTCCCCAATCCCCCGGCCACTCCGTTCAGCCCGGGTCTCGGTGTAGGAACGCAGATCAATGCCTTCAGCAAGAATGACGGCTTCGCACCTTACGGCCAGCAGTGGAACATCAACGTGCAACGCCGGATACCGTATGACATGTTCGTAACCGCAGCCTGGGTCGGCAATCGTGTCATCCATCTGCCCAGCCAGATAAATCAGATAAGCCAACTTAATCCAAGCTTTTTGAGCCTTGGATCTCAGCTCGGCCTAAGCTTCAGCACTGGTGCGGCACAGGCAGCCGGCTTTACTACGCCATATGCGAATTTTGTGCAGGACTTTGGCGGTTCGGCGACAGTCGGGCAGGCGCTTGGTCCGTATCCGCAGTATTCGAAAGTATTCAACAATTTTGAGGGATCCGGAACAACGTACTACGAGGGTATGCAACTGGAGGTTGAGAAGCGGTTTACCAATGGCCTCGGTTTCCTGGCAGGCTGGACGTTGTCCCGCCTGATGGATAACACCAACAGCGGATTCTCCAGTTTCGCGAATGGGGGACTCAACAAGTACAACCAGAGGCCGGAGTGGGCAGTTTCCAACAATGATGAGCCGAACACCTTGAAGGCGAGCGGGACCTACGAACTGCCGATCGGACCTGGAAAGACGTATTTCAATAATCGCGGATTGACCGGGCAACTGCTCGGCGGATGGCAGGCCGGCTGGATTCTTGACTACGAAGCTGGGACGGCGAATGGAGCTGCCGAGAATGGCACGCCTTTCCCCAACGGCTTCAATCGTCCCAACCGCGCTTCTGGCGCAATCACTACCGCATCCTATAACCGCGCGAAGGATCATTTTGTAGGTAAGGCCGGCGTGGCGCAGATATGGAACCCCACGGCGTTTGCCGCAACCCCTACCCAGTATGTTCTGGGCAACTCGATACGCCAGTACGCAGGGCTCCGCAACCCAGCCTTTTACAACGAAAACCTGAATGTCAGAAAGCGTTTCCAGTTTACAGAACGCTTCCGAGGCATCCTGCAAGTGGATTACTTTAACGCGTTCAACCGCACGCAGTTCCAGAACCCTGATAACAACGTCAGTAACGGTACATACGGCCAAGTGATCACCCAGGGGGCTCAGCAAGGGAACAGTCCCAAAAACCGTCAAGGAGAGGTCAGCTTCCGAATAGAATTTTAAGCGGAGTTTTCAAAAAAGGGCTGCAAGCGAGCCATTCGATCATGCGGCCCGAATTTCCAAAGCATGCACCCTTGCAACCCGCCGGACTGTGAACAGTCCGGCTTTTTGTTGCCCGATCCCGCAACCGTGCCCGACACTATAATGGCTCTGCCATGATTCCACGAATGCCCAAGGCCCTCAAACCCAGCCATCAGGTTCGACTGTTTCTTGCGCCGCTCTCGTTCGTTGTCCTGATGGCCGCTTCAGCATTCGCCCAGTCCTCTGCCGATGACGAAGTCACACCCCAGGTTCAGGCGCTTTACGCACAGGCAAAAGCCGACCAGCAGCGCGGAGATAACGCCGCCGCCATCGAAAAGTATCGTGCCATGCTGAAGCTTGCTCCACACCTCGCGCCAGCCTACAACAACCTCGGAATGCTCTATTTCAACCAACACGACTACACGCATGCTGCGCAGATCCTCAAGCGTGGACTCGAACTCAATCCGGAGATGCCTACCGCCTCCGCTTTGCTCGGCATGAGTTATTTTGAGATGGGTGAACACGAGCAAGCGGAGCCGCTGCTCGAAACTGCAGTCCGTGCCAACCCCAGCGATGACAACTTAGAGATGGCGTTGGCGCGGACCCTGGTCGATCTGGGGAAATACGACGCAGCCACCCCCTATCTCAGGAGCTTCTTGGATCGCCATTCGAAAGATCAACAGGCATGGTATATGTTGGGCAAAACCTATCTTCAACTGTCTGAAGATGCTTTGGGCAAGATCAATCAGATCGATCCAAACTCTGTGGTGGCCCATGAAGTGGCCGGCGAGATTGACGAGAGTATGCACAACTACGACGGCGCCCTGGTGGAGTACAAAAAGGCCGTGGATATGGCGCCCCTACAACCGGGCACACATATGCACATGGCCGACACGTTTTCGGTGATGGGCAAGTGGGATTCCGCACAAACAGAATTCAAAGCGGAGCTGGCCAACGATCCCAACAATTGCAAGGCCCGATGGATGCTGGCGAATGCCACCCTGGAGGCCAATGGCTCCGTGGAAGATGCTCTCTCCGGCCTGAACCAGTCCATCGACCGCTGCCCAACTCTCATGCAGGCGCGTGTCGACCGTGCCCGGGCGCTGGTCAAGTTGGGCCGGCAGAAGGAAGCTTTACCCGATCTGCTGATGGCGGAAAAGGACAGCCCGAAAGAACCATCGATCCACTTTCTTTTGTCCCAGGTCTATAAAGCAGACGGACAGACGGCCGAGGCGCAACAGGAACTGCGCACGTATGCCCAGCTGCAACGGGAAGCAGCCGAAGCAGTGGCAGGACAGGCAAGCGATGCCATCTCCATCAAGAGCACATCGCATTAGAAGCGATGCTTTTCCTGGAGCTCCGCTCCCCGCAGGGCGCCTCCCCGGCTTCTTTTTCGCGGCGTTGCTTCTCTTGTTTTCTCGCCAGGCGCTCCTGCACGCTCAACAATCTCCGCCTGCGCCGATGGCCACTCAGCAAGGCGGCGCCAGCACAGCCGGCGTATATCCACCCATACACGATTCGGAAAATCGCCCTATCACCGCCGGAGGCGTTGTAGAGAAGGGCCCTGTCGTCTTCGAGGATATTTCGCGCCCGTCCGGCCTCGCCACCTGGAGGTACATCGGGGGAACAGCGGCGAAGGCCCTGATTGTCGAATCGTTGGGGGGCGGAGTCGCCTTGCTCGACTACGACAATGACGGGTGGCTCGATATTTATCTGGTCAACGGTATGACCTACGATGCGCTCAGCGGCAAGGCTCCCTCGCCGCATGCCGCGCTCTTTCATAACAACCACGATGGCACCTTTACCAACGTCGCGGAAAAGGCAGGCGTCACCAACGATCGTTGGGGAGTGGGCGCGGCGGTCGGCGACTACGACAATGATGGATGGCCGGATCTGTATGTCACCAACGTGGGCAAGAACCGGCTCTACCACAACAATCACAACGGCACATTCACCGATGTGGCGGAAAAAGCAGGCGTCGCGCTGGGCACATGGTCCACAGGTCCGACGTTCGGCGATTACGACGGCGATGGAAAGCTTGACCTGTTTGTTCCGGGCTATGCCTACTACGACTTCAACGATCCTCCCGCCGCCGGTTCCAAGTGGGTCGTCTCTAACTTTTGCCAGTACCGTGGGGTCAGTGTCTTCTGCGGTCCACGAGGACTGAAAGGAGAGCATGACCACCTCTTTCACAACAACGGCGACGGCACATTTACCGATGTGAGCGTCAAGGCAGGGGTGGCCGACTCACCCGGTTACTTCGGACTTACCGCTGTGTTTGCGGATCTCAACGGGGATGGCCGTCCAGATTTGCTGGTAGCCGATGACTCTACGCCGAACTATCTCTACCGAAATAAAGGTGACGGGACCTTTGAAGATCTTAGTTTTGAGTCTGGCTATGCAGTGAATGGGGAGGGACGCGAGACGGCAAGCATGGGGATTGCGCTGGGGGACTATGAAAATAAGGGCAAGCTCGACATTTTGAACACGACATTCTCCGACGACTACAAAGTTCTTTATCGCAACGACGGCGATCTGACCTTCACCGATGTAAGCCGCGATGCCGGTCTGGCTGTGGTGACGATTCCTTTTCTCAGCTGGGGCGACGGGTTTATCGACTACGACAACGACGGCTGGAAGGACATTTTCATAGCCAGCGGGCACGTATACCCGGAGGTCGATCGCCACGACTGGGGCACCAGCTTCGCCGAGCGCCCGCTTCTTTTCAGGAATGTTTTAGGAAAGAGATTCGAGCTTGTGCCGGCCGTCAAAGGCACGGGGCTTGCGGTCGTTATTCCCGCGCGCGGCGCCGCTTTTGGCGATCTGTTTAACGACGGCAAGATCGATATTGTCTTGAATAACGTCGATGCGCCGCCCACCCTCTTGCGCAACGTCGATGACGACCGCC
>PLZN01000114.1 GCA_003152195.1 Acidobacteriaceae bacterium
CATTCTTGTTGCGATTCAGGTGCTTGATGAATTCGGAGATCCCGCCCGCATATTTGAAATCGGACCGCTTCGCTTCCCCAGTCTTGGGGTCGGTCGTCCGCTCATCCACCAACTTGATCTCCAGGCCTTTATTGAGGAAGGCGAGCTCACGCAGCCTTTGCGCCAGGGTGTCAAAGTTGTATTCGCAGACGGTGAAAATAGAGCGATCGGGCAGGAAGTGAATCTTCGTGCCCCGCTTCTTCGTTGTCCCGGTCTGGCGCAGCTTGGTGACCGGAGCTCCCTTGGCGTAATCCTGCTCGTAGGTGTGTAGGTCCTTCCAGACCTCGACGTTCAGTTCTTCGCTGAGCGCGTTCACGCAAGATACGCCCACGCCGTGTAGCCCGCCGGAAACCTTGTAGCTCGACGAATCAAACTTGCCGCCGGCATGCAGCTTGGTCAGGACTACCTGCAGGGCGGGCATCCGCTCGCCTCCGGGAACGTCCATCTCGTCCACCGGAATTCCACGCCCATCATCGGTTACGGTGATCGAGTTATCGATATGAATCGTTACGTCCACGTGCGAGGCATAGCCGGCCAGCGCTTCATCGACGGAATTATCGACCACTTCATACACCAGGTGGTGGAGACCCTGATCACCGGTCGAGCCGATGTACATTGCTGGGCGCAGGCGGACCGCCGCTAAACCCTCGAGCACCTTGATGTTGTCTCCGGTGTAGGTGGCTTCCGGGGGCAAATTCTCACGAATGGCTGCGGGGGGAAGAGCGGCGGAAACGGCGACTTCTTTGGTGGACATGCAACTCCGAAGGGTGCTCTCAAAAGCGGCTTTCGGCGCGAAGGGCCGATTGGAAATAACGTCTTGAAAGTGCAGGGGTTGGTTGCACTTGACTGCTTAAAGTTTACCACGGTTTGGGGTCGAATTTCGCCTCTGGCGTAGGCGCCCGGCGAGGGGAGAACTCGAAGCCTAAATGGCTGGGGCGGGTGGGCTGTCCCTGACTCGAGGTTGCGGTATTGCGGTACTGAAGTAATCGATTTACATCTTTCGCAGGGTTTTTTAAGTAACGCTGAAAAAGGGTACTCTTAAGTGGAAATAAAGGGTACGATTGTAATGACAAGAGTAGATGTCATCTAATATGCCAGAAAACAGTGGGTTACTAAACTCGGCGCACTATACTCGATCTTGTCCTGCTTTTCCACGTCAAAGATAAACAAGTACTCCCGGAGGTAACCACAACATGAAACTCGCTGTCCGCGCGTCCGTACTGTCGCTCGTCTTCGCTGGCTTCTTAGCCAGTGCATTTACTCCGAAGGCTACAGCCTTCACGACCGCGTTTGCCCCCGCGAATCACAGTATGGTGATTTCCAATGCCATGCCGGTGCCCAGCTGCACTCCGAATCAGGGTTGCGGCATTCCATAGCCAAATTTAGGTACCAGTGGGGATGCCAGTAGTACCCTAATGTTGCACTCCTAGCACATAAGTGTTATAAAGTTGAGTTTTCTTCGGTTGAGCACCATCCCTTTTCGAGCTATTCTCAAGACTCGGAAGGGGTGTTGTGATGACGAGCGTAGCCCTCACCACGTTGTACGCGGCAGAGCCCATTCTCATGGCTGTAGCCATGATTGCTCTGCTCAGGTCCCGGGAGCAGCGGCGTTTCCCAGCGTTGTTCGCCTACTTTGCTTTACGGCTTGGCTCCTCGGTGGCCCTTCATGTGTTGCTCCAGGTGCGTCATTTTGTAAACGTCGACCAAGCGACGGCCTACAGTTGGTATTTCTATACCTACTGGCTGAGCTACGTTGCCGGTGCCATCGTTGTCTTCATGGTCATTCAGGAGCTGTTCCGGTGCTCCATGGATCCCTTCCCCGGCTTAAAGTGGTTGGGTACTATCTCTTTCCGCTGGGTCGCCTGTATTTCCTTTGTGGCCGCCTCGGCAGCTCTGCTGACGCCCGGTGGCAAGGGCTATAAGCTTCTCCTCAGCATCGTCGTGCAGGCGATGCGCTGCGAGAGCATCTTCATCCTCAGCCTTCTGCTCTTCCTCCTGATGGCTGCTGGAAAACTCGGTCTTTCTTATCGCAGCCGGGTCTTCGGCATCAGCTTCGGCTTTGGCATCATGGCGGCAAGTGATCTGGTTGTGTCCGCGGCCTTCCTGCATTTCGGACGCAACATGATGACGTCGACTATCAGCGTCGTCACGACCGGCGCCAGCCTCCTGACGCTCATGGTTTGGTCTGCCTACTTCGTGCAGCGCGAACCGGCTCGTCAAGTAGCCACCCTGACCGCCTCCTCGAAGCTGGCACGATTGAACGAAATAGTTATGGCGTTCGGTCAGAGTGGCAGCCGGATTCCGGTTGTCCTCCCTGTTCCCGCAAGAAGCGACTTCTTCCTGCAGGATGTCGAGAAGGTGGTTGATCGCATTCTCATCAAGAACTCGCTCCATGTAGCCAGTTAGCTCCTGGCTAAACGCAAAAAAAAGCCATAACGGTCTTAACCGTTATGGCTTTTTTGCGGGACGATCGTTTGGCGGAGCAGGCAACGATCTGGCGTCTAACCTAAGCGGCGATCCGAGATGATAAGAGTCCCGGCATTTTGGGACGACTGAGAGTAGCCCAGCACGAAGTGCTGGGTAGACCTCATCCCGTATGCCTGCTTCCGAAAACAGTCTCCGACGCCTGCAGGCTTACTTCATGTGGTGTTCGCTACCCGTGAATCTTACTGGGCCGCGACCGGGGTCTGTACGGGTTCCACCGTGACAAAACGGCCAGTCCTGCCGCGATCGATGAAGTTCACCTTGCCCGCAATCTTGGCATAGAGAGTGTCATCATTTCCCCGGCCAACATTCAGGCCAGCCTTAAGCTTAGTGCCACGCTGGCGCACGATAATGGAACCACCGGTGACCACCTGGCCGGCAAATATCTTCACGCCCAGTCGCTGAGCGTTCGAATCGCGGCCGTTTTTGGAGCTTCCTAAGCCTTTTTTATGTGCCATTGCCTATCCTCAATCAGAAAATTGTGAGCCTACTGCCCGGCGCTTGCCTCGCTGCCGTAGGTGAATCCATTGACCTCGATGCTGTTGATCCGGATCTCGGTATAGGCCTGGCGATGCCCCTGCAGCTTCTTATATTGCTTCTTGCGCTTGAAATGAAAGACCAGGATTTTATCCCCGCGTCCTTCGCTGACCACAGTGCCGATCACCTTCCCCGTGGCCGGCTTGACGATGGGCGACAGCCCGTCTGAGAAGGCGAGGACATCACTGAACTCCACCGTATTGTCGGTGTCGCCCGCGGCCTTTTCAATTCTGACTACGTCGCCTGGAGCAACGCGATACTGTTTACCACCTGTGCGGAACACCGCGTACATAGAACCTCCGAACGCCAAGCCACACTGGCGTCATAAAATTAGCTGGGCAAATGCTGGATTGCTGGATGTGCTCAAACCCAGGGACTGCCGGGTGAGCAGATCGCACCAAAGACCGCGGCAGCGTAGTAACAGAATTGACGCGCCGCAGGCAGAGATCCCAAACTCTCTAAGTCTACGTTTACGGCGTGCTTTGGTCAACGGCAACCGCAGGCCGCCTCCAACCCCGCGGCTCGGCGGATTGAAAGAGGTAGACCCCGAGAATAACCATCAACGGCTCGAGCGGGTGGCGAAAGCGGGCGTGGACGGTCACGCAATAGTAGACCAGCGGCAACAGCAGGAAGGCCCACGCGAACAGCCCCGCAGCGGGCGCTTTCCGCCACAATGCCAGGGCCAGTCCCAGCAGCCCACAGACACTGGTGAACACGAAATTAAAGCTGCGCGCATATTCCACCCATGGGGCTACGTTCTCCGGATGGGGAACCCCTGCCCAGAAGAAAAACACCCGCTTCAGAGTATTTCGGACAAAGTGGCCGGGATCCGCGCGAATCGTTGCCCAAGCCTGGTCCCCGCGCATCCTGGCATACGCAACTTCACCCATACTTGCGTACAGGCGCATCTGGTCCGGCGCCTGCATGGGGTGGTCGTATTCCATCAACAACCCGTTCGCTCCCGGTCCGTTGCCCAGGTATAACTCGGCGCCGAAATTCGCCCGTGTGGGCACGAAGTGGTGGAAGGCCTCCCAGTTCCTCCAGGTCCAGGGTCCGAGACAGGCGGTAAACAGCGCAGCCGCCAGCAGCACCCCACCCAGTTGGCGCCGCCAGTCCGGAGCTCCGGACAACACCCAGAGCCCGCAAATCGGCAAAAAGATCAGCAGAGCAGGATTGCTGAGCCCGGCCAGACCCCAAAGAAGGCCCAGGAGGGCCCAGCGCGCGGCGGTCATACCGGAGGGCCCCGCAGAGGCATCCATGCGGTCGCCGTTGCACCGGCGCATACGCAGTGCCACCACCAGCACCCAGGAGAATAGGAAGGCGGAGAGCGACATCTCCCACACCCAGCGAACCGCATATTGCATGGCTGCCGGATAGAGCGCCCAGATCCAGGCCGACCACCGGGCCACGTTCCGGTTGAAGCAGCGCGCCCCAATCTCCCAGATGGTCCGCGCCGTCAGGGCCGAAAAGAGGCTGTTGATGGTAAAAGTCACCCACGCCGATTGCGCGCTGAAGACACCAAAGAGCTTGAAGACTCCGCCCAGAAGCAAGGGATAGAGGGGTCCCACCCAGGCGGTCGGGCCGGTGTGCCCCCGGAAGGGGTCAGAGAAACCCAAGCCGGTAGCCACCGAGCGTGCGATCCGTCCCATCTCCTGGCCAAAGGGAAGGTGGTCGTCGTAGGTCTTGATGCGGTAGGTATGAGCCAGGGTGATATACAGCACGCGCACCGCAAAGGCCACCCAGAAGACAAGCCATGGCGTACGGAAACCTTCCCCGGTGTCTTTGCGAACCCCCGCGACATTCATTCTGCTGCAATCGGCGGTTGCGATTGCGGGTGCTCGCCGCGGATTGGGGTTAGGTCGCAATGGGTCACGGGAGAGGGCCTGGAACGATGCTTATTCTATAGCGGCGGCTGCGCGCGGCGGCTGCGCGCAGTTCCTGAGCAACATCTAAACCGGTAGGAGGTTTCTTCCCATGACGCTCGAACTCCTTGCGGTGTTGGTCCTGGGCTTGATGTGTGGAAGTGAGCTAAACGTGGCGGCGTTTGCCCACCCGGCCCTCAACCGGCAACCACTGGAAGCACACATACTGGTGCGATCTGGCTGCACTGTTTGGCCGCGTGATGCAGTTCTGGATGGGAGGGTCCGCCCTGTTGAATCTTCTATTCTTGCTGCCCTTTGAACATCTGAACCAGTCTGCGTGGCGCCTCGCTACCGTCGCTTTTCGCTATCCAGGTCTTCGCTGTCTTGTTTTCGCTCGTCGGTCCGGTGCCCATCAACAACCGGATTACCAAATGGAGGCCAGAATCCCTCCCTGGCGACTGGCAAGCGCAGGAGGCTCGGTGGGATTTGTACCATTGGTTGAGAACGTGTGGGCTGATTGTCGCGTTCGCACTGCTTGTCCTCAGCGTAGGTATTCGTTGAAAGGATGCGCCGGGGGGGGGGGCAGATCACAGGAATGGTGAAAATGCTTTATACTGAAGGTTCGCCAGTTCTGCGCGTGTGCCTATCCGCCATTGCATCGGTTGCTATGGTTCGTGAACAGCGTTAGACCGCCGCATGTTTGTGCGAAAAGTTTAGAGTATTGGAGTTAGTGATGGCTCAGATTTGCAAGATCTGCGGTAAGGGTCCACAGTTCGGAAACAAGATTTCGCATGCGCACAATGTATCCAAGCGCCGCTGGAATGTGAATCTTCGGCCAGTCAAGGCTGAGGTGAATGGCGGACACAAGCGGATTCGCGTCTGCACCCGCTGCATCAAAGCCGGCAAGGTCGTCAAAGCGTAACTCCGGCGCTAGCCTGAGCAGACGCCAGCTACACTTTCGCCTTGGAATCTTTAGGCTCAAAGCCAAGTGACAATGAATTGATGCAGTAGCGGAGCCCGTCAGGCCCGGGACCATCTGGAAAAACATGCCCCAGGTGGGCGCCACAACATGCGCAGGTGGCCTCCGTTCGCGTCATCCCGTGGCTCTTGTCCTCATGCAGATGCACCGCCTCGNNGGAGCGAGAAGCTTGGCCAGCCACTCCCCGACTCGAACTTGGTGTCAGAGCTGAAAAGTTCGGCGCCGCAAGCTCCGCAGCGATAGCTGCCGTCAGCATGGTTCCGGTAGAGCTTGCCTGAGAATGCGGGCTCCGTACCCTTCTGTCGCATCACGTAATACTGTTCCGGGGTCAGCTCGGCGCGCCACTCGGCATCCGTCTTCTCGATTCTGTCCAGCTTCTCCACTTGCTCGTTTGCCATATTCATTGCTCCTGAATGATTCGATGCGGCGTACCCCATCGGGGACGCGTTCACATGGCCTTCGGGGCACCGACAACGGTCGCCACCCGTTTCATCCGCTGCGGTTCTCTCAAACAGCATCCGATTCGGACCGAAGCTCCGCCCTCCNNCTCCCCTTTGTCATCCCGCCTGTCCCGGCGTGCCGTGGGACCGAACCCCGGGTTTCCTACTGCGCCGCGCCCCCAACGGCCACGTGTGCGGCTTTCGTTGAGGAAAGCCGCATGAAGTTCGCTGATCCTACCAAGCTCAACAGGAATTCCGGGGGAAGAGGAGGGATCTGCAGTTCCCTCAGCCCTGCCCTAACGCTGCGCGATCACATCGATTTCTACCATTGCGTCTTTGGGCAGCCGTGCTACTTCGATCGTGGAACGCGCCGGCGCTACCACGCCTTGCGGCGCCAGATAGCTTGCGTAGACCTCGTTCATCTCGGCAAAATCACCCATATTTTTCAAAAAGACGGTCGTCTTAACCACATGTTGCAAATCGCTGCCGGCCTCTGCCAGCACTGCCTTCAGATTCTCCAGCACCCGGATGGTCTGCTCCCGGACCCCGCCCTCGACCAATTGCCCGGTTGCCGGATCGAGCGCTACCTGCCCGGAAGCATAGACCATATCCCCGATTTGCACTGCCTGGGAATAGGGGCCGATGGCTAGGGGCGCATTTTTTGTAGAAACCGCTGACTTGCCGCGAATGCTCATCCCATGATTTTCATCGCCCGCGCTGTTGTGACGCAAATCTTAAACTACACTTTGTGCGCGCGTTGCACGTCGCGGACGCCCGGCACGCGCCGTAGGCCGGTCACAATGCGGGTGAGGTGCCGCATGTCTTCCGCTTCCAGAACAAATTCGACCATCGCCTCCGACCCGCCCGTCGGTTTGGAATCGACACCGCGAATATTCGTGCCGTCGTCGCTGATGATCGCCGTCATTTCCTTCAGCATGCCGGCCCGATCGTCGCAAAATACCGTGATTCTCACCGGGTAGGTCATCTTGCGGCCGGTATTCTCCTCCGCCATCCTGCCCCACTCCACGGCAATGCGACGGTCGCTCTCGTAGAGCAGATTCTGTACATTCGGGCAGCTTCGTGCATGCACCGCCACGCCTTTGCCGCGGGTCACATACCCCACGATCTCTTCGCCGCGAATGGGGT
>PLZN01000568.1 GCA_003152195.1 Acidobacteriaceae bacterium
CACCACCCCTCTGCTGCCCGAGGTGCTGGAGGCGATGCGCCCATTTTTCCTGGAGCAGTTCGGCAACGCTTCGTCCATCCATCAGGAAGGGCAGCATGCACGTTGGGCAGTGGAGCAGGCGCGGGCAAGCGTTGCCCGGTTCCTTGGCTGCCGTCCGGCGGAGATCGTATTCACCAGCGGCGGTACCGAAAGCGACAATCTCGCCATTTTCGGCTCGGTGAAGCCCGGGGATCACGTCATCACCACCTCGGTCGAGCACCATGCGGTGCTGCATGCGGTGGAAAAATTGCGGGATCGGGCGGTTGACGTAGATTTCCTGCCGGTCAATGGCCAGGGAGTGGTGGCGGTAGGCGATGTACGCAAGGCATTGCGGCCCAACACCAAGTTGATCAGCGTGATGATGGCCAACAATGAGACCGGCGTCTTACAGCCGGTCAGCGAAATCGGCCGCGTTGCCGCCGAGGCCAAGGTCCGCTTGCATGTCGATGCGGTGCAAGCCGCAGGCAAGCTGGCGCTGGAAGTGGATGCGATCGGCTGCCATCTATTGACCATTTCCGGCCACAAGATGCATGCGCCCCAGGGAACGGGAGCGCTCTTCGTGCGCCGCGGCACCCGATTGGAGCCACTTTTTGCGGGCGGCGCGCATGAACGGCAGCGGCGCGCCGGCACCGAGAATGTAGCCGGCATCGTAGGCCTGGGCAAGGCAGCGGAGTGCGCGATGGAAGGTCTGCGCAGCGGAGTGCCGGAGCGCATCCGCGCCTTGCGGGACCGGTTGGAGCAAGGCCTGCTGAAGCGCGTGAGCGAAGCCGGCGTGAACGGCGGAGAAGCGCCGCGGGTACCCAACACGACCAACCTCTGGTTCGACCACCTGGAAGGGGAAGCGCTGGTGATTGCACTCGATCTGAAGGGACTTGCGGGGTCGAGCGGCGCGGCCTGTGCTTCCGGCGCCAGTCAGCCGTCGCATGTGCTGGAGGCGATGGGCATGTCTGCGCAGCGGGCGCGCGCCAGCCTGCGCCTCAGTCTGCAAAAGCAGACGACCGAAGAGGAGATCGACCAGGCGCTCCTGTTGGTGACGGCTCAGGTGGCCAGGCTGCGGGAGCTCTCGGTAGACGGGAATGGCTATAGGAAGTCTGTTTCAGCGGCTGTGCGATGACTGTGAAGACAGGAATGACGACGATGGGTGAGCAGCACAAGACGATCGCGGTGGCCATGTCCGGAGGTGTGGACTCGTCTACCGTTGCGGCCATGCTCAAGGCTGAAGGACACATCCTCGTCGGTCTGACGATGCAGCTGTGGAATCAGCGCCGGCTTGCGGACAAGGAAGGAATGCCGGAGCAGGTGCAGGGACGCTGCTGCTCGATCGACGACGTGTACGACGCGCGGCGGGTGGCGGAGATGCTGTCGATTCCCTACTACGTGGTTAACCACCAGGAGCGCTTTGAGCGCGATGTGATCCGCCCCTTCGTCGACGAATATCTCTCCGGGCGAACGCCGATTCCATGCAGCCTGTGCAACAACCACCTGAAGTTCGACCAGCTGCTCCTGACCGCCAGGCAGATTGGGGCGGAGCTGATTGCTACCGGCCACTATGCTCGCAATGCATACGATCCCGCGCGAGCGCGCTGGATCCTCAAGCGGCCCGCGGATGCCAGCAAGGACCAGACCTATTTTCTCTTCGGTCTTACCCAGGAACAGCTCGCGCATACGCTCTTCCCACTGGGGGACTTCACCAAGCCCGCGGTGCGCGAGCTCGCGCATGGGTATGGGTTGGCGCTTGCCGGTAAGCCCGATTCCCAGGAGATCTGCTTCATTCCTGGCGGCGACTACAGGCGCTTCATCGAAGCCTACCTCGAAGAGCAGGGCGAATCCGTACCGGACAGTGGCGGGGAGCTGGTTTCGGCAGGTGGACAGTCACGGGGCAAGCATGAAGGGATCCACAACTTTACCGTTGGGCAACGAAAGGGACTCGGTCTGGCATCCCCATCCCCGCTTTATGTCATCTCGATTGATCGCGACAGCAAGCGGGTAACCGTAGGAGAGGAGCCGGAGTTGATGCGCGATTTCCTGCGGGCGCGGAGGCTGAACTGGATCTCCATTGCGGGGCTGTCCGGCGAGATGCGCGCCCAGGTGAAGATCCGGCATCGGCACGAACCGGCGTGGGCCACGCTCCGGCAAACCGGGGACGATGAGGTCGAAGTACGTTTCGATGAGGCGATACGCGCGGTAACCCCGGGCCAGGCTGCTGTCTTCTATGCTGCCGATGAGGTGATTGGTGGCGGCTGGATCGTGTAAACAGCTACCGGGGAAGCGGATTCCCTCAGCGGCTAAAGCCGCAGTTGTTTTGCGGTGCTTATGGACGGCCTGAAGGCCGTCCCCTTCAAAGACCAAGGTTAATTCAGAGATTTCCTACACGAACAGATCGTCTTCGGGGTCGCGATGGGTGCCGGGAGTTTTTTTTCGTATTACGTCGACCCCCGCGCGAAGACCGTTGAGGATGCCGCTTACCTGGCGGACGGGCATCGCAAGCCCATGCTCAATGGCGTGGGCGGCGAACGTGACCTGGTCGAGTGTGGCCTTCACCATGCTGTCCACCCGCGAAGCCTGAGCTTGAGCGCGGTCGGTTACGTTTCCCACCAACCCGCCGACTTGATCCGCCTTGGCACGCAGGGTGGCGCTGGTAGCCATCAGATTCTCCGTGATGACTTTTAGCTTGGGAGAAATGTCATTGAGGACTTCGCGTGACGAAATGATCACGGGAAGAGCATGCAAACGAAAGTCGTCGACCAGATCCTCGACCTTTCTCCGCGCCTTGCGCGCACCGAGGGCCATGAACACCACGGCACTTGCATGCAACAGCATGCTGAGCGCGGCTACGGCGATGAAGACGATCAATAGAGTCTGCGTGGAACTATCCATTTGCTTTCAAACCTTCGCTCAGCGTGCCGCCGGAATTATATCAATCAATTGGCGTAAGCCAAGCGAGCCCGGCAAGCAGCGCTTGACCGGACGGAATGATGCTTACTGGCATGCAATCACTGCGTGATGCTGCCGCACAGTTAACGCGTGATTGTTCTAGATCTAGCCTTCCCGGTCTGCCGTGGTTGCCGTATACGCGTTCTTCCCCGCATCCACCGCTGCGGACACCCTGCTGGTGTGCTCGGCAACTGCCTGGCGACCGCGCTCGACGTAGGTCTCCAATTGGGTACGGCCGCGATCCACAGCCTGCTTGCCCCGCTCCACGTAATCGTTGAGATGCTCTTTGCCCTGGTCAACGTAGCTGTTGACCTGGGCAGCCGCAGCTTGCGATTTCTGCTTCAGGTACTCCGCCCGTTCGCGCGCTTCCGCGGCCAAACTTTCACGAGTTTCAGTTCCCGCGTGAGGGGCATATAACACCCCGATGGCTGCACCAATTCCGAGCCCCACCAGGAACCAACCGAAACCGCTACCACCGCCTTGATCTTGAATTTCGTCTGTCATCGATTTTCCCCTTACTTGTTAAAATCTTCTCTCAATATACTGCTTACGCACTGCTGCCCAGGTTAGCACCCGGATACCAGCAAGAGATACTTTGCCGGGCCAATCACTACTCGTCAACAATGATGAGATGCTCCAATCTCCCGCGGCGTCCGGGGATAGCGACAAAAGGGGCGAANNCTGAGCCGGGCCTCAAAGGCAAAGAGTCGAAACCGAGGATTTCCCCCATGAAGACCAATTTTCCAATTCGACGCAGTGTTCCGTTGGTTGTTCTGACCGGTTTCCTGGTTCTGGGAGCGGGCTGCAAAAGCAATCCGTTTCTCCACCAGGACCAGCCCGCCCCGGCGGCGCAGCAGGCTGCTCCGGCTCCCCAACAGCCGGTGCCCGCCCCCGTACGGAACGACCAGCAGATAGCCAGTGACATTCAGGCCAAAATCACCGCCGAGTCGGCATTGAACGGGCAGAACATCCAGGTGAGCATGGTCAACGGGGTTGCTACCCTGACAGGCAATGTGGCCAACGACGCCTCCCGCGCCCTAGCTGCGGCCGACAGCGCCTCGGTCGACGGGGTGAGAACCGTAGTCAACAACCTGGTGGTGGCGCCGCCCCAAGTGGCGAAGGCGGTTCCGGAGCACCGGCGAAAGGAAGTAAAGGCTCAGGCCGCACCCCCACCCCCTCCGCCTGCCCCCANNGCCAGTGGTTAAGACGGTGACGATTCCTGCGGGCACGGTGATCCCGATCCGCATGTCCGATGCGCTGGATAGCGCGACCACCCAGCCGAACTCGGTCTTCCACGGCTCGCTGGCCGGGGACCTGGTGGTGGATGGCATGGTAGCCGCACGCCAAGGAGCATCGGTGGTGGGACGGGTGGTCACGGCCAAGGACGCAACCCATTTCTCGGGCGCCTCGGAATTGTCCATTGAACTCACCCGCATCGATACGGTTGATCAGCCGATGGCTGTGGTCACTGACGCGTACACCAAGCAGGGCAACGGGCGAGGTAAGAACACGGCAGCCAAGACCGGCGGCGGAGCAGCGCTCGGGGCTATCGTCGGCGCCCTCGCCGGAGGCGGCAGAGGTGCGGCGATCGGAGCGGTGGCTGGCGGTGGCGTAGGCGCCGGCGTGAATGGGGTCACTCGCGGACAGCAGGTCCAGATACCCTCGGAGACGCTGGTCAGCTTCCATTTGCAGTCGCCCATCAGCGTAACCACTTCGAAAACCGTGGGCGGCTCGCGGGGCAATAACAATGGGGACAATTCGAACCAATTGCAACAGCGACAGTAAAGTGGGGATTTAACTGCAAGAAGACGTTTGGGTGCCCCACCCTTTGCAGTGGGATTAGCAGAGCGTTCGCGCTACTCTACCGGGTGAATCGGTTGGCCGTGAGCGATGCCCTCGTCCGGGCAGTTGTGGATCCCACCCTTCGCAAACACCGCGAAGGACCCGGATTTCCTACTGNNCCACGTACGCTGGTGCGAACGTGGGGCACCCGGTTCTTATACCCACACACCGTATTCCACTAAATGCCGGGCAATTTCACGCGACTGTGCGTAGACATCGGCGGGAATATGGCGGGCTAAACGGCGGCAGATGGCCAGTTGCACGCGCAGGGTGTCGCCTTCGGCGACCGCGGCAACAATGCGCCGCGAAGCCAGCTCGACGATGTCCATCGCTTTGGCCGCGTAGAGCTGGACCATCACCGCGGCGGTGTTGGCGAGCGGCAGGCCTCGAGCCCGCAACTTGCGGGCGCGAAGCAACGCGGATTCGAGGGCATAGACCTGAATGATGATGTCCGCCAGGTCCGCCATTACCTCCTGCTGATCGGCGAGCGCGTTCATATACTTTTGCGAAGCCGCGCCGGCGGTGAAGAGCGCTAGCTTTTTCGCGCTGGCCAGCATCTGCACCTCGCGGTATAGCGGATCATCCGAATGATCAGAGGCATCCTCGAAAGAGGGCGGCTGCAAAACCTCATCCATCAGCTTTTTGATGGCAGCCATCAGCGGAAGTTGGCCCGCCATGGCGCGCTTCATCAGCCAGCCGGTGATGATGAGGCGGTTGATTTCATTGGTGCCTTCAAAGATGCGGTTGATGCGTGAGTCGCGATAGGCCCGCTCGACCGGATACTCTTCGACATAACCGTAACCGCCATAGATCTGAACGGCGTGGTCGACGACAACGTCGAGCATCTCCGAGCCCCACACCTTCAGAATGGAGCACTCGACGGCGTACTCCTCAATGCGTTTCTGAATCTCACGCGGGTTTTCCGCGGCTTCGCCCTGGAGAGCCGACAGCGCGTCGTCGATCATTCCTACGGTGCGATAGGCCATGCTTTCGACCGCGAAAAGCTGGGCGGCCGAATCGGCGATCTTTTGCTGGATGAGGCCGAAGCCGGCGATCGGTTTGCCGAAGGCCTGACGTTGCTTGGCATACCCGATGGCGTGGCCGAGCACGGTGCGGGCGGCGCCCACACAGGCCGCGCCCAGCTTGAAGCGGCCGATGTTGAGAATGTTGAAGGCGATGTGGTGGCCCTTGCCCGCTTCGCCGAGAAGGTTCTCTATCGGGACTTTGCAATCGGAGAGCACGAGCGGGCAGGTGGAGGAGCCGCGGATGCCCAGCTTGTGCTCTTCCGCGCCGATGGTGAGCCCCGGAGTATCCTTCTCAATCAGGAACGCAGTGAATTTTTCTCCATCGACTTTCACGAAGACCGTGAACAGGTCGGCGAAGCCCGCGTTGCTGATCCACATTTTCTCGCCGTTCAGAAGGTAATGCGTGCCGTCAGCCGAGAGCGTGGCGCGGGCGCGGATGTTCATCGCGTCAGAACCGGAGGTTGCTTCGGAGAGGGCATAGGCGCCGATACAATCTCCCGTGGCCAACTTGGGGAGATACTTCTGCTTCTGCGCGTCCGTGCCGTACCAGACAATAGGCAAGGTACCGATGCCGACGTGCGCGCTGAAGGCCACGGAGAAGCTCCCCAGTTGCGAGAGATAGTCGGCGACGATGGCGGAGGTGACCTTGTCCATGGCCAAGCCCCCGTAAGCCTCAGGGATATCGACCGCCATGAGGCCGAGATCCCCAGCTTTTTTCAGCAAGGCGCGGGTCACGTCGAAGTGCTTGGCCTCAATCTCTTCGGCCGCGGGAATGACCTCGTTGCGGACAAACTCGGAGGCGGTGCGCGCGATCTGACGCTGCTCTTCGCTGAAGTCTTCCGGCGTCATGATCTCGTCCGGCGCACGCTCCTCGATGAGGAAGTTGCCGCCGGGAACCACGCGGTGCAAAATTTCCGTCGCTGTTGCCAATCTTTGCCCCCTAGTCTTAGTGGATGGATTCGAAAATGCCTGCGGCGCCCATGCCTCCGCCGACACACATCGTCACCAGCCCGTACTTTAGCTTGCGAGTCTGCATGGCATGGAGCAGCGTGGCGGTCAGCTTGGCGCCGGTGCAACCGAGCGGATGACCCAGAGCGATCGCTCCGCCGTTGACGTTGACTTTGGCTGGGTCGAGACCTAACTGCTGCATGACGGCCAGCGATTGCGCGGCAAAGGCTTCATTTAGCTCGATAAGGTCGATTTGATCCAGGGTCAGTCCGGCCAGCTTCAGCGCTTTGGGAATGGCGTAGACCGGGCCTACCCCCATCTCTTCCGGCAAACAGCCGGCGGTCGCGAAAGAGACGAAACGAGCCATGGGCTGGATGCCGAGGGCGGCAGCGCGTTCCTCAGACATGACCACCGCGGCGGCGGCCCCATCCGAGGTTTGCGATGAGTTCCCCGCCGTGACCGTTCCCCGGGCGTGAAACGCCGGCTTGAGCGCCGTCAGGGCCTGGAGCGAAGTATCTGCGCGCGGGCCTTCATCGGTAGTGAACGGCTTGTGCGTGAGCTGGACTTTGCCCGCGCCGTTAGTTGAATACGTTACGGTTACAGGCACAATCTCACAGGCGAACCGGCCCGCCTCGATAGCGGCCAGCGCCTTCTGATGGCTGGATAAGGCAAAGGCATCGGCTTGTTGACGGCTGATACCGTAGCGCTGCCCCACGCGCTCGGCCGTCAGGCCCATCGAGAGGTAGGAATCGGCATAGTGGTCCATGAGCCAGGGATTGGCGCTGACTTTGTTGCCCCCCATCGGCACCATGCTCATGGATTCGGTTCCGCCGGCCACGATGACTTCAGCGCCCCCACCGCGGATACGCTCGGCAGCCATGGCGATGGATTGAAGGCCGGAGGCACAGAAGCGATTGACGGTCATGGCCGAGGAGCCGACCGGCAGGCCCGCGCGCAAAGCCGCGATGCGGGCAACATTCATTCCTTGCTCCGCCTCCGGCATGGCGCAGCCGAGAATGACGTCTTCAATCTCGTTGCGGTCAAGCTGGGGCAGGCGAGCGAGAGCGCCTTCGATTGCGGTGGCGGCAAGATCGTCGGGGCGGGTGGTGGCCAACGCTCCTCGTCCAGACTTACCGACGGCGGTTCGGACACTGCTGACGATGACGGCATCTCTCATGTTTGCTTCCCGTTTTCTTTTAGACGCTGCCTTTTAATTCCTGAGTGGCTTGCCGGTCTTGAGCGTAAAGGCGATGCGCTCCTGGGTTTTGCGTTCTCCGCAGAGCGACAGGAACGCCTGGCGCTCGAGATCGAGGAAATATTGCTCCGTAACGACGGTGCCGCAGGGAATGGCGCCTCCACAGAGGATGTGAGCGACATGGTTGGCGACCTTCTGGTCGTGATCGCTTATGTAATCGGCCTGGCGCATCAGGTGGACACCGAGTTTGAGTGTCGCTAACGCGCTTTCACCCGCTGCGGGGATTTCGCGCGGCGCGGGAGCTGCGTAGCCTGCTCCGGCCAGGGTGATGGCGGCCTGCCGTGCATCATGAAGCACGCGATCACGATGCGCGGTGATGTGGTCGGAGGCACTCAGATACCCGAGCAGGCGGGCATCGGCGGCCGAGGTCGAGACCTTGGCCAGCCCGATCAGCTCAAAGTTACGCTTGAGGGCGTCGAAATACTCCGTCGAACCGGCCAGCCGCGCGGCCGCGTCACGGCCGGCGGCAGAGAGAATGGCGGCGGCGGAATCCACCGCGCGCAGAACCATCTCCTTGGTGCCACCGCCACCGGGGACGACCCCAACACCGGTTTCCACCAATCCCATGTAAAGCTCGGCGTGGGGCTGGCGGCTGGCGGCGTGCAGCGCGATCTCCGCGCCTCCGCCCAGACAGAGCCCAAAGGGCGCCACTACCACCGGCCGGGGGCAGAAGCGGATCGCGGAGGTCATCCGCTGGAAGGCACGAACGGCAAAGTCAAGGTCCTCCCACTCCCCCTCCTGAATGTAGAGAAGCACTTGGAACAGGTTTGCGCCGACAGAGAAGTTGGCGCCGTCGCCAGTGATGACAAAGCCCTGGAAGTCGCGGACCGCGTCGCTTCCCGGATTAAGAGTCTGGGTCACCAAGCGTGTGATGTCTTCGCCGACCGCATCTTTCTTCGAATGCAGCTCGATAGCGGCGATACCGTCGCCCAGGTCCACCAGCGATGCTCCGGGATTGCCTTTGACGATGCCATGCGCTTGGCGAAAATCGGCGACGGTGGCAATGCCGGGCGGCTGTAGGACAGGCACATACTCCCCGCGAACCGGATCGAAGACCAGCTTGCCGGCAGGCACTGCGGGGTCATCCCGATACCAGCTTGACGCGCCCACCGGAAGCGCCTCTGCACTAGCACCCACCGCGTCCCACATCTCAAAGGGACCGAGTTCCCAGTTGAATCCGGTACGCATCGCGCGGTCGATACTAGCCGGCTCTTGGGCGATTTCGGGCAGGCAGTTGGCAGAGTACGCAAACAGGCGGGTGAGCAACTCGCGCTGGAAAGCGGCTGCTTTGTCTTTTCGTATGTCGGCCGCCATGAGCATGCGGAGACGCTCGGGAAGCGACTCGGCGTTCTTGGCCAGTTCCAGGGAGGGGAATTTGGGGCGTGTAGCCGGGCGGTAGTCCACGGTTCGCCAGTCGAGGGCGAGGCGGACTTCGTTGCCTTCTGCGTCTTTCTCCTTCTTGTAGAAGCCTTGGCCGGTTTTGTCGCCCAGCCAGCGACGCTCGAGCATGATCTTCACAAAAGGGGGGAGCTGAAGAGCTTCGCCGGCGCGGGATTGGGAGAAGTTCGACACCACGTGTGCCAGGATGTCGATGCCGACCATATCCGACAGGCGAAATATCCCGGTGCGCGGCCAACCGAGGGCGCTTCCGGTGAGCACGTCCACCTCTTCGACCGTGAGCCCCTGCTGCTGCATGAGGTCGATGGCCTGCACCATGATGTAGACGCCAATGCGGTTGGCAATGAAGTTGGGAGTGTCGCGCGCGTAGACAACCGTCTTGCCCAAGCGGCGGCCGGCAAAGTCCGCAATGGCGGCGATGGCCACCGGATCAGTCTCCGGCGTGGGGATGATTTCCAGCAGCCTCATGTAACGCGGAGGGTTGAAGAAGTGAGTGCCGAACCAGGAGCGGCGGAGCTCGGACGGCAACCGCTCGGCGATGCTCGCCACCGGCAGCCCACTGGTGTTGGTGGTGAGAATGACGCCTGGTTTGAGGAACGGGGTAATTTTGGCGAGAAGTTCCTGCTTGATGGCGAGGTTCTCGGTAACGGCCTCGATCACCCAATCGCACTTGGAGAGCAGCGCCAGGTCATGGTCGAAGCTTCCGGGTTGGATCAGCCGGATACTGGCCGCGTCGTAAAAGGCCGCCGGCTTGGCGCGGCCGAGGGCCTGCAGCGCATCTTCTGCGATGGCCGCCGGGCGTTTGCTCGCGTCGATACTCGCGGCTAAGTCAAGCAGGACCACCGGGATGCCGGCGTTGGCCAAGTGCGCCGCGATGCGCACCCCCATGGTTCCAGCACCTAAAACTGCGGCTTGGTTGATCATCACGGAGCGCGGCCTCGCGGGGGATGGAGAGGAGGCGCGTTCCATGGAAGATGCAGGCGCTGAGCTCATGC
>PLZN01000160.1 GCA_003152195.1 Acidobacteriaceae bacterium
TTGAGGGGCCAGCAACCGTAAAGCCTCCGGCTCTGCCGGAGGATACTTACTGTCCGCCGATCTGCCTCCGCTTGATCTTCGGTTGACGATTAACAGCCCTTACCGCTCGGCGACTCCGTTCGCAGCCAGTTTGCCGCTCCGGTTGGTTGAGTATGAAACTTCATTATCCTGAACCAGCAACGATAGGACACCCGACGGCTTGGTCAGGATGATTCTATTTATTCGACTCAAATCTCAAGGTGCAGAAATTAAGGGGTTAGCTGCACTTGAGTATGAAACTTTATTGTCACTCGGCATCAAAGCCCGATTCCGCAGGTAGTTTACATGTAAACGACGTGCAGACCCCGATGAACAGCAAGAAAAAGCTTGCCAACTATAGATAACTCGACGAGCTGCGCTTCCAAAGCCTCGGCGTCGGAAAGGTTGACGATACGAACGGGCACGGTCGGGGCCTCGGCCATTTGCGCAGCGCGGTAGCGTCTGGCTCCGGCAACAATCTCGAAGCTCTGGTCGGTGAGAGGCCGCACAAGCAAGGGAGAGAGAACGCCCTGGCTGCGGATGCTCTCGGCATTTTGTTCCGCAGACCGTTTTGTGGCCGAACGTCACGAATGGCGCTTGGCAGCGAGCGGTCCGCGTTCCGAGCGACACATAACGGATCAGCGGAACGCAAACGCAACAGAGGTATTCGCGTCCGTGAAAGCGAGGAATGTCGCCGAGTCAATATAGTTCCATCGTTGAAGGATATTGACGACAATGAGCCTGCTGATCGCGGAGACATTTCGGATTCCTCATGGCTGGCCGGGTCGGCCGTTGCTTCAAATACGACCGGATTCCAGGCCCTTCAGCACCGCCCTGATGCAGTCACGGACACCCAGCTTGGAGAGAATGCTCGATATGTGGTTTTGACGGTTCCTCCCGAGGCGTCAAGAGTATCGCCGATCTCCCGATTGCTGTAGGTCCCATCACATTCGAGACCCGAGCGATCTGGCGGGTTGGCGCAACCAGGTGCTTAATACAGTCAATTTTGCCACTCGGTACAACGTTATGCTGCCATCGAGTGCAGAGGAATCCTGCCATGGGCAGGTCGAGAGACCGAGCAGCATCATCCACGCCGAAGGCGTGCGGGAATATTGCTCAACTGATAACTGAAGAGTAGCCGGTAATCCTCTCACGATCCTTAAAAGCGCCCTGATGCAGCGCTCGCGAGTACTCCACAATCTGGGAAAATTAGTAGCCAAACTCCGAGTTCGGATTGAAAAATCGCCGATGTACTCCCAACCCGCAAAGTGCATTGGCGACGAGTGGCCGGTCACTCACTCGAAACTCAAGGATGGATGAAACCCCGGGGACGACATTGTCATGCTTGATATTTAGCGTCAGCGTTCTCATGCAAGATAAATCCGAGGCGGCGGCTTAGGAGTACACGTTCGGGTTCACCGCGACAATTATCGGATGCTGAGCTGTTCCTAGGTGAGTGCCTTGAGCATTGAGCACCACAAGTTGGCGTGTAGCGAGCACATTGCCGAGGGGGTCTCTCACTGTGACGCCGAAGTCAGGAAATGGCTCTGGCACCGCCGATTGCTTGGTTTCGCTGTAGATGGTCTGGTCGGTGTAGTCGTTGACTTCTGTACGCGTCGTCGTGAACGTACCCGCTGTGTTGATCACGCCATTGGGATTGCTCGATGAGGCTGGTAACACGCGGAACATTACATTACCATTGGCGTCTGCTGTTTTGGTATCCAGGACCTGGTCCGGAGAAGGCGTGAAGGAAGTCGTGTCAGTGATGATGAACTTGGAATGGGTATACATCGTGGTTCCCGTCGGCGGGATGGTCACGTCGGATCCGGCAGGCAGAGGGTTCTCCAACTCGATCAAAGTGACCTGCGCATGGGGAACCGGGATATACCCTTCAATGATGTAGCCCGTCACGATGCGCAGATAGATGAAGTAGCTAGGGTCGGGGCTGAGAGTCGCCGTGCCATCCACAGTCAGAGTGCCGTCGTTTGCGAAGGCCTGCACGGCGGCGAGTGTCCAATCCTGATCACTGCCTGGCAGCGGGGCAAAAGTGTAAGTGGCTGGGACCGTATTCAGGCTGTCGGAGCCGAATGCGCCTGTGACATCGAAGATGGTCTGAACGAGTATTCCGAGTAGCGCCCCGACGCCTGTCAGCGCACACCAGAACCCCAAGTCTACATTAAGTTCCACTGCCCCGGCATCGATGGTCATAGTCCCATTAGAGATCACAGGAGCTCCTGAGATTGAGGCCCCTACGTCAAGATTGAGGCCAAAGCAGTAATAGGGCAAGGTGAAGTTAATGGATAGGATGATAGCCGTGTCGACGAATTCGACACTGCCCCAATTTACAGTGACCGCAGGCAGAAGATCTCCCCACCAGTGCCGAGCAGTGACGCGGTTGATAAAGCCCGCCATGTCGCCGGATTCAATGACAGCAGTAAGAGCGTCGGTGGCAAACGAGCTATCGAATTCGGCGTGAAAGGCAAAGGGAGCCACGGGAGTCGGAACGGATGACAGCTGTGTGCCATCTACCGTCAGACCGTCGGCCAGATTCATTCCCAGGATAGCGAAGGACTTTTGCCCGCTTTGGACGGTGGCGCCGCCGGCCTGAGTCAACTGGAAAGGAGTGTTGGGAAAGTTCTTCAGGGTGAGTTCAGCGGGCAGCGAGATCGTGCCTTTGCCGGGACCGCAATAGTAAAGTAATGCGAGCCGGACTCCCTTTGTGACGACGTCGTTGAGTGTATCGAGATCTGCGGGCGAGCGGGGCACAATCTCCGACAGCGCGTTGACCACAAGGGTGGATTGAGTTTCCACAGCATTGATGCTGAACCGGGATCGGCTCTGAGGATCTGTAAAGAGACTTAGAACCGAGATGGGGATTTCTACGCTGAGCTTAGCCACAAATAAACTCGGCTGAGACCCAAGTACCGGCAGCTGAATTTCACAAATGACGTTCAGGTTTTCGGTGGAAATCAAACTGGCCGATGCGTACGGAGCCGTGACGATCTGGAGACCTCCAAGAGTAGCGTCCGGTGCCGTTGGAACATTGTTGCAAAGCTGAGAGAGGGTAGACAGACTGATGAGGTCGTTGGTATCCGAGACGGAGATCTGTTTAGGGATGGTTCCCACGCGATAGAGTTCATAGAGAACGGGGTTCAGGCTATCGAGATCGACCGACCCGGTCGCACGAAAACCTCCGACAACCGTCGGCGGAACAGCGGGAACGGCCGGCTTCGGCTTCTTCCCGGTGCGCAAACGTATGGGCAGATAGGAGGCGAGTTCCTTGTCGAGTCTTGCAGCCGATTCCGGATCGAAGATAGACTTCACGCTGTTAACCGAATGCTCGAGATCACCAGTGAACGCGAAGCCTGCTTTCTTCATCGCTTCAAGCGGGAGCGCGAACTTCATGAAAGGGTCGAGATTATCGAGCAAATCATTCAAACTCTTGATTGTGGGCATGGCATGACCTCCTTGAATTTCGGAGCAGAGATCCCCAGTGGATAGTGATCGTGAGTTGTGCTGATAGGGCCGAAAGACGTGACGATGGCAGGGAAGCCGGGCGACCTTTTGTCACTGTTATCTTATAGCCGCAACGTATTTGTCAAGTATGCATGCGGAAAATACCGTCACGGTATTCGTATGCGGAGCAACTTGGGGCGGGACACGCCGGTGTCGGTCGAGATACTGGCGGAGGTGGAAGAACGCGGAATGCCTACCCAACCTAATACTTGATCCCTTACATGGCGAAACGATCAATTAGGTTCCGAGTGAGTTGTCGGCAAACTGTACACGATCCAGATTACAGCCCCCCGGGGAGCCCGGAAGGTGCATGATTATCTCCCATCGGATATTTCCGAATGGAGAGTGTCATGCTCGAACACTACTACGTCAAACCTTCAACCATCGACCGAATCCGTGACAGTTGGCTCGGCTCTCAAATTGACAACTACGCGGGATGGATGGAAGCGAACGGCTATTCCTCCCGCACCGTCTTTCGTCGGTTGCCACGGCTTTTCTGCTTTGCTGAGTTCGCACAGAAGAGGGGCTGCACAGATGTTGCTTCTGCCCTTGCTCTTGTCGAGGACTTTGTTTCCCAATGGTTGGTTCAGCACGGACCGGAAGCAAAGACATCGGCCTCGCTGCGCAAGCATGCAATTGATGTAGGGAATGCCACTCGTCAGATGTTGCGGCTGGCCAGTGGAGATCCTGTAAGGCATAATCGTCACCGCCGCCCATTTCCACTAGAATCAGAGGTTCCTGGGTTCCAGGAGTATTTGCGCAATGAATGCGGACTGATGGAGAGTACGATCGCCGGGTACCGGCATCATCTGCAGAAGTTTGGGCAGTACCTCCGGAAGGCCGGGATCACTTCGCTAGGCGACCTGTCGCCCGCGCTTCTGGCATCTTTCGTCGTCGAATGTGCGCCAGGAATGGCTCCCTGCACGCGCCGCGATCTCTGTTGCCATCTGAAAGTGCTGCTGCGGTTCTGCCATCGCGAAGGAATTACCGACCGGGACCTCAGAGGTGCGGTTGGTATGCCCCAGGTATACCGTCTGGCCGATGTCCCCCGGTCAATCACTTGGGACGAGGTCCGTCGCACGTTGGAAGCGGTGGACCGAAGGACAATCCGAGGTCGGCGAGACTATGCCATCTTGCTCTTTCTTGTTACCTATGGGCTGCGAGCCCACGAGGTTGCCAAACTCACGTTGGAAGATATTGACTGGAAACGCGAGCGATTCCAGGTGCCGGAACGCAAGGCTGGCCATGCGACTGCGTATCCGCTTGCCGGAGTAGTGGCAGAAGCCCTGATCGACTATCTCAAACGAGGTAGACCTGAGACTGAGGATCGCCATCTCTTCTTCCGCGTTGTGGCCCCGCGTTCCCCAATCACTCCCGCCACAGTGTCATCGAGTGTAGCGTTTTATCTGCAGAAGGCGGAAATCAAGGTGCGCAAAGGTGGATCGCATACGCTCCGGCACACCTGCGTACAACGTCTGATCGACGCCGAATTCCCACTGAAGACTATCGGCGATTATGTTGGGCATCGTTCGCCGGAGTCCACGCGCATCTATACGAAAGTCGCTATCGAAGCCCTGCGCGAGGTTGCCATGGGCGATGGGGAGGCTCTATGAACACTCCCTTTTTCCAGAGCTTCCTGGCGCCGTACCTCCATCAGTTCGTGCAATACAAGCGCGCACTGAACCGCAAGTACTTAAACGATGCGCATACGTTGCGCCTGTTCGACCGGTATCTCTGCACCCACAACATCGCCGACTGGCACGCCATCGATAGCGCTGTAGTCGATGATTTCCTGGCTTCCCGTCCCAAAGTCGGACCAAAGAGATACAACCTCATTCTGTATGCGGTGCGCCGGTTCTTTGCCTTTGCAATTATGCAGCAGTGGACACAGCGGAGTCCTGTGACGGCTAGTCCGCGGCGCATCACCGGCAGCCGGATTCCATACTTATTTGATCTCGATACCGCAAGGCGTCTAATGGCTGAAGCTCGAAAACTGCCGGAGAGATCCCGTGCGCCCTATCGAGGCCTTGTGTACGAGACGATTTTCGCTCTGCTTTATGGCATGGGGTGGCGGGTAGGCGAAGTGTCACGCTTGAAGATAGGCGATGCCGATTTCACCCGCAATCTACTGTTCATCCGGGAGACGAAATTCGCCAAGAGCCGATATGTGCCGATGGGACCTTGCCTGACACAACGCCTGAAAGATTATGAGGCAGAACGTTATGGAAGCACGCCTGCTTCCGAACTGCCAATGTTCACCTTCAATTCCAAGCGGCGTAGCGTCGATAAAGGAACGATTAGCATGACTTTTCATGCTCTCCTGCCCAAGCTGAAACTGCATATCCCGCCGGGCGTGTCGCCGCCGCGACTCCACGATCTGCGCCACTCGTTCGCTGTCGCCACACTGCTTCGATGGTATCGGGAAGGCATCGATCCCAACTGCCGGTTGATGCACCTCGCCACCTTCCTTGGCCACGTCGATCCCACTTCCACCTCTGTGTACCTGACGATCACCGAAGAGCTTCTCAACCAGGCCGCTCAACGCTTCCAGATGCTCGCCCCGAAAGGAGGTGCGCAATGATCGGAGTGGGGCAATTGCTGTTCGCTTTTTTTGAAGATCACCTCAAGACGCAGAAGGGGCTTCGACCCGGTTCGGTGCGAAGCTATCGGGATACAATGAAACTCTTCCTTGCCTATGTTGCTGCCAGTTGCCGGCGGCCGATAACCCGATTACAGCTGGCTGATCTGTCGGCACAGCGAGTGCGTGACTTCCTCAATACAATGGAGGTCACGCGCGGGAATCGTGTGAGCACACGCAATCAGCGGCTTGCCGCCCTGCATACCTTCTACCGCTTCCTCGCCCTCCGACAGCCGGAAATGCTGGCTGAAGCCCAACAAGTGGAGGCGACTCCTGTCAAACGGACTGCGCCACCTCAGACGCTATACCTGGAACACGACGAAATCGAGACCCTCTTCCGGACCTTGCCGCGCGATGGAATCCTCGCACTGCGTGACAGGGCTCTCTTCATGGTGCTCTATAACACCGGAGCGCGAGCGCAGGAAGTGGCCGACTTGAAAGTCGAAGATGTTGATCTCGACGGGCCGCTGCGCGTGCGTCTTCATGGCAAGGGCGATAAGTGGCGAAGTTGTCCGCTCTGGCCTGAAACTGCTGAACTGTTGAAGAGGTTGACGGCCGACGTGCGCGGCAACCAGTCCGTCCCCTTGTTCATGTCTCGTCAGCGAGAGCCCCTTACGCGGTTCGGCATTTACAAGATCGTGAAGCGGCACACTTCCGCCTTGTCTCCAACTACTCCGGATAAAAGGCGCCGCAGTATCTCTCCGCATGTTTTCCGCCACTCGACGGCGGTGGGCCTTCTGGAAAAAGGCGTAGACGTCAATGTCATCCGAGCCTGGCTGGGACATGTCAGCTTGGAAACCACCAACCGTTATGTCGAAATCACCTTGAGGACCAAGCAGGCTGCTGTGGAGGCTTGTCTCCCTCCCACCGGAACTTCGGAATCGTCTCACCAAACGAAAGCATGGCGTGATGATCAACAGCTGTTGAAATGGCTTGGCTCGCTGTAATGGTTATGTGCCTATTACGTAGGGGAGCCGCCTGTTTCCATGCGGCTCCCCTCTTCCTCGGCAACAAAACGGTCTGCGGAACAAAAGGCCGATTTTGTGCCCGGACACAAAATCGGCCAGATCCTTCAGGGCGGCATCCTCGAATATGCGGCGCGGGTTGGTGGCAGACTCGGTGAGGACGCCGAGGGGAAGGTTGCGGTATTCGGTAGCGGTATTCGTGTTCATGGGTTGCTCTCCTTTGAGCGGTTTGGGTCGTGCGGGTGGGGAGTTGAGCGGACGGCGTGAGGCCGTCCGCCACATCAAAGACGGGGTTAGCTGGCTTGCGCCAGTTCGGGTTCAGGTTCCTCGGCGGTTTCCGCTGCGGGGCTTTCGAGTGCGGAGAGAATCAAGGCGGAAGTCTTCTGGATGACTTCCAAGCTCTCGGTAAGCAGGGATGCGTTGCCGTGGTACAGGTGGATGTAATCCGCAGATGCCCTGCCCGTCTCAAGGCCGATGGTCTTGCCGACCACAAAAGCGACGGCTTCGGCTTCGGTTTCACGTACCGTCTTGGTGGTGGCGGTGCGGCGGTCGGCCTTGTGCAACATCTCGTGCGCCAGTTCATGCACAAGGGTTGAGAACTCCTCGGCGGAAGACTGGCCCGGCAGCAAAGCGATCTTTCCGCCGTAGCTCACGCCAAGAGCGGGAGCGATGCTCTCTTTGAACTCCAGCGCGATGCCTTGCGAGATCACAAAATCCACAAGGCGGTCGCGGTATTCTCCGGCATTACCGGCGACGCGTTCGGAGAATTCGGGAAGCTCCGTGCCTTCGGTCTGGC
>PLZN01000428.1 GCA_003152195.1 Acidobacteriaceae bacterium
ACCAATGTAAGATTTGTCATCCCGACCGGAGCGAAGCGCAGGGACCTGCGGTTTTCATCGATCTATGCGGGACCCTAGACAAACGAGCGGCCCGGAGATCTCAGGCGGTAACCATAGGGAGCCGCTTGCTGGCGTTGATTTGCAGATAGAGCACGGTGGCCACGACCGAAAGCCCGGCCATCACCAGGAACGGCGCGTTCCATCCGTACAACATGACAAGATAAGCGGAGAGTGCGGAGGCGACCGCTCCGCCCACATTGCCAAAGGTATTCATCACCGCGGAAACCGAACCTGCGGAATCACCGCCAATATCGAGAGTAATGGCCCAGGAGACGCCCACCGTCGACTCCAGCGCAAACATCGAAAGGCAGGAGAGCCACACACACGTCATCGAATTTGTCGTGAGACACGCGGGTACGATGCTCAGGCCGGAGATTACAAATCCCCCCGCTCCCACCATGCGGCGAGCGGTCCTGAGATCGCCGGACCACTTTGCCCAGATATCGGAGAACCAGCCGCCGAAGATGTCTCCGGCTGTGCCGGCTAACAAAGGCAAACTAGCATAGAGCCCCATCTGCTTAAGATTGAACCCACGGTGGTCATTCAGATACTTGGGAAACCAAACCAGGTAAACACCCAGGTTGTAGGCGTAGCAAAAGTACATCGCCGAGATAATCCACATCTGCCGGCTGGCCACAATGCGTTTCCAGGGAATACTTTGGGTGCGCTGGCTGCCGCGGGCAAGGTCGAGCGAAGAGCGTATGAGCTGGCGTTCCTGCGTGTTGACAGACCGGTGCTCGTCCGGCGTGTCGCGGTAGTACCAAAACCAGGCAGCAGCCCAGATAAAGCCCAGCGAACCACAGCACACGAACGCTGCGCGCCATCCATAGCGGGCAATGATGAGCACGACAAGCACCGGGGTAAGAGCCCCTCCCAGCCGGGAGCCGGCGTGGGTGGCGCCCTGAGCAAAACCGCGCTCGGTGGGCAACATCCAACGGGAAAGCGACCTGGTGGCGATGGGAAAAGCACCCGCCTCGCCCGCGCCAAAAAGAAAACGAATCAACGCCATCGAACCCGCGCTCCAGGCCAAAATCGTTGCGCAGGTAAAAAGCGACCACCAGGTCACAATCCACGTCAGCGCGCGCCGAGGGCCGATACGATCACCCAGCCAACCGCCGGGTATCTGGAACAGAGCGTAGGCCCACTGAAACGAGCTCAGAATCCAGCCCATGGTCACGATGGAGAAGCCAAACTCCTTTTGGATGGATGGAACCGCGGAGGAGATAACGACACGATCGATGTAAGTGATCATGTAAGCGCCGATCGTCAGCGCCAACACGATGTAGCGGACGCGGGTTGGGCGCGGTCCCTCCAGGCGAGAATCCGTCGGGACGGGGGATGCCTCGGGGATCACCCCGGCATCTTTACCTGGCGGCATTTGGAGCTCTCATCCCGATTCCTGCTGATTCGAAGATTACGACCGTTTGATAATTGATCTATCACCCTATCTACAGCGAAACAAAAGTGTACACACAAGCTTGCGTAGCTGGCTAGAGCGGTCAGGTTGCGAGCATGGTCCGCTTGCTGCGATGATAGATGAACGAGCAGGACCACAGCCTTGAGGGTTTCTATGGCCACCTTTGCTGAAATTGAGCCACTTTCTCTCAGTGATCGCGTCATCAACGCGCTTAAGGACGCTTTCTTCTCCGGCCAGCTTAAGCCGGGTGATCCCATTGTGGAGAGGGAACTTGCCCGGCAGATGAAGGTCGGCACCCCTGTCGTTCGCGAAGCGCTGATTGCGCTTCAGGGGCAGGGCTTCGTGCGCCGCGTAACCAACACCGGTACGTTTGTCACCCAATTTACAGCCGAGGAAGTACGCCAGCTTTACACTCTGCGGGTAGAGCTTGAGCTGTTGGCATTGCAATGGGCTCGGCCGCGGGTGACGGAAAGCGATCTGCGGGAACTCAGCCGTCAGATCGGGAGGGTGGTGGAAGCGGGAGAGAGGGGAGACCGGCGCGAATTTCTGGAACTCGACTATGCATTTCATCGGCGGTGCTGGGCTCTCTCGGGGAACGCTTATCTTTCCGAAACTCTGGAACGCCTCATGGCGCCCCTCTTCACCTTCGTTGTCTTAGCCAGCGGTGCGCCACTGACGGCATCCATGGGCAGAGAACACTATGAACTAGTCAATGCACTGCAGAACACGGGGGAACCCGAGTTCACCGAGGTTGTCCGCAAGAGGCTTTCCGGCATTGCCTCCCGATGGCTCACTGCTTTCTCCAACGCAGACGCGCCGGCCGAGCAAGCTTAGAGCCAATCTGCGAAATTTACCTAACCGACCTCGATTCCAATTTGTGCCGGAGTGAGGGCGGGAGAAGAGGCAGACAGGGTTACCGTCCCCGGAACCCCGGTGGGCTGGACAATGACAAGAGCCAATCCATGGAATGCTTTACGGCTGTTCCCCTGGTAGCTCTCGTGACTGTCGGGTCGTCCATTGTCGACGCCCAGGATGCGGCCCGCACCTTGCATGGTGAATGTGATCGCGCCGTCGGCGGTTGGAACCACCCGGTCTTCTGCATCCAGCACCTGGACTGTGACGTGCGCGACATCGCTGGGGCGGTTGGTGATGCGCGGTCGATCCACGGTCAGACCCAACTTCGCCGGGCTGCCGGTCGTTTGAATCTCGACCGTTCGAATGACCTTGCCGTCTTTCACTCCGTTGGCAGTAAGGGTTCCCGCGGTATAAGGAACGTCCCAGGACAAATGAAGGTCCGCCGTGGTCTGCAAGGCCTTTGCCCGCGGAGGATAATCTCCATATTTGCGCACCATGCCGGGACGAGGAAAAGCAAATCCTTTCGTGCCCAGGCTCTTGCCGTTGAGGAATAGTTCTACCGTGTCGAGGTTGGTATAGCAGGTCACCGTAATGACCCTCCCTTCTTTCCCTGCCCAATTCCAGTGGGGAAAAAGGTGGAGCACCGGTTCGGCGGCCCATCTACTTTGATAGAAGTAGTAGGCGTCCTTGGGAAATCCGCATGTATCCAGAGCGCCACTCGAGCCAACCTTCGAGGGCCAGCGGGACTCCCCCAAGTAATCGATGCCAGTCCAGATAAAGTCGCCGCTCACGTAGTCGTAGGTCTGGATAAACTTCTGTAGTTGTTCCACCTCGATGGCGGTATTCGCGGCTCTGCCAAAGAAGGGATCATCGGGGTCGTCGATCGCATAGGCTCCACGCGCACCGAAAATCGCGCTCGTCTCTGTGCCGACAAAGCGCCGGTTGGGGTAAGCGAAACGATCGATGCTGTAAAACTTCTCCCGGCGGTCTCGCCAGCGATCCACGTAGTTATACCCAACGACATCGAGCTTTTCCAGGAACTCCGGCAACGCCGCCTTGGGTTCAGCGGCGATATTGTCGCACGCCGCGGTTACTAACCGCGTCGGATCTTTGCTGCGAATGATGTCCAGGAGCCCCTGTAACGTTTCCGGCCCATGAGGATCAGTCTGATCGGGCATTTCGTTGCCCGCACTCCACAGCACGATCGACGGGTGATTCCGGTCCCGCTCGACCATGGCGGAGATATCGCGCGCCGACCATTCATCAAAATATTTGTGATAGCCGTACAGCGGCGTCTGCAACTTTGGCTGTTTCCACTCATCGAAGGCCTCATCCATGACCAGGAAGCCCATCTTGTCGAGTAGATCGAGAAGCTCCGGCGCGGGAGGATTGTGGCTCAGCCGGATGGCATTGCAGCCCATCTTCTGCAGCAACTCCAGGCGCCGCTCCCACATTCGTTCCGGTACAGCAGTACCGGCTGACCCGCAGTCGCCGTGGATGCAGACGCCGTTCATCTTGACGTGTCCCCCGTTGAGCAGAAAACCCCTGTCCACATCAAACTTGATATCGCGTATTCCGAAGGTCGTCGTCTCCTGATCGAGCTGCTCTCCGCGAGATTGCAAGGTGCTTCGTAGGCGGTAAAGATTTGGCGTCGAAACCGACCACAATGCCGGCGAGGCAACGCTGAGACGGTGATCGAAAGTGGCCTCACCTCCGTGTTGAATCGACATCGTCGTCCGGCCCTGCTGCACCACTGTCCCGTTCTGGTCCAGTATTTCTACTGTCAAATCACAGGCTGCGTCACGATCGCCCTCATTCATGACGCGAGTCGTGATTTCGACAGCGGTGCTCTGGGGCGAAATCGATGGCGTTCTGACAGACGTTCCCCATTGGGCGATGTGAATCGGATCCGTGACGATGAGCCACGTATGCCGGTAGATGCCGGAGCCGGTGTACCAGCGGCAGTTCGGCTGCAGCGAGTTGTCTACCCGCACCGCTACCTGGTTGGGCTTTCCGGGAGGGTTAAGATGAGGCGTCAGGTCATAGGAGAAGGTAATGAACCCATACGGGCGCATCCCCATGGACGTTCCGTTGATCCAGACTTCGCTTCGCTGGTATACCCCATCGAACTGCAAGAGAACACGTTTCCCCCGCGTGGTGGCGGCAAGAGTGAACTGTTTCCGATACCATCCGATGCCTGTGGGCAGGTAAGCTACGGTACCCGCGCCTGGAGCGTCTTCGCTGAAAGGACCTTCGATGCTCCAGTCATGAGGAAGGTCGAGCGTTCTCCAGCTGTCGTCTTTAAAGTCAGGCGATTGCGCGCCCTGCGTATCCCCCTTGAAGAACTTCCATTGATTGTCGAAATTTGATCTTCGATCTGGATGAGCAGGCATTACCGGCTTTGGAAGGGACGAGATGTCAAGCTTCAATGCGGATGCAACTCCAGCCTTGGCTGCATCGCCCAGGAAATCACGGCGGGTCGGGTTATAGGACATGAAGCAGCCTTTCAGTGAACGGAAAAAGAAGCATATAGAACCAGCAAGAGCTGTGGTACCGACTTTAGTCGGATTCGCGGAAGACGATGGGCGCGTAGGCTTATCGCGCATCAAAAGTCGACAATCGAACACACGCGGCGGTCGCGAGGCAGGTGCGCCCGGCGCCCTCTTTTAAGGGGTTATCTCCATGAACGGCCGCCGGTTCGCTGTGATAATCCTCGGTCTCACCGTCTGCGGTCCTCTGCTATGGGCGCAGAATCAGAATGGCATGGCGCCGTTCTCGATGGACCACCGGCGCGCAGCCCTGACTCATTCGCCGGTGGACGTCTCCTTCCTGCTGGACGCCCCGGCCGGCAAAGACGGATTTGTCAAGGTTCAGAACGGCCACCTCGCAACCGGCGACGGCCACAGAATTCGATTCTGGGGCGTCAATATCACGGACTGGAGTAAGGGTTCGCGGCAGATACCGTCGAAAGACGATGCACCCTTTTGGGCCGCGACCCTCGCCCGATTTGGCGTAAACAGCGTCCGCTTTCAATTTCTCGACCTCGAGGTTCCGCAAGGCCTCATCTCGAACGCCACGGGCAACACGCGTTCCCTGGACCCGGAGCAGCTGGACCGTGAAGATTACTTCATCGCTGAGCTGGAGAAGCGTGGCATCTATGTCGACTTCAATCTGTTGGTCGGACGCCCGTTCCAGGAGGGGGACGGCGTGCACGACGCCAACCTGCTGCGCCAGGGAGCGAAGGGTACGTCTTTTTTCGATGCTCGGCTGATCGAATTGCAGAAGGAATATGCGCAACAGCTACTGACCCATCTCAATCCCTACACCAAAACGAAATACACCGGCGATCCGGCGGTAGCGATCATAGAGATTAACAACGAAAATGCGATCAGCGCCGGCTTCCACGCTCCGTCGCCGTTTTATGAAGATGAGCTCACGTCGATCTATAACAGCTGGCTCGCGAAACACCGAAACCAGGAGCAGGTTGCGAAACTTCGAATCATTTCCGAGGTCGCGCCCGGCGGCACGGTGCCGCTTCTTGCTGGGAGAGGACAAGCTGCAAAGGCGCCACCGGAGCGCTTTTATGCGGAGGCCGAATTCTACAACGATCTGCAGCGCGATTATTTCCTGGATATGGAGAAGTATCTCAAGCAGACGCTGGGATCGAAGTCGCTTGTCATTGCCACGGCGGATCATAGCCATTCCAGCAGCGGCTATCCGATTCTGCTGGCCACTTCTTCGATGGACATTATCGATGGGCACACCTACTGGCAACATCCTGAGTACTACGTCAGAAAACTTCCCATGGTGAACGACCCGTTCAACTCCATGGTGGTCGAGCTTTCCCGCTCCGCAATCGCAGGCAAGCCCTACACGGTCAGCGAGGTCAATGATCCATTTCCAAACGACTACGCCGGCGAAGGCATACCGGCGCTCGCGGCCTATGGCGGTTTGCAGGATTGGGATGGGATCTTCTGGTACACCTTTGAGCCGAAGATCGATGCGGCCTGGAAACCCTATGTCGGTGACCCCTTCGATATTTCGCTTGACCCGGTAAAAATGCCGGAGCTAGCCGAGGGAGCGCTCATGTTTCTGCGCGCGGATGTCGAAAAAGCTCGCAGCACCAGCGAACGCTCGTACTCGCAACAGCAGGTCTTCGAGAGCATGCTCATTCCCACAACGGAACGGCCCTTTTATACCGGGGGGTTTCCGTTATATCTGCCCTTGCAGCATGAGGTGCGCATCTCCTCGTTGAACGGGCCGCCCACGCAATCGTTTGGTGAGATCTCTTCGCCCAATCCCATTCTCTCCGACACGCGAGAGCTGGCGTGGTACACATCGCCGCAGCAGACCGGATTGATAACGGTCGACACGCCGCGAAGCCAGGCGCTCATCGGCTTCGTCAAGGCGGAGGGGAAGGCGGTCAGCAATCTTGCCGCCGATGTTCGCAACAACTTCTGCACGATTCTGCTCAGTTCCATGGACACGCAGCCGATCGCGACCAGCGCAAAACTGCTTCTGGTAGCCGGCGGTGCCGTGGAGAATACCGGTCAGGTCTGGAATAGCGCGGGTACAGATGTGACGGCGGCGGGTGGATCTCCCACCTTGGTGGACCAAGTCAAAGGTACGATCACTTTACGCAAGATCCAAGGCGCGCGCGCAGTGAGCCTTCAGGCTATGGATGGTGCTGGTCAGCCAGTTGGGGCGCCCGTTCAGGCCGCCGCGAGTGGCGACGACTGGAAGATCCCCATCGGCGACACAACTGCGACGTGGTATCAAATCACCATCGCGCGCTAAATGCGGGCGGAGTAACGGAGGGTGCCCCACGTTCGCTGGGGCGAACCTGGGACACTCAACGCTTCGCTTAGCAGCATATTTGGGCAATGGCCCGTGTATGTTCACGCTGGAGGTAAGCTTGTCCTGCAAGGCTGCACTGATTCAAGCGAAATCAGAGGGGAACGCAACGGGTGATCAATAGGTTGAGGGGCAAGCTGCAGCCGGCCAAGCAAATGTTCCATGGCCGTGCCTACATTTGGGCCGCGGTGGTGTATTTGAGCGTTGCGGCATTGGTCGCGCAACGCGCGGATAGGCCGGACACAGTAAAGAATCCTTTTTCAGGAGATGTTGCAGCAATTGCTGCCGGCAAGCTGTTGTATGAGCAAACATGCCAATCCTGTCACGGAGGAGAGGCGCGGGGAGATCGTGGTCCAGCGCTGGCAACAGGGAGCTTCAGACACGGCAGCGAAGACAACGACCTGTTTCAGACCGTACGGACCGGCGTTCCCGGTACGCAAATGCCTGCCTTTTCCGCTCTATCGACAGACACCATCTGGCGAATCATTGCTTATATTCGGAGCCTCAATAGCACTCAGGCTGCCGCGAATGAAGTCGTAGCGGGCGACGCCGTCGCGGGCGAAAAGACGTTCTGGGGCAAAAGCGGATGCGGCTCGTGCCACGAGGTGAATGCTCGAGGTGCAAATGTTGGGCCCGATTTGTCGGCGGCCGGAACAAGCTCCGCGTCGTACTTACGCAGCAAGATCTTAGATCCGAACAGCGCGGGCTCCAAAAGGAGGCGGCGTTCTTTTTTTGAGCCAACCGGTGTGAGCGTGAGGACCAGAGACGGCGAGGAGATTCGCGGGATCAGACGAGCCGAAGACAGTTACAACCTGATCATGACGGACCTAACCGGAAAGCTGCATCGGCTGGATAAGCGGGATTTTGTCGAGGAACATACTGACTTTGCGTCGCTGATGCCGGCCAACTATGGCCAGCTGCTTTCCCAGACTGAAATTCAGAACGTTGTTGCTTATTTGAAAACCCTGAAAGCCCGCGATCTTGGGAAGACGATCCAGGCCGAACTGCCGGGCGGCTTGAGTTTTGAAAGGCTGCGCAATGCGCAAGCAGAGCCGCAAAACTGGTTGACGTATTGGGGCGATTACCAGGGCCATCACTTTTCCACTCTGAATCAGATCACTCCGGCCAACGTCCAGCAACTTCAGACGCGATGGTCTGTGCAAATGCCGGGGAATTCCATACTGGAGTCCACGCCGCTGGTGGTAGACGGCACGATGTATACCTCCGGTCCGCCGGGACAGGTGTTTGCCATCGACGCCAGGAGTGGACTTCAGATTTGGAAATATGAGCGACGGCAGAAGGTAGTGAACCCGTATCAGACCAACCCTTTTAATCGCGGGGTCGCGGTCCTGGGGAATCGTGTATTTTTCGGCACGCTGGACGCTGCGCTGGTTGCTCTGGACGCACGAACAGGAAGGCTGCTTTGGGAAACGCAAGTGGCCGATACGCTCAAGGGCTACACGATGACCGGCGCGCCGCTGGCGATCAAAGACAAAATTATTGTCGGAGTCGCAGGAGGAGAGTTCGGCATCCGCGGTTTTATCGACGCGTACGATGCGGTGACAGGTAAGCGCCTGTGGCGGTTCAATTCGATTCCAGGCCCGGGGGAGTTTGGCAACGAGACCTGGAACGGGGACAGCTGGAAACAAGGCAGTGGGGGAACATGGCTGACGGGCAGTTATGATCCGGATCTGGACCTTCTCTATTGGGCAGTGGGCAACCCCGGTCCGGACCTGAATGGGGCGGTGCGCGAAGGCGATAACTTGTTTACCTGTTCTGTCGTCGCTCTGGATCCATCCACTGGCAAGCGAAAGTGGCATTACCAGTTCACGCCTGGCGACACACACGACTGGGATGCCAATGAAGATCTGGTTTTGGCTGATCGAACCGTCGAAGGCGCGAAGCAAAAGCTGATGATGCAGGCCGACCGTAACGGAATGTTTTACGTTCTCGATCGCACAGACGGGAAGCTTGTCTTTGCCAAGCCATACGTCAGACAAACGTGGAATCTCGGTTTCGACAAAGATGGCCGGCCCGTTCTGGCGCCCGGATCGAAATCATCGCCGAAGGGCAACATCGTTTACCCGGGCTTGGGAGGCGGCTCTAATTGGCAAAGTCCTTCCTATGATCCGGTTCGCGCCTTGCTGTACGTGGCTGCAAGTGACGGTGGATTGGGTTATCGAAGTTCCCCGGTGAAGTATGAGGAGGGACGGGAGTACATGGGCGGCTCACCCTTCCAGGTTAGCGAGCCAAACAGGAATGGCGTGATGGCGATCGATACAAACACCGGGGCGGTGAAGTGGAAATTCCCAATTTCTAATATGTCTGCCGCAGCAGGAGTACTGGCCACCGGCAGCGGAGTCGTGTTCGTGGCCACTGCGGAAGGGAACCTTATTGCTCTCGATGGCAAGTCGGGAGAGTCGCTGTGGCATTTCCAGACGGGGGCTGAAATTGCTTCGTCTCCAATGAGCTATTCGGTAGACGGAAAACAATTCGTTGCTGTTTCCGCAGGGAATGTGCTCTACAGCTTTGCTCTTCCCGAGTGAAGGGCTGAATCGCGCGAAAGGGTCGAACCGCAGGTCCCTCCACTTCGCTACCCCGGATTTCCTGTCCAGCCTGGTGGCGTTGGCGAACTTCATGCGGC
>PLZN01000320.1 GCA_003152195.1 Acidobacteriaceae bacterium
CTCGGTCTGTAACCCCAGGGCGAGGGGGGATTCACCTTCGAAGTAGCGCGTTCGCTCGTCTACACCAACCGTGGCCCTTTGTGGGTCGCTGGATTCTGGGGACAACGAGCGGTGCGGCAGTTGTTCCAGACACCTACAGGCTCCAGGCAGGCGATGCAGACGACACGACCAGCTTTGACAACCACCCGATGTTCCATGGGACGAGTTTAGAGCGGCCACCGGGAGGCGACAATGGACTATTTGGGGAAGGAACAACCAAGGCGACCGTGGCCTGTGAGTAGATGGGTGATCGGGAGACCGGGTATCAAGCGAGCCGCAGCCGGTGATGCCGAGGCATCGCGGTCGAAGGTTAGGCGCTGGGCTGTGAGCTGCGTTTGCGACGCTGCTTGAGGTGTTAGCTCTCGCCGTTCATCTTCAGGATGTGGGCGTGATGGGTGAGCCGGTCGAGCAGATTGCCAGGGAGGCGTTCGGAGCCGAGCACCTCGGTCCATTCGGTAAACGACACCAATCCGTCATTGCAAGGCGAAGCGGAAGCCAATTCGAGTCCATCAGGCAGAAAGGGGTAGTCAGATTGCGCTGACGGAGGCCCGATCCTGAGTCGATATTTTATTAATGCCACGAGCTTGGCCGGGTGAGCCCCTTCCCTCAATCAGTTTGGTATTTATGTTTCCTCGTGCTTTATCCAACTGGCTTTGGTTCGAGACCAGACACGCATCCGAGGTCCGCCGCAATGAGATCCGCGCCGTTGAGATCCGCGCCGAAGAGCTTCGCCCCGAAGAGGTGCGCACCGCTGAGGTCCGCACCGGTAAGTTCCGCTTCGCTGAGGTCCGCGTGGCTGAGGCCCGCTTCGCTGAGGTCCGCCTCGATGAGGACTGCATGGCCGAGGTGCGCCCCGCTGAGGTCCGCTTGGTATCCCGCACAGGGTTGAGCCGCCCGCCTACCGATTGAACTCCTGGAGCGGTGAGGACAACAGACCTTAATACTATAATGACCTCCATGATCTATTACGGAGCCAAGGACATCGCGGCCAGCTTCCGCACCGTCCGCAACAACACGCTGAAGATTGCCGACGAGATTCCAGAAGATATGTACAGCTTCCGTCCGGCCGAGGGCTCGCGCACGATCGCGCAGACGCTGATTCATATTTCCAACATCCACAAGTTAGCGTTGGCGATTCATCGCGACAAGGTAGTTTCGACAATGGAAGGGTTCAACTTCATAGCATTTATCGGGCCCATCGCTGCTAGCGAACAAGAGACGATGAGCAAGGCGCAGATTATTTCGCGCCTAACTGCAGCGGGGGAAGAGTTCGAAATCTGGGTGAAGACCCTATCCGAGGATTTGCTCGGCCAATCGGTCAGCATGCCTCCGGGAGGTAATCCGGCATCGCGCACGCGCTTCGACATGTTGATCGCCGTGAAAGAGCATGAAATGCACCATCGTGGCCAGCTCATGCTGATGGAGCGTCTGATCGGCATTACGCCGCATTTAACCCGCGAGGCGCAGGCCCGCAGAGCAGCTCTGAATGTGGCAGTCAAGAGTTAGTGTGGTGCGTCGAAAGTCCTGATCCTGAAGTCTGAGTTGCGCGGACACTCCGTCCCAAGATCCCCGTTCCGGCCCCTTATGACTGGATCGGAGTAGGTCTCGCACATATTCTGGCCGTGGATGGCGGGGGCTGCTCCTGCAGAGCGCCGCTGACTTCTCGTTGATAATTTCCCTTGTCTCGATTGCTGGGGCTGCTCAGGCGGCACTGTACCTTCCGTTCTGAATGTCGCAAGCGAGCGCTACGCGCTACTGACCCTGATATGAGCCTGCTCACCGCCGTGGAATACATCACCCCTGATCCTGCCAGCCGGATTACTTTAACTCGCTAATGTGTGGTTTTACTGCTGTTGTGCCCTCTGCTGCTGAACATACTCCTGGTTGCCTCTCGCCGTCGCCAAGTCATGTTCTATCACGGGCAAGGTTTGCTCCCGGAACCCCTCCAAGAAGCGCCGGTCGTTGCCCACGTTTACCGCCAGCGCCGCCGTGTCTGCCATGGCCCGTTGGTACTTGACAAACGACTGATCGATCAATTCTGTACTCTGCCCATGAGCCACCAGCCACTGCCGCTGCGCCACCATGTCATCATGAATCTTAATCAGTTGCGGCGTGTACTCCGCATCTATCCGATTGTAGTAAGCGACCACTACTTCCTCGAACGCACCAAGTGCAGACACTACTCGGGCACTCCCGCCGCATGCGATCCCTCCACAAGAATTGTCCTGCGCGGTCTCTTGTATGGCGAGCGTTAGGTTATTACTTGCCGTATTGCGCTCCACATCGTACGCAGCCATTTCATGGCCCAGCCGCCCCGCTGGCGTGTAGTCCACCACTGGCTCTGCATCCGGGTCAACCGGCTTCGGGGTCGCTATCTTGACGTGGTTGTGGTGCCCAGCAGACGTCGCAACCGCTGGCTTACACAACGGATCGCCAACATGTAGCTCACACCAGCGATCTGGATTGCTGCCACCAACCGCAGCCTCTTCGAACGGCTTGAGCGCAGCGGGTACAGTGTTGCAGGCGTACACACCGAAACCCAGCATGCCGAGCAAGATCGCACCTGCAACCACCCTGCCGAGAGTTGATGTGGACCGCAACGAAATATCGTTATGCGTATAAGGCACCACTCTTCTTTCCTGCACGAAAATTGATTCTGGCTCGACTGGTTTCTGGCTCCATACCTTTGGTTCAGGTTTGCTCGGCAGCGATCCCGACCGCGCAGCAAATCTGCAGGGCGACTTGGATCGAGGCCAAAGCAGTTTGTAGACGTCGAAATGACCAAGGGTGAGTATGGAGGCAATCAGCAGAACGCCATAAAGAGCGAAGTGAAGGATGAGCAACCCAAACATAAGGCAGATAGCACCGGCGACAATGTATATAGCAAAGACAATCATAAAAACTTCCTTTTTCTGAAACCCACTTGGATTCCGCTCCCGTGTCACACACGGCTATTATGAGTGCGTCTCGCCGTCGGTCTCAATTCCCAGCCACATGCCACACCAGGCCAGCATAAGGCAGTCGATCGCGAGAGCAGGCTGCACTCGGAAGCAGAACTCGGTGAGCGACTCCGCTCCATCCGCGCTCACTCCANNGGCTCCAAACTTCTGCTGGATAGCCACCCATTGGGGCGCGGGTGATTTTGAGAGGTTCCTGGCCCGGTTTGCGGGGCAGATTGAACATTTCCATGGTCAGTTCTCCTCAGTTCCGTTGCGGTTCGTTCCATCCGATGTTGGACTCTACCGATCTGCGTATCAGTTGGTCTTCCACCCAACTGGTATATTTGCCATCCTTGTTTTCTACCTCGTGTTGCAGATTAGCGGTTATGTTTTCACCCTTCACCACTTCGGAGGTATCCAATCCGTGTCTCTCCCGCCACTCTTTCTGAGCGACAAGCAGGGCGTAGTTACTCGACAGAGTTTCGGAGAAATCACCCATCTCCTTCTTGAATGCCAGAAGATCGGTTCTGGTCTTGCGCAACGCAGTTGGATCGCAGTGGGTAGCGCATGTGGCCAGCGATACTTGCTGCACACTCGCTACCAACTGCTCCCGCAATACATACAACCGTTCGGCTATTTTCGTTGCTCCAGCAAAGTCCACCACCGGCTCCTTGTCTTCCCTCGGAACAGATGGCCCTCCACCAGGAGGGATAATATGCATCGTAGGCGGCTCCGCATCCTTGCCGGTATCGAGGTAGCGCACGAACCGGATCAAAGGAACGTTCGTTCCAGGCAGCAGTCCCTTCGGGATTACGACCCATGCCCGGCGCTGATCCGGAATGATTCCCGGACGGCTCGTCTCAACCACGATCTGACCTCCAGTAAACTTCTCGTCACACACCAATCTGTTAGTCTTACCAAAATCGCCGTTGTTCAGCTCCTCCGACAGGCTCGATGCATCCAGAACAACCAGCTTGCCAAAGTCCTGGGAAACCGTGGCTTGGTTCTGAATCAAAGCAACAGCGTTGTAAGCATGAACATGCCCAGCGGTCTGCGCATACACGTTACAACTGACGAGAACTGCCAGCAGAAATATTCTCATTTGATTTTTCACTCTAGCTCCAGACCTGAAACGGTGCGCCGTGCCATTCGACGATGGTCTCGCGGGTGTGATTGTTGCGGCGAATCCCGGCAAACTCAGGGTAGGGAATGTGCCCCAGCGCGATCGAGATGTGTTGGTTCGCGGCAACCGCGAGAAAGACCACTACACCGAGGCCATAACCTGCGACTTTTACCTTATTGATGTCCGTATTATACTGCCCCATGGCCGAGGCCAAGTCTACGCCTTCTCGCAACACATCGGCGCTCCCTGGGAACCCGGGACACGAACGGGCCGCAAGCTGGGGGGCGAAGCTGGGCATCGAGCCGATGGAGTTGCTCCAGATGATTAACGGCAAAGTGGTGCCGACCAAACAGGTCATCGCGGGGTTGGCGAAGGAACTGGGCAGCGACCTCTCCTACCTTCAGAAGCTTGCTGCTGAAATCAAACCCTGACCGTAGCCCCTAAGGTTTGCTCTTCACCGCACTGACCACATTCGCCACCGCCGCCGCTCCCCGGTTGATGGTATTACGGCGCACACATCAGCGCAATGAGCGAAGCGAATGATGACGGGCATCGAGCCCAGCCACAGGGCAAGGGTCGGCAGGTCTTTCACATACACCACATGGTAGAAGAGGCCGCCCAGAATCCCGAGACCACATGCGCCAGCCAGCCCATCACCAGGCGAGCCGAAGACGGCTCACTGTAATCAGAAAACGCGCCCTGAATGAAGCTTTGTGCGCGGTCGGTGCGGACATACTTGCGGGGGCAAGCTGGTGCTGCTGTTTTACCTCCTCCTCCGCGCTTCTCTCTCACCCCGATTGCGCCCCGTTGGCATGACCTACGAGGAGCGGGTGCGATCATGGCAAGCCTTCTACGGGGTGGCCCTGGTCAGCCTGATCATCGACTCGCTTTGGAACATGAGCTTAATGTTCTGATTGCTCTGGGGATGGGCGGGAAAAGAAAAGGCCACCCCGAGAGGTGGCCATGATTCTGGGACTGGAAAAATTTAGGGGAGATCTCGGACAATGAGCGTACAGGAAGCTGTTCCGCAGACGTCATTGTAGGGCGAACCGGAAACCTCTTTGACTGCTGTCTTGGCTGCCGCGTAGACATGTAGCCTCCCGCTCGCACCGTTGATAGCGTAAAGATGGTTGTCTTGGTCCCAGGCCATCGTAGTGATGACGCCGGAGGTGCCGATGATCCCCGTAAACTCGGTGATGGGTTTGGCACCGTTGAAGTGGTAGAACTGCACACCGGTTTGAGTACCAACTGCTAGCAGTGTACCCGATCGAGACATTTTCATTTCGTTTATGGATTGATCTGCAACAGTAGGCATGTTTTGCCAGGTATTGGTCGAAGTGATATTTCCATCACTTCCAATCGTGTAACTGGCGAGTTGAGAGTAAGAATAGTATTCCTGGCCACCATCAAAGGGCATTGTCGCCTGCACAGTAATTGCCAAGTGATTGGTTGAATCATGCGCGATAGATATCCCCGTAAGGTCAGCAACGATCGGGACGAAAGACCATCCACCCGGCAGCGGTGTTGGATCAGTTTCACTGAAGCTGCTGTAGTTTTCTAGGGTGCCACTACTCTCGCGGTTAAATGCGATGAGGAATGGCAAATAATTGCATGGATATTGAGCTGGCTGAATGCTGTACGCAAATAGATTGTTACCGGCTAATGTGGGTAAGGCTACAGGGTTTGGACTACCCGCGCAGGCATCACCCCATATTGCAGCGCCTTTAAACGTCAGATCGCCGGTAGTCTTTGCGACTTCGAACGTTTGTAAGGCATAGCATGACCCGCCTGAAATAAAAGCGTACACATAAGAACCAGTGCCATCCATCTCACCGGGAGGGTTTCGGTATGGACTATATAGCGTCCCGCACTCAGAGCCGCTGTAGAGCTGCGTGTTTATCGCCGAGACTTGCGCCCCGATCACAGCCGACGCTGCTGTCCCAGTGGTGTTCTGATTGTTTCAATCCACGCCCCCCGCGTGGGGGGCGACTCATTTCTCCGATCACTCCGCCCTCATGGAGGATGTTTCAATCCACGCCCCCCGCGCGGGGGGCGACACCCAAAATGCGATGGATGCGTACACAGTCGTTTTGTTTCAATCCACGCCCCCCGCGCGGGGGGCGACGTGGTGAGCAGAT
>PLZN01000263.1:0-145 GCA_003152195.1 Acidobacteriaceae bacterium
GGCACATTCCGGTTTTTCTTGCACCGCACGACAGTTCTCAGTGGTAAAGACACGGTTGTGCTTGCCGATTTTGCCAATTCGACCGGCGACCCCGTTTTTGACGGGACACTGCGGCAGGGCATGGCTGTACAGCTTGAGCAGTCGC
>PLZN01000263.1:256-7290 GCA_003152195.1 Acidobacteriaceae bacterium
CTGAGTCAAATCGCCAGTAAGTTCAGAACTCGTGTCGGCGAATCGCTGTCCACGATCGAAAGGCACGATACTCCGCTCGCCGAGGCAACGACGTCGTCACTCGAAGCCCTGCAAGTTTATAGCGCGGCCTGGAAAGTTCACGCCTCAAGTGGCGCCACGCCTGCTCTGCCGCTTTTCAGGCGTGCTACGGAACTCGATCCCCAGTTCGCCATGGCACATGCGTCNNCAGAGCCTGGCAGTTGCGGGATCGCACGAGTGATCGGGAGAAGTTCTTTATCACTGCCGTCTACGAGATGTTGGTAACGGGAAATCTGGAAAAGGCGCGACAGACCAGTGAGGCGTGGGCGCAAACCTATCCTCGTGAGGCAATTCCCCATCTTAATTTGTCGGGGTATGTGAACAAAGTCGGGGGACGATACGAGAAGGCGGTCGCCGAAGCCCGGATAGGTATCGAGCTCGACCCGGATTTTGCCATGGGCTATTACAATCTTGCCGTCAACCATGTTTATCTCGATCGCCTGGGAGAGGCCGAGAACACCCTCCGGCGCGCGGCCGGACGCGGCTTGGAAATCGATGAGCTTGTCATGCTGGCGTACGATATCGCCTTTCTGAAAGGTGACCAGGCAGGAATGGAGCGGGAAGCCGCTCGGGCTCGGGGAAGGTCCGCAGCAGAAAACTGGATCTCCAACAAAGAGTCGTTTACCCTGGCGTACTCGGGTCACCTGCAACAGGCAAGGAGTATGTCACGCCGTGCGGTGGATCAGGCTCAACAGGCGGCGCAGCCGGAGAGGGCGGGTCAGTGGGAAGCTGGAGCTGCAGTGCAGGAGGCTTTTTTCGGGAACGCGTCGGAAGCGAGGCAGAGGGCGATGGCCGCGCTCGCGCTTTCCAGGGATCGCGAGGTGGAGTACGGCGCTGCCTTTGCGCTGGCCCTCGCAAAAGATTCTTCGCGGTCGGAAGCACTGGCGAATGATCTGGCGAAGCGCTTCCCCGAGGACACATCCGTCAGGTTCAGCTATCTGCCTGCGCTTCGCGCAGTGCTCGCGCTCAACCACGGTGATCACGCAAAGGCGATCGACCTTCTGCAAGCAGCCGTTCCTTATGAGTTGGGCGCGCAGCGCGCGCTTTTCGGGTTGCTTTATCCGGTCTACGTACGTGGCGAGGCCTATCTGGCCGATAACAAAGGTGCGGAAGCCGCCGCCGAATTCCAGAAAATTCTCCATCACCGCGGGATCGTGGTCAGCGACCCCGTAGGCGCGTTGGCGCACTTGCAACTCGGCAGAGCGTTCGCTATGTCGAGAGACAAGACCAAAGCGAAGACTGCCTATCAAGACTTCCTCACCCTCTGGAAAGACGCCGACGCCGACNNCCGACCCCGATATCCCCATCCTGAAACAAGCGAAAGTGGAGTACGCGAAACTGCAGTGAGGCGCGGCGAGTCAACCAGCAACTGACGGAAGCTCCGCCCTAGCCTTTGTCATCCCGACCGCAGCGTACCCGGATTTCCTACTACGCGGCGCCACCAATGACCGCGTGTGCGGCTTTCCTTAGAGAAAGCCGCATGCAGTTCGCCAACGCAACCAAGCCCAACAGGAAATCCGGGGTAGCGAAGTGGAGGGATCTGCGGTTCTCTCAACCAACAACTGCTCTGAACGTAAGCTCATCCCGACCGAAGCGCAGCGAAGTGAAGGGATCTGCGGTTCTCTTAGCCAGCAACTGCTCTTGACGGAAGCTCTGCCATAACCTTTTCCTGCATGATTTGCAGCCTTCGCTGCAAAGGAGTGGAATCACGGTGGACCGAAATCCATGCTGGTGACATTTCGATGAAGGAGAGGGATAGCGCATGCTGAATCATGAGAGAAGGCCGGCTTCATCAAGAGCGACTCGCTGTGCGCTGGTGCTCGTTGTCCTTGCGCTTGGCCTCCGTATGGAGGCGCAAAGGATGATCACCTCGCAATACGACAACGCCCGTACCGGCGCGAATCTCCATGAGACCAGCCTGACGCCGCGCAATGTGAATGCGCAACATTTGGGAAAGATCTTCACCTTGCCCGTGGATGGAGATATCTATGCCCAGCCCCTCTTCCTCAGCGGCGTTGAGATTCCGGGAAAGGGCCGGCACGATGTACTCTTTGTCGCCACGGAGCACGACAGCGTGTATGCCTTCGATGCCTACGGCAACCCTGGGTCTCCCCTGTGGCAGGTGAGCTTCCTCAAAGATGGTGTAACTACGGTTCCGGCAGCAGACGCGCACTGCCCCTTCATCGCACCGGAAATTGGGATCACCTCGACGCCGGTGATCGACCCCAGCACGGGCACACTGTATGTGCTGGTCCGCACCAAAGATCGGCCGGGCCGCCGGGCGTGACCGCGCCGGCATGGCGCTTCGATTCAACATCCCGACGGTCGTGAATGGGCATGTGTATGTGGGCGCAAAGCACGAGGTAGACTCTACGGTCTACTGCCGACGGGGAAAGCCGGTAAATGAGAATAGCTTGGAGTTAGGTTCGCACCCGGTCCTAAGCGAAGCGCTGGGTGCCCTTCGCATCAGCGTACCTGGGCCTATAATGAACGGCCGAAGGCCACCTCCGCTCTTAGCTAGTGAAAATCCAGCCCTACGTCTTGCCACAAAGAACCGCAGTGTCTTCCGGCTGATGCTGCTTTGCCTTGTTATCGCCGAGCTGCTCGATGGCGCTCTTCCAGAAGGCCTGCATTGCGGGTGAGAACCACTTCTCTTTCTTCCGCACAATCTGGGTATAAACATGCAAGCTGCGTATCGGCCAAGGCAGCGCTACCAGCGTTCCTCTGCGCAACTCGTCCGCCACCACAACCTCCGGCAGCACCGCGACGCCCATCCGCGCCAGCGCACATTGCTTGATCGCTTCTACGCTGGCAAACTCCAGCGATCGCAACACTCGCGCTCCGTACTGGGACAGCGTTCGTTCAAAGAGCGCGCGATAACTGCAACTCCTCTCCGTGAGTAGAATTTGATATTCGCCGATGTCCTGCGCGGTAACCCGCTTGAGACGCGCCAGCGGATGTTCCGTCCAGACCGCGGAAACCATACGCTCCTCACGCAGGGTCTGCACAGCGAACTGCGGATCCCGCATCAACTCATCGATGGTGATCGCGAGATCGACGCTAGGGTCCATTGCCAAAACGCCCGCACACACCGCCGATGTATGCAGGGCGATCTCTACCGCCGGGAACTCGCACTGGAATGTGCGCAGCAATTCCGGTAGACGATACGTCAGCAGGCTTTCGGAGGCGGCAATGGTCAGTCTTCCGGCAGGTCGGCCTTTACTGCTCGCCGATAACCGCGCCTCTTCCGCTAACCCAAGCAGTCGCTCCGCATACCCTAGAAACTCCGTGCCTACCGTCGTCAGCAAGAGCCCGCGGCCCATGCGGTCAAACAGCGGAACGCCAAGCTCCTCCTCCAATGCATGGACCTGAGCCGTTACGCTCGATTGTGCATAGTTCAGCAGCGAAGCAGCCCGGGTCACACTGCCCTCGCGAGCCACCGTCGCAAACGATCTAACCTGTCGAAGATCCAGCAAGCCGACCCTCCGCATACATCAACGATTTCGATTTATCGTATCGCATCAATTCATTGGACGCGATAAGATCCTGCTGTCATCTTTAGCTTATGAAGACTAAGTCCATTCTTCAGATACTTCTGCTTTCCGCGGTTTGGGGAGTTTCCTTCCTCCTGATCCGCATTGCCGGCAGCACTTTCCCGCCTTTCTGGGTCGCGCTACTTCGCTGCACCCTGGGAGCCGCCCTGCTATGGACTGTCCTTGGTTTCGGCGGCAATAAGCTGCCGCCGCGCCGTCTGCTGCCCTGGCTCTTGCTCGTCGCCCTGTTCAATAACGCCATGCCCTTTACCTTCTTCGCCTGGGGCGAGCGCACCGTGCCCAGCAACGTTGCCGCCGTGATCAACGCGACTACGCCCATCTGGACACTGCTTCTCACCATGGCCCTCCATCGCACCCGGGCCGCGCTGCTCACCATCGGAGGCGTTCTTCTCGGCTTCAGCGGCGTGCTGGTCGTCGTCGTCAGCCACGCCGGCGATGCAGCTGCCGACAACACCCCCGGCGGGGTTCTCCGGGGCACGATCGTCATCGCCATCGCCGCCCTCGGCTATGCCATCGCGACCGTCATGGCCAAGGCCAAGCTACAGGGGCTCGACCCCATAGGCCTCGCGACCACCCAGCTTAGTCTTGCCGGCCTCATGATCCTGCCCGTCGCCCTTGCCGGAGCTCACCCGACCACCTTGCATCTCGCGCCGGTGGCCGCGATCGCCGTCCTCGGCTTCGCGGGCAGCGGCTTCGCCTACCTGCTGTACTACCGCGTGCTCGCGGAGGTCTCCGCCACGCACGTGGCCGCAGTCACCTACCTCCTTCCTCTCTGGGGCATCTTCTGGGGCCTCTTCGCGCACGAGTCGATCGGCCTGCTCACTTGCCTCGGCGTTGCCATCACCATAAGCGGTCTACTCCTGCTGAATCTGCGGCCGCGGGCCGGGCAGGTCCAGCAGACGCATGGTCAGCCCGATGCCGCATTGGGGATTCGTTCCAATGCGAAAGCTGGAGGATAGAGGACCGGGAATGAACGTTAGTGAAATTGGCGATCTCAGTTCGGTTGACGCAGCAGTCTTGCTGCCACTGAACAACGCGCACGCAGAAGAAACATCCGCGCTCGATGAGGCCAGTCTCGCCGCACTGCTCGACATGGCATTTTACGCCCGGGGCATAGACCGGGGCGTGACCGCACTCTTGATCGCGCTCGATCAAAATGCCAGGTATGACAGCCCGAACTTCCTGTGGTTCAAGGCTTATCGCGAGTCGTTTGTCTACATTGATCGCATTATCATTTCCAGTGCCGCGCGCGGTCAGGGGCTCGCAAGAAGTCTTTATGAGGACCTTTTTGCCGCGGCAAAACACGCTGGGCATGATCGAGTTGTCTGCGAGGTGAATATCGACCCGCCAAACCGCGTGTCCGAAGCCTTCCATGCAGCGATGGGCTTCAGCGCCGTAGGAGAGGGCACCATTCATAGCGCAACCAAGACTGTACGTTATCTCGAACGGTCACTACGCTAGAGTTGAGATGTAATGACTGGGAGGAGATCGCTGTTTATGGAAACCCCGACGAGAGGCAACATCCCGGGAGCCGTCCTCAGATCAATTGACGCGACTCTCTGACCCTCCCGCTCACGTCTTCCTGCGGCCACCAAGGTGCCGCCTGCTCGTGCGAACGCAAGCGCCGTAGCGCGCCCAATTCCGGAGGTCGCCCCCGTCACCAAAGCGACCTTGCCGTCAAACCGAGCCATCCAGCAATCCTCCGCGGATAATTCAAGCCTTCACTGCGGCATCAACTTTGACGGCCTCAAACGTGGGTCATTGGAGCGCGATGCCGTCGGTGAGCAGGAAACGGTAGTCGCCGCCCTGGAAGCGGTGTTTGCTGGCGGCTTGATACTCCGGGCTGTGATACCAGGCCTTCGCGTCTTCGTAGCTGGGGAACTCGAGGATGAGGATCTCCTCAATTCCGGACCCCTCCAGGACTTCCCGACGACCATGGCGGGCGCGAAAAACGACCGGGTGTTCCTTGAAACTGGCGGGAGCCAGCTCCTTATACTGATCCAATTGAGCTTGATTTCGGGTCTTTTCACGCGTAATTACGACGTAAGCGGGCATTTTTCTTCTCCCGTGAATAGTTGTCTAGTCATGCTGTAGTTGTGGTCCTCTTTTCAGGAAGCCAGGACGAAGTCGGGGAGGGCTGCAAACTCCACTACCCAAACCATAAAGTATCCGCTCAATGACAGGAAGAGTAGCGTGAGCAACGGATCGAGGGATTCGTGGAACACCGCAGTCTGTTCGCACGTCATCTTCCTCATGTCGCTCACGACCAAAGAGCTCAGACGCCGCTAGATCGTCACGTCCTGAAGGTTCCCATAGCGGGACTTCCTCAGGCCGGTAAAAATTGCCTGTAACTTGATGAGGTCGTTTAATAACCGTCTTGTTTTCCGCGCCTGATGTTTGGCACTCCTCTTGCAAGGCTCAGTCAGGAGCGGTTCTTCACAATGCTTTGCGGCTCACTCGCCGGCGTCTCGCTGCCCCCTCATGCATGGTCCGTGTTAGTTGATGGGGCTTCAAAACTTCCCGACCGCCTTTTCTTGATCATCAACATTAACTTACCGAAGAGGGAGAATGTCAATGCCTTACATTACTGTCGGAAAAGAAAACTCCGCGAACATCGATCTCTACTACGAGGATCACGGTTCTGGTTTGCCCGTTGTCCTTATCCACGGATATCCACTCAGTGGCGCTTCCTGGGAGAAACAGGCCGCGGTGCTTTTGGCTGCGGGTCACCGGGTCATCACCTATGACCGCAGGGGGTTCGGCAGATCCAGCCAGCCAACCACGGGCTACAACTACGACACCTTCGCCGAAGACCTGCGCAAGGTGGTGACGCACCTCGATCTGCGTGATTTCGCGCTGACCGGATTCTCGATGGGTGGCGGCGAGGTGGCGCGCTACCTGGGAAAATACGGATCGAAAGGTGTAACCAAAGCGGTGTTCCTCTCTTCGGTGCCGCCGTACCTGTTGAAGACGCCGGACAACCCGGACGGCGTGGATGGCAGTGCCTTCGAAGGAATCCAGAAAGCCGTCAGCGCAGACCGTTACGCGTTTTTCACTGATTTTTTCAAGAATTTCTATAACACAGACCTCCTGCTGGGCAAACGCGTGAGCGAACAGGCCGTCCAGGCCAGTTGGAATATCGCAGCCGGCGCCTCTGCTACCGCTAGTCTCGCTTGCGTGCCTGCGTGGCATGAGGACTTCCGCAAGGATTTGGCTCAAATCGACATACCTACCCTGGTGATGCACGGGGATGCGGACCGAATTCTACCTATCAGTGCCTCGGGACTCCGGACCTCCAAGCTGATCAAGGGAGCCCGATTATTGGTAGTGAAGGACGGGCCGCACTGCATCACCTGGACCCACGCGGACGAAGTGAACCGCGAGCTCGTGAACTTCCTTGGG
>PLZN01000349.1 GCA_003152195.1 Acidobacteriaceae bacterium
CCATGCCGCCGGCGCCGATCTTTTCTATCACTCTGTAGGGCCCAAAGACAGTTCCAGAAGCGATCATTTGCCGTCCGAAGCGATTGGATTCAGATCCCTCTTGTGGGGATCTGCATTTGCAGCCGGGGGTGATTCCTGAGTGTACACGGGCGAAAGTGGACCTGAGGAGCTTCTATCTCCGATTATCAATCCACGCCGGCAAGAGGCGTACTCTAGCGGGGTTCGTCCTTGGGACGCTGACCAGCCGATGAAGCGCGATTGTGACGTCAGCGTCGTTCACACTTATGCAAATTAGGTTTTTGAAGGAGGCGAAAAGCCTGCCAAGATGAGTTGGAGTCTTACAAAAACTCCGTGAGACTCGTTTCGAGAGCCTTTTGTGCCGGGTTTTGAAGGGGCGGGCTGGCCGGGACCACACACGCTGCCTTTGCCGGGACCGCGTACAGGAAATCCGGGGACCTGGCCAATGTGGCGGCTTTACAGGTTGCGGAAAAACTCGGTCTTAGGGTAGGCCGGGGATCGGCCGCCGCCAGCGGCGCGGGGGGAAGGGTGCGCCTTAAGCGCCCTATGCGCCTTAAGTCTCCGCGCCGGTGGGCAAAAAGCCTCTGAGGGCAGCTTCCGGCCGAGATGTGCTGAAAGGCATTCTCTCAGGGGCTAAAGCCCATCGTTCTTGCTTCGTTTATGTACGGGCTGAAGCCCGTACCCTTCGAACCAAGTGTTTTCCGGAACCTGTAAAGCCGCTGAGAGATGGGGTCTGCAGGCACGGTGAGGCAGTGAGTCAATTCAATAGCGGGGCCGCCTCGGTCTGTGACCGCAAGGCCGCGGTAAATACGGACGTTCAGAGACTCAACGGATTTTGTTCGGCGCCGGTAGTTGATGCATGATCTAGAGATGCGCAGGGTCAAGGTTCTGTTCAGTGTCATGTTGCTTCCCCTTCCTGGAATGGCCCAGACGCCTACAGCTGCTGATGCGATCCATCAGATCCAGCGGCGATATCCTGCTCCGGTTGCCGAGACGGTGGATACCGTGAAAGCCGGGGATCCCACTACACCCGTAACTGGCATCGTTACGACATTCCTGGACACGATGGAAGTCCTGAAGGAGGCGAACCGGCGCGGGTTGAACCTGGTGATCACGCATGAGCCCACTTTCTACAACCATCGCGACAATACTGCTTTTTTTGCTAACGATCCTGTCTATAAGGAGAAGTTGGCATTCATCGAGCAGCACCACATGGTGGTGTTTCGGCTGCATGACGAGATCCACGGAACGCCTCCGGACCACATCGCACTGGGTTTAGTGGAGGCACTGGGCTGGCAGAGTTATGCCAAGCCGAATGATCCGTTCTTCCTGACCATCCCGCCGATAAGCCTCATGGCTCTGGCGAAGGAGATTCAGACGAAGCTAAAGGCAAACACGCTGCGCGTGGTGGGAGATCCAAACCTTGTGATTACGCACGTAGCTCTGCGGCCTGGGGCTTCGGGGCTCGAGAGGCAGGTAACGGCGCTGAGATCCGAAGATGTGGAGTTGCTCATTGCGGGCGAGGCATCGGAGTGGGAGACGGTGGAGTATGTGCGCGACGCGAGTGCGCAAGGGCGGCATAAGGCGTTAATCCTGCTCGGTCACGAAGTGTCAGAAGAGCCTGGCATGGAGAAGTGTGCGGAAGATTTGCGGTCCTTGTTTCCTAAACTGAAGGTGGAACATATTCCAGCGGGCAATCCGCTGTGGAGTCCGGCGGGAATGCCGGCACGCTAAGACTCAAATCGCCAACTACAAATCTGCGATGGAGAAGTGCCAATGTTGCGTGTCAAGGTACGAACGTGCTCCCTCCTATTGGCGGCCGTCTGCTTTGGCGCAGTCGCTCCGGGAGCGAAGAGCCAGGCCACGCTGTCGACGACCGATACATCTGTGGAGTTAGTCGCCGGACCCACAGCGCCAAGACTGATTGTCATGGGCGGACACCAACAGACTCCGTGGCGCAACCGCGCCGAGGAGTCACTGCCCGCATTTGTGGAACGGGCTGGGAAACGGCTTCCGCTCACCTGGCATCTGGTGACTGGCTCCGGCAAAGTTGAACCGAGTCAAGTGATCTTTGTCTATGAGTCGAAGGAGCCGCATCTGCGACTCTACTGGCAGTGGACTGCCCGCGCCGGATTCGGCCCCGTCGAGCATCGGATCACAATCGAGAACCTAAGCGGTCGTGAGTTCTGGATGCCGATGATAGACAGCCTGTGCCTTGACTGGCAGATCGGGGCCGTGACGCCACTGCGTCATTTTTATCTGGAGAAAGGCGCGGGCGAGCCTTCCCCCGTCGGGACGCATCTTGAAAATGCAGGGCAGGGATATCGGTGGACAGGTTGGTCGACCACCTACGCGCATGACGTTCCGGGCAGAGGGCGCGAGATCATACCCTACGAGGCAGTCTTTCTGCCGGACGGCAATCAGCCGGGCTGGTATGCGGGCATTGAGTTCAGCGGGCGAACGCGGATTACTCTCGACCGCATGCAAGACGGTCTTCGTAGCGTGCTCGGGCTCGACCCCCAACCCGGTCCGGTTCTCACGCGTCTCGCTCCCGGCGGCAGCTTCGAATCGCCAGTTGCGTTTCTGGGTGCGTTTGCGGGTGGCCCCGATGGCGTAGGAAATCAGTTACGTCCCTGGGTGCGCACCGTGCTCGGTTCGCCGCGCACCTGGGGCGATCCCCATTATCCGCTCACCGTCAACAATAGCTGGGGCGCCGACATGCATATGGATGAAGCCACTGCAAAGCGCATGATCGCCGACTCCGCTGGGCTTGGCATGGAAATGTTCCACCTCGATGCGGGCTGGTTTCGCGGAGTGGGGGATTGGTATCCGAACCCGAAGAAATTTCCCCGCGGGCTGGCCCCGTTGGCCGACGACGCCCACCGTCACGGTATGAGTTTTGGCCTGTGGGTAGACTGGTCGCAGGCAGGGGTCGACACTTCGCCTGGCGCGCTGAACGTGCGTGATCCAACGGTGCGCAACTGGCTGGTAGCCGACGTGGGTCAGGACTGGAAGCCCGAGCCATTTAAGGGCCAAACCATTGATCTGGGCGTTCCCGCCGCCCGTGACTATGCCGCGCACGAGGTAAACCGCATCGTGGCCGACTATCACCTCGACATGCTGGAGCAGGATGGGTATCTGGTGGCCCAGGGATGTACGCGGGGTAACCACCCGCACGCGCCTCCCGACCCTTCGCAGATGAGCATCCGACACATTGATGGTGGAGACATCGTGCTCAGCTCCAACTCGACGGATGTGAGCTATCACGCCGTGCGCTCGTATTACGGCATCTATGCGAAACTGCGCCGGGAACACCCAGGACTCCTGCTGGAGATTTGCGACGACGGCGGGCGGATGGTCGACTTTGGGAGTGCCGCGCACGGCGATTACTTTTCCATTACCGATTCCTATGATCCGCTGTCGAATCGCCGCGCGTTCTACGACGCCAGCTTTGTGCTGCCCACTGCGATGCTGGAGAGCTACGTGAAAAAATGGCCCACGCCGCGCATGCAGAATTTTCTTTATGAGCTGCGCAGCGGCATGATGGGGTGGATTACCGTGATGCAGGATACCAGTGCCTGGACCGCGGAGCAGCACGCGGTGGCGCGCCAGGCTATCCAGCTTTATAGGACTACCCTGCGACCTCTGATTCGCCAGGCCGAACTCTTCCACATCTCGGAGCGGCCAGACGGTGTGCACTGGGACGGGATGGAATACTGGGACCCCGCGCAAAAAAGGGGAGTGGTTTTCGCCTTCCGCGGCTCAGGTAAGGATGATCCCGAACACCGCTTTGTGCTGGCGGGGCTCGATCCGCAAAAACGCTACCATTTGCATTTTGAGGATGGCAGTTCGCCGGATGCGGAGGTTACCGGGCAGCGTCTCATGAGCAGCGGCCTGACCGTGGCGCTGCCTCTACCGCTTAGCTCGGAGCTGATTTCTCTGATAGGGAAATGAGCGGAAACGCAGGCAAGTGCAAGATTGCCCCGATGTTTTCATCGTTTCAACTGGCAGCAAGATTGGACAACACAACGACCTAGTGTCCTGAGTTAGAAGTTCGTTCACAAAACCGTTTCAGCACATCTCGGCCCAAAAGATCTGCCGTCGCTCAACAGTCACAGTATGCGTCCTTTTCTCCTGGCTGTCTCTCTATCCGGCCGCATGTTTTTCCTCAGAGGCTAAAGCCTCAACTTTTGGGTCCATCGACGGACGGGCTGAAAGCCCGTTCCCTTCACCAAGAAGGCGTTTCGAAGATACGGGTGCTCCCAGCAACTCGCGCTGTGTCATCATCTATAGGCACGAATACCCTAATAGAGAATCTCTTCACGAAAGGTCTCTCCGGCGAACATGCTGAAGGATAAGTCGATTGGTCCCAGCAGGCGCGCCTTCCTGAAAACATCCGGGCTGGCTGCAGTCACCACCGTTTTGATGGAGGAAGGTGTCGTTCGTGCCGGGGATGGATCGAACGCGCCAGGTAGCCCGAGTGTGGAGTCGCGTCGCGATCCCGTCGACTGGGTCAACCTTCTTCAAGGGTCGGCATCGACGCCGGACTTCTCGCGCGGCAACACGCTCCCCATAGCCGCGCTCCCGTTTGGCATGGCGCACTGGACCCTCCAGTCTCACGACGATACACCGTGGATGTTTCAGCCTGGCGCCCGACGTATACAGGGCCTTCGCTGTACCCATCAACTGAGCCCCTGGCTGAGCGACTATGGGCACGCCACCTTTCTTCCGTTTCGTGGAGACATCCGTCCCCAGGCCGCCGCACGCGCCTCCTCCTATGCTCCCGAGCAGGCACATCTTGCACCTCATACACTTCAGCTTTTCCTGCTGCGCTACCGCGCTCATATTGAGTTGGTCCCGACGGATCGATGCGCTGTGCTTACCGCCACGTTTGAAGAAGACGAAGCCGCGGGGATGATCGGCCTTCTCTTCGATATTCCGGGGGCTCACGGCCCGATCGAGCCCGATCCCGCGACTCAATCTATCCGTTTCACATCAAAGGCGAACTCGGGTGGTGTGCCTGACAATTTCGCAACCTACTACATGCTGCAGCTGCAAAGTCCGTGGGATAGTTTCGAAGTACAAGAGGCTGGTGCGCACCGGGTCGGTATCCTTCGGTTTCAACATGGGGTGCACATGGAGGCACGCATCGCGACCTCCTTCATATCGTTCGAGCAGGCAGCGCTGAATCTTCACAACGAGGTTGGCCCGCGTTCTGCGGATGACCTTCGAAGCTCAGCTGCAGCCAGATGGAACGATCATCTCAACCGAATCGAGATCGAAGGCGCCTCCGAGGAACAGCGCCTGACCTTCTACTCGTGTATGTACCGGGTGCTCCTGTTTCCGCGAACCTGGCACGAGCCGGACGCAGACGGCAAAAAGCACCATTTCAGCGCTTTCAATGGCAAGATCATGCCCGGTGTGATGTATGCAGACCACGGCTATTGGGACGTGTATCGCGCCTGGTATCCGCTGATGTCGATTCTGTTTCCAGAGCGACTGGGTGAGATCCTGCAGGCGTGGGTAAATGGATATCAGGAAGGCGGCTGGCTGCCTCAGTTTCCGTGTCCTGGATACCGTGCGTGCATGACCGGAAGCCTGATCGATTCCGTGTTTGGAGATGCAGCGGCGAAACACATTTCGGGCTTTGACCTTTCAGGCGCCTATGACGGATTAAGAAAACACGCAACCATTCCCGGCGATCCAGCTAAAGGTTACGGCAGGGTTGGATTAGAGCAGTATCTCAAGCTGCAATACGTTCCCGCGGATCGCGTTACCCAATCCGTTGCTGAGACAGTGGATGCGGCCTACGGTGATTTCTGCATCGCCCAGGTTGCGAAGGCACTTGGAAAGCTCGACGACCACGCAACCTTTATGAAGCGCTCCGAGAACTGGCGGCATGTCTTCGACACTGAGGTAAAGTTCTTTCGCGGTAAAAATGAGGATGGGTCCTGGCTGACCCCATTTCATCCATTTACGTGGGGTAGTCCCTACGTGGAAGGGGGAGCGTGGCAGCACCGCTGGGACGCACCGCAGAACCTCCGCGGTCTGATCGAATCCATGGGTGGTGACAAAGAAGCGGTGCGGGCCCTGGAGGAGATGTTGTCGACGCCACCTATTTTCCAGGCCGGTGTCTACGGAGCAGAGATTCACGAGATGTCAGAGATGGCAGCGGTACCGTTTGGTCAGTATGCGCACTCCAATCAGCCGGTACACCATCTTCTCTATATCTTTTCCCATGCCGGCCGCCCGGACCTTACCCAATTCTGGGCGCGTAAGGTGATGCAGAGTCTCTACACGGCGGAGACGTTTGCCGGTGACGAGGATACTGGGTCGATGTCTGCATGGTTTGTTTTGAGCGCCCTCGGATTTTATCCAGTCTGCCCCGGCAAGCCAGAGTACACCTTGGGAAGCCCCCTCTTTCCCCGGGCTGTTGTGCACCTTCCCCGCGGAGTTACGTTTACCGTCGAAGCACAGGGAAATGTTCCCGATGCGGTGTTTGTCCGCCGCGCTTCTCTTGATGGAAAGCCCCTCCCCGGCAACCTCGTCGATCACGCGGACATTATGAGGGGCGGAACGCTTCACTGCGAAATGACTTCCAAGCTGAGCTAACCATGAGTTAAGGGCTGCGGACCGCCTGCTGCATGATTACTTAAGGGTGAGACGGGGCAATTCCCTCACCCAAAGGCCTTGCGACTGACTCTCAAATAAGTCACATGAACTGTATGCTTTCTGCCCGTCAATCGGGATTCGGGAGAAGCTTTGCCTTATCAGCAGCGTATGCACTTTTCCTGAGTACCCCGAAAGTGATACTCCCAAGGCCTTGCGGTTTCAGTAGCATAGGGCCACTCGATGCTTACCGCTCGGAGCATTTCCGGGCGTCGCTCGATAAAGCTCAACCCACGGGAACGAGGTGTAACAATGCGTCTACTTCCAACATGTGCCCTTCTGTTGTCTCTCTCTGCCATACCAGGACTCTGCCAGAGCAGCAACGCCGCCGCCACAACCACACACACGGTATTGCCTGCGAACGCCAACGATGCGTCCGTGGACTATTCCGCCCTGCGTCAACATCTCGCCGAGCAGAACAAAGTCTTGCAGGACCAGGTCACCACGCAGCGCGCGGTCGTCAAGAAGAACCAGATTCTCCTGAAAGAAGCGCAAAAACTCGACGCCTCCAACAAGAAGCTTGAGGAGGAGAAGAAGAAACTCGAGACGGAGAATACGGATCTCGAGAAGCAACGGCAGGCTCTCAAGGCTTCGCAGAAGCTCGTTCAAACTGCTGCTGTCTCGAACTAGAGTTCAGGTCGCCTTGGCAGCCTGGGTTGGGGTCACTGGTCCGCCGCTGAGCTCTCAGCGGCGGACCTCGCTGTCAGAACAAGAGCACTGCTCACGAAAAGCCTGACCCCGGAGTCGCCAACGCCTCGTGCGTGATTTCACCCGCATCTTATCTCCGCAGAACATAGCCTATCCGCAATAGAAGTAGCCGGCTGCAGACCGCGAACAGCAGATACACGGGTACCCCATTCCCCCGGATTTCCTGTAAGGCTTGGTGGGTTCAACGAACTTCATGCGGTCCCGGCTGGCCGGGACCGCACACGCTGCCATGGCTTGGACCGCGCAGTAGGAAATCCGGGGTCCTTCGCGCTCTTTGCGAAAGGTGGGATACTACGATCTCGATGCACACTGTTGCGTATCCCACCCTTGAACCCAAAGAACGGGTTCAAGGATGGGGCACCCGAGGATTTGTGGTGCGCAATGATTTCAGTGCATCATTCACTCGATAAGACTGCCCGTCTCTTTGCCTCGAGAGTCCTTGTCAACGATTCTTTCCCGAACGATCGCAAAATCGGATCGACCAGCGCTCTCATTCCGAAGGGAACATCTCTGCTGAGGGTAATCGCTTCGCACTCTATGTAAACCCCACCATCGCGTTCTTGCATCCGCCAGAATGAGTCCATCGCCCACAACAGCCCGCTTCCTTCTCCTTCGGGAAGCACTCGCTCTAACCCGGTGCCGGCGTCGTCGACCTGGCGTACGGATTCGCTTCGCGATCGGATTGCTAACCTGCCCGCCCCCAGCGGTACGTAGTCGATTGCGTGCACTGTCTCCATCACCGCCGTCAGAATATTCTTCTTCGTGATCCGGTAGGAGACGACGAAGTGATCTCCATTGTGCGCGAGCACGTTGGGGCGGCTAATCTCCGGGGCATATATTTTCGCGTATTCTGCATAGTCCTGGTCTACGCGCTCGACTCGCGCCAGCGTCACCCGGGGGAGAAATGCTCCCCCGATCCAATGCTGAATCATACCTCCGGGCACTGGGAATGAGTTGATCTGTTCCGTGACGATGTTCCCGCTCCGCACAGCCTGACGGCGGCTGGCATCGCCGTCGATCCACAGGAAGGTACCCTGCGAATGATCTTGCGCTTCCAGTCGTGCTTCGAGAGCGAAGATATATTTCTGGTATGCATCCTTTGTTTCAGACTTCAACTCTGCCTGCGCTATAAGCGGCGCAAGCAAAAGCCAGAGCACCGCCCATCTCCGGCCCCATTTCCTGGGCGTCACCCTTCCAGTTCCTGAAACAGGTCTCATATCTCTTTCCTACTCCTGGCGCGGGTGATCGTGGCGCGCATGGAAACGAACCTCCGAAGCGATATAGACTACAGTAGCAGCCGCTATGAGATGCAATCCGCGGTGTCCCCATGAAGCTCACCCTGGTTAGAAAGACAAGATCTTACCTGCGCCGTTATCGTCAGGCGCAAATGGTCGCTCGGGCGATCAAGTCGCGTCGTCATCCGATCCTTGCCCACATCATCCCCATGCGGCGATGCAACCTCTCCTGTACCTATTGCAACGAGTACGACAAAGTATCCGATCCCGTCCCAATCACGGAGATGCTTCACCGCGTGGATCTCCTGGCTGGCCTGGGAACCGCGATCATCACCATTAGCGGCGGTGAGCCGCTGCTCCATCCGGAGTTGGACGAACTCATTCGTGGGATTCGCCGTCGCGGTGCTATCGCGACGATGATCACCAATGGCTACTTGCTGACCCCGGAACGCATTCAGCGACTCAACCGCGCCGGCCTGGAACACCTGCAGATCAGCATCGACAATGTGCTGCCCGACGAAGTCTCGAAGAAGAGCCTGAAGGTCCTCGATCAAAAGCTAAAGTGGCTGGCCGAGTTCGCGGAATTCGATATCAACATCAATTCTGTGCTCGGAGGCGGAATGCAGAAGCCGGAGGACGCGGCAGTTATCACCCGCCGGGCGCTGGAACTGGGGTTTGAAACGACGGTCGGCGTCATTCACGACCCCGGCGGCCAGCTTCAGCCACTGAAGGACAGAGAACGGGCAGTCTATGACCAGATACTGAGCGAAAGAAAGCCAGGCTTCTGGGCGTTCGCGTACGACAACCTCTTCCACAAGAACCTGGTACTAGGGAAGCCAAACGACTGGCAATGCCGGGCTGGCAGCCGTTATCTGTACGTCTGTGAACAAGGACTTGTGCACTACTGTTCCCAGCAACGAGGGTATCCTGCCATCCCATTAGAGAAGTACACCGAAGTGGATCTGGAGCGCGAATATTCGACTAAGAAGCCTTGCGCGCCCTTTTGTACTGTCTCATGTGTACATCGCGTCGCCATGATCGATCTGGTGCGGGAAAAACCGCGCGAAGCGTTGGTGCGCTTTTTTCCACCCGCAAACCCGGGTGCCCATTCCAGTCTCCCCCTCGGCGTCAAAATACTCTCTTCGGTTTTCCTTCCTCCGGCGAACGGCCGGCCTCAGGGGGTTACGCGCAAACTGATAGCCGGGGGCGCCATGAAACTATTTGGAATCAAATAGAGCGGTTTCACAGTTACTGTGCCCTGACAAGGATCGCGAGGTGTGGTTTTCTTTGGGGGAAAACCACGCAAACCTCTTTTGCTCCGGGGTATACCTACTGTGAAACCGCTCCTAGACTTTGAGATAGACGTAGCTGGATAGAAAGACGACCAGGGCGGTCAGAGCGCCCAGCAGCACATCCAGTGCATAGTGGTACCTGCCCACAACCGCCGCTACGGCGATACAAACGGCGACGATCAGGAAGACCAGGCCGGCCAACGGAACGAACCAGAGCAGGACGAGAGCTGTCGCCAGCGAAGACGCGACGTGCGCACTGGGAAACGAAATAGCGTGGATACTTCCATGGCGGAGAATCCAGCGGTTGAATCCGCGGCCAACATTCGGCGCCGGGGAAGGAATTTGCTCTCCCGCGATGCTGCGCGGCGGCAACGCGGGAACAAACGGCGTGATGGCATAGCAAATGTATGTCGATACCAGGACGACAAACCAGAAGACATTTGTGTATTGACGTAGCCCTGCGACATATAACACCGCAAGACCAAGAGGCACCAGGGGGTAGCAGAAAAGGTAGGCGATTTCCATCGACAAGCCGATGCGCGTATGCGGGGTGCCGGAGGTTGCGGCAATCCCTGGTAACCACTTACGATCAAACGCCACGAGTGCGGCCTGGATCTTCTCATTCGGCCCCATGAAGAACTGACCCGTCTGCCAATAAGGCACCAACATCAAAGCCGCTGTGAGCCAATCGCGAATGATCGAGACCTGAAGCGGCGCGAGAAAATAGACCAGGGAACGGGCTACGGCTACAGCACAGATAGCGGACGCAGCCAACAAGGTTACAATCCAGCGTCGATAATTTGGCAGTGGTCGTACCCATGCCGCTGCCGCAAGGATGATGGCGAAACCAACCTGGATCCATTCAGAAGTTCGCACCGACATCTCCACGTCTTTCCCGCTTTCCTGATCCCTCATTGCCTGGGATCGTTCGTCTTCGCGAGGAATACTTGAACACAAAGTTCATAGCAGCAGCCTGATGGAGGTAACCTAGTAATCATGCTCTACCTGGAGCGAAAGCCATCACCGCCGCTCGCCGACTGCATTCGCGCCTTCTGGTATGCCTGTGCACCCGACCTGGCGCACGGACGTGAGCGTGTTCACCCGACAGGCGCCCTGCAAATCGTTATCAACCTTGCTGCGGATAGGTTAACGGATTGCGGCACCGACATCGGCGAAGAGGCCCCCTGCCGCGAGATGCCCGGGGCCCTTATCGTCGGCGCACGCAGCCGTTACGAGGTCATTCACATGCGTGATCTTGTAGAAATCATGGGCATTGTCTTTTTACCCGGTGGCTTCGCTCCCTGGTTGCGCCACCGCGCCGACGATTTCTTCCAACAATCCGTTTCCCTGGATGCGTTCTGGAGCACGCGGCAGCTGGTCGACCGTCTTCGCGAACAATCGACACCCACTCTCAAATTCGCCACATTGGATCATCTGCTCACCGAACGGCTGCGTGGACGCAGCGCTGAACGCAAACCAATCGTCAAGGCGGCGCTTGCAGACTTACGGCACAACAGCGTGCGCGGGACCGCCCGTCACCTCGAGATCAGCGAGCGGCGTCTACACCAACTCATCAGGGAAGACGCCGGCCTCTCCCCCAAGCTCTGGGGTCGCATCCACCGCTTCCAAATCGCTGTGAAGGCACTCCATCGTGGCGCGGATACGCATTGGAAGCAGCTCGCACTCGATTGCGGCTATTACGACCAGTCGCATTTCACGAATGACTTTCGCGCATTCTCCGGCATCGACCCTACAACGTACTCCGCAATGCACGGCCGCTGGAGAAATCATGTCATTATCGCTTGATTTCCGATTTCTCCAAGCCATCGCCATCAAAACATGGCACGATGGGCCTTATGACAACCATTGCGAAGAACACAACATCAACCGTCATCCCCGGCCTGCGCTACGAAAAGGCGCTTGAGATGATCGACTGGCTCTGCACCGCCCTCGGCTTTGAAAAGCAGGCGGTCTACATGGGAGCAGGCGATACGGTCGCTCATGCCCAACTCACCTTTGGCAACGGCATGATCATGGTTGGCTCCAAAGACAACGGCGCAAAGACATCAGCAATTATGAAGCAACCCAATGAGATTGGAGGCGCCGAGACGCAGGCGCCCTACCTCGTCGTCAGCGATTGTGAAGCCATATACGCAACCGCCAAGGCAGCCGGCGCAAAAATTATCTTTGAGCTGGTAACCATGGACTATGGCGGCAAAGCCTTTACTTGCCGGGATCCCGAAGGTCATATTTGGAACATCGGTGAGTACGACCCCTGGCAGCAGCACGGATCTTAACTGGCCCAAGACGCTGTTTGCGGCCGAAGGGACTAGTTTTGCGTATCCGGCATCAGTAAGACTATTTTTCCAACGCCGCCCGCCGCTCCGAGAACATGTGCCTCAGCCGCATCGCGCAGCGGCAGCCGGCGCCCGATTGGCAGAATGAACGCGCCATCGCGCACATCATCGGCAAACTCACGTAGCTTGGAGGGATCAGGTTTTGCGTACACCCGTGTGATCTTCACTGTCGGATTCAGCGCCTGCGTGCCCTCGGGCAATACAGAGGCGTATCCAAACGTGCCGCCTTGCTTTACTTTTGCGATCAGCTTCGCTGCGACGTCACCGCCTACGGTATCGGCAACCACGTCGATAAGGCCCAGTTTCGCAATCGCATCATCATCATCAATCGCGACAACGCCTGCAGTGCCAAGGGAGCCGGCTGTCTCCAGCTGCTTCTTGCGCACGCCCGCAATCACCTGCGCGCCTAATTTCTTCGCACTATGCACCGCAGCTCGCCCCACACTGCCCAGCGCTCCCGTTATCAACACGGTCTGTCCCTTCTTCACTTGGGCTGCAAGGCGCACCAGCTGGTCTCCGGTAAGCACAATCAGCGGAAGCGCTGCCGCATCCACAAGGTCTACGCCATCCGGAAGATGGGTTACGTCCGAATCGTCCACCGCCACCAACTCGGCATAGGTGGCATTCGATAGCGCAAAGACGCGGTCTCCGGGTTTGAAGTGCTTTACCTTTGCGCCCACCGCGCGCACGATACCACTCACATCACGTCCCAGAATTGCAGGGAACGAGAGCGGAAAATCCTTCTGCCTTATACCCGAGCGAACCTTCCAGTCAATGGGATTTACGCTCGCGGCAGCTGCCGCGATCAATACGGTATCTCCACTTAACTGCGGTTCGGGAACATTATCTTCAAACTTCAGCTTCTCAGGACCGCCATACTCATGCAGAACCACTGCTTTCATCGCTTATCTCCCATCGCTGCCGCGGATTATCCGCCCTTCAATCAGATGCTCAGCCGCCAGCCCAGGTTCATAAACGCCTCCATTCGGCGCCGTCGGCAGTACGATTCCGCCAACCCGGAGATTTTTTCGTACGCAACCGTTGTGCTGGTGCGGCTATTGAACGGTGAGAGTGTACGTGGCAGTTTGTGTTATCGAGCCGCCTGTTGCCGTCACGGTGACCGTACTCGTGCCGGCGGCCGTTCCGGTCGAAGGAGTCGATCCACCCCCTCCGGAGCCGGAACCGCAGCTTCCGATCCCCAAGACCATGACTCCGAGGGCGCAGACATCAAGGCAGCTCACCAACCTGGATCGCATGCGCCGCCGGCTGCGCAGGAACGCCAGGCTAGTAAACCGCCGGCCAAAGCGAACGGCAGTTTTCCGCTGGCGCTACGAGGAGCGGGATCTACGAGGGAAGCGGTGGCGGCGGTGGCGGCGGTCACCGTCGTCATGACGGGAGTGCCGCCAGGCGTCACCGTTGCCGGCGCGAAAGCTAACCTGGGGTAGCGTGCTGCTGCCGCTAGCAAGTCGGGCCGCTGAGCACGAATCGACCGTCTAAGGATCGGGGTGACGATCAGTGCCGCGCTTACACGTACGAGGAAGAGGTCGAAACTGATGGCGCGCAGGAAGCTCGATTTCACAAGACTCTCCTCCGTGGCTTCTTTAAGCCGGCGGATGAACCTACCTGGGAAAGAGGGGCCTTGGTCGCGGAATTATCCGTTGGGCTACCGGAGGTCAATCGTCGCTATTTTTCCGCAATAGCAACTTAGCTTTGGGATCGAGGATGGGGCGAGCCCGCTCATCTGCAACCGGCGTCAAAACCGGGAGGGGGCGGCACCAGGAGAAATGGTCTATCTCCTCCGTAGGACCATGGGAGCGCCGGGGGGATTGGCTGCGAGATCTACCGGCATGAATGTCCGCTCGCAGGCAGAGGACTAGAGCATTTTCACTTCTACTCTATACAGGCAAGTGCAGCGAAGTGCGGCTTTTCTTGGNNAGAAGTGAAAATGCTTTAGCGGAAGCACCAACCGGGTACGCGACCCCCTTAGATATCTTTTGGCTTCAAAGCATACATAGCTGCGACGGACCCATTTTGTCATTATTTTGTCATTTTCGACGCGAAGACCGCGTTGCAGATCTCGAACGGCGCTCTACCTGCAGTCGAAATGGAACAACGGCTGGCTCGCAGGATCCACCGTGGTCGCCAATCCGCTCTATTACGCATCGCGTTTTCATGTTTCAT
>PLZN01000185.1 GCA_003152195.1 Acidobacteriaceae bacterium
CACCATCAAGCCGAGCAAACCGGACCAGCCTAGCAAAGCCTTCTTGATCCGGGGCCGTCGCTTCCGGACGATCAATACCACTCTATGTGACCTTATCTCGTTCTCCTATGAGGTTCATGCCAATCAGATCATCGGCGCTCCTGCTTGGGCAGAGGCGGACAAATACGATATCGACGCGGAGCCCGACGGCGAGGGTGCTCCCAACGACAAGCAATGGAAGGGCANNTTCAAAAACTGCTGGCGGATCGCTTTAAGCTCGCCTTTCATCGCGACAAGAAGGAGCTTTCGGTTTATGTCCTGTCGGTCGCCAAGACCGGCCCAAAACTTATTAAGAGTGAAGGCGATCCGAATGGACTTCCCAGCCTGGGCTTCCGCGGGCGGCTTGGTGATCTGACCGTTCACAATGCAGATATGGCCGACTTCGCTGGCTTGGTGCAAGCCGCCGTGCTCGACCGCCCCGTCGTGAACCAAACCGCACTCGCTGGAAGGTACGACTTCACCCTCAATTGGACACCCGACGACTCGCAATTTGCCGGCATGGGAGCCAAGATTCCCCCACCAACGGACAGCGCCAACGCGCCGCCGAATCTGTATACAGCGATTCAGGAGCAGATCGGGCTCAAGCTTGAGGCCACCAAGGCACCCGCTGAGGTCCTCGTCATCGACCATGTCGAGAAGCCTTCGGAGAATTAGCAGCGGGCGAACGCAAACCGCCCGCCTAGGGTAGCAACAAATATAAGTTGCGCTTTCGAGCAAGTGAGTGGGGTGAGCGTACTTAGCACTTGCGTTACAAAACAGACCAAAGACATGCGTTACAGCGAAGCGGAACGCAGGCCATGGAAATGACAGGTTGCGGAAAGCGTGGAAAGCCAAGAATCCTGGCTTTCCACCCCTCCGGAGGGCCAGAGCTGCCGAAAACACGACTTTGTGGGAACTTCGAGCCCGGGCCGTTACGGTGTACGTGATGTCACGACGACTTTTTCAGAAGTTCATATCGACGCTAATTACACTGCTCGCCGCCAATTGCGCGATGTCGTTGCTGGGGTTCAGGAAACAGCAGTCGGGTTCATCTGCACCCTTCGAGCAGGTTGTGTGGCAACAGAATGAGGAAAAAAGCTTCAAAAAGATTTTGACAAATCAAATGGAAACGAACTACAGTCGTTTATCGATATACTGACCATCGAGCATGTATGCCAAAACGAAAACTTGATCCGTTACCGGCGGCCGCGTTCCAAATTATGCTTTCTCTCGCCGATGGCGACCTTCACGGATACGCCATTATGCGGCAGGTTGAAGAGCAGACCGGTGGACGCCTGCGCCTCGGGCCTGGAACTTTGTATGGTTCGATCCAGGCGCTCCTTGAGGGAAAGCTGATTGAGGAGGTTTATCGGTCCGAGGAAACCGAAGACCGACAGGAACGTCGCCGCTACTATAGGTTGACTGCTACCGGACGCAAACAGGCGCGATCTGAGGCCGAAAAGATGGCCGACCTTTTGCGCGTTGCTCGAGCCCGCAAAATCTTGAGGGGGGATTATGTCTGAAAAGATATACACTCGCCTGTTTCGCCTATATCCTTCGAGTTTCCGCAAGGAATACGAGGGCCAGGCCCTGCAACTCATCCGGGACCGCCTCCGCGACGAGACAGGTTTCTTCAAGAGAGCGCGTCTATGGTGGGACCTAGTGGCCGACGTTTTGGCTGGACTCCCGACCGCGTACCGGAATTCCTACGCCCTTACAGAATCAGCGTCGCTTTCGCTCAATGCCGCGGGCATTCCTTCCTTCAAAATCCTGGACGAGGAGCCCCTGGGGCTCGGTTCGATTCTGGTCGGCGGCACGATATCGCTGATCGCGCTCGCTGCCTTTGCGTTTTTGCTAAGTAGGCCGATTGCATACCAACCACTCTCGGGTTCGAATGGACGGATGTCTCCGATCGAATCTGTCATGCAGCGCCTGAATTCGGCCCCGGCGCCTGATTCGGCGGCGAGCAGTCTTCAGGACGCTGCCACGCCCGCATCAGCGCAAATGAGCCAACCGCAGGCACAGCCATCGACGCCAGCCGCGTCAACTTCGAACACGTCAGCGTCATCGGAGACCGAGATTCCGAACGGCGAGCGAAATCGAGTCGTTTCAACTCAACTGAATCTGGATGAGCACTCCGTTGATTGGAGAAATGCGCCGAAAGCACTTGAGGCATTCTCGAAAGGTGACAAGCAAACAGGATTTGGCGCTCACGGGCATGTCCGGCAATCCCCGAGGTATTCCGGAACGATTGCGAAGCTAACGCCGACAGTCGCCCTCTCGTACTTGCCTGCCAACCCCGCCCCCGGATCGATGGTTGACCTTGTCGCAACGGTAATTGCGGTCGGCACCGGACCGACACCGACCGGAAACGTGCGCTTTTTCGACGGAAGCGCCGTTCTGAATATGGGCAAGCTCAACAACGGCACCGTCACGGTCAAAGGAAAGCTACCCTACATTGCAACGCACTCCTTCAGCGCGATCTACTACGGCGATGCCAATTACAGTTCCGCCAACTCGATTGGGGAGAGGGAGTGAAGTCACTCACATGACAATGAAGCGCTTGGGTTGGAGAACGCACTTCGGTCGTGGCATTTCGTTGGCCATGGCTGCCGGAATTCTATTCGCAGGTCCGGTAGCCGTCCTCGCGCAAGCCGTCCCTTCGTCTGCGGCAGCGCCGCCTGTGGGCACCGAAGGCAAGGCCCTCACTTTCGACGTTGTCTCGGTCCGTGAAGACAAATCAGAGCCGACTCCGCAGAACCCTGTGCAGAACGGCCCAACGGCCGATGGCTATCGCCTGAAAGGCCTGCCGTTGATTGCGGTCATCCAGAGAGCATACATCCCGTCAGAGGGGGGCCTCACCTTTCGCCCTAACCAGATCACGGGCTTGCCGGCCGCTTTCAACTCAATCCGCTACGATATCGACGCCAAGGTCTCTGAGGCCGACCTGCCCAAGTGGAAAGACCCCACCTTGCAACCCGCGATGCTCCGCGCCATGCTGCAGGGGATGTTGGCCGACCGCTTCAAACTCGCGGTCCACCGCGAGACCAAAGAGGTTCCCATCTATGAGCTGACGCTCGGCAGGAAAAGCCCGAAATTCAAGCCCTCTGAGGCAACCGCGCTGGCCGACATCCGGCAGAAGGATCCCAACGCCGTCACGCTGAGGAGCGGTACGATTGTGGCCACTGGACGCAATCCCGGCCAGCAAACACTTTTTGGCATTACCATGCCGGACCTCGGCACATTCCTGTCGACCATGGCTGGCCGACCCATTCATGACAAGACCGGTCTTACGGGCAAGTACGACATCACATACGAGCTTGAGCTGCCCCTGCCCGCGCAGGAGGGCGCCGGCATGGCCGTATCGCCGGACTTCTTCAGTTCGCAGATCTTTAGCATAGTCCAAGACCAGCTAGGCCTACGGCTCAGGACGGCAAAGGGATTAGTGGAGTCACTCGTGATCGATCATGTCGAACGACTTTCCGAGAACTGATTATGACCTATCTGGAAAAATACAACTGGTGAATGTCGAAGCAAATGCCATTCTATGTCAGTGACAAAAGGACAAACCAGGGCACCAACAAATATAATTTGACCGTCGCGCACAATAGTGGCGTTCGAACTTCCGCGCCGGCTTGTCCGGAGTTACAGGGCCCGATCTCAAGAAAGGATTGCCCTAATATGACTGACCGCGTTTTGCGCAAACCGGACTTCACTAGAAATCTCTTGCTGAGTGTAGCCGGATGGTTGACCGTGACTGTGGCGGTCCTGTTCGGCTTGTTAGACGCGGCGCAAGGCCGGGCTCAGTCTCCGACAGAAAACACAGCCCAGAGCATCGCCGACACCTGGCAGGGTACTCTCCACGCCGGACAAGACCTGCGCACGGTGGTCAAGATCTCAAAGGCGGATGATGGCGGGTACAAGGCAGTCTTCTACAGCATCGACCAGGGTGGCGCGGCCCTTCCAGTGACCAAAATCACGCTGGATGGCACGACGGTAAAGATGACGCTCACGATGATCGGTGGCACTTATGAGGGCAAACTGAGTCCGGATGGCAAGTCGATCACAGGCACCTGGAGTCAGGGACAAAATCCGCTACCTCTTAACCTGACGCGCGCCACCCCGGAGACGGAATGGACCATTCCCCCACCACCACCAAAGCTACCGCCGATGGACGAGAATGCATCGCCTACATTTGAGGTCGCGACTATCAAGCCGAGTAAACCGGACGAGCAGCGCAAAGCGATTCTCGTCCAGGGGCGTCGCATGCATATCATCAACCAACCCCTGAGTGCGATGATCTCCTTCGCCTATGGGGTTCAGGTCAAGCAGATCATAGGTCTCCCCGCCTGGGCGGACACTGACAAATACGATATCGACGCAGAGCCCGACGGCGAAGGTATGCCCAACGACAAGCAATGGAAGGGCATGATCCAGAAGCTGATCGTCGAGCGCTACAAGTTCACCTTCCACCGGGGCAAGAAAGAACTCTCGGTCTATGTGCTGTCCGTCGCCAAGACTGGCCCAAAGCTCACCAAGAGTGAGGGCGATCCAAAAGGCCTTCCCGGGCTGTTCTTCCGCGGGCGGCCTGGTGATTTGGGTGTTCGCAATGCAAATATGGCTGATTTCGTCGGCCTGCTGCAGGGCGCCGTGCTCGACCGGCCGGTCGTCGATCAAACCGGGCTCACCGGAAGGTTTGACTTCAGTCTCAACTGGACACCCGACGACTCGCAGTTCGCCGGCATGGGAGCAAAGATTCCTCCCCCCACCGACAGCGCCAACGCGCCGCCGTCGCTGTACACCGCTATTCAGGAGCAGATCGGGCTCAAGCTTGACGCCACCAAGGCACTTGCTGATGTCATCGTCATCGATCACGTCGAGAAGCCTTCCGAGAACTGACGCCGCACAAACATCGAGGATCAGCGATGGCATGGGGGAAAATGCGGCGAATCTTTTTTCTGGCCTGCACCCTTGCGGCACTCGCATTCCCCAGCGTGGCTGCGGCTTCGGAGTACCATGGCCAAGTCACCTTCGGTGGCTTCCCGCTTCCCGGAGCGACAGTCACGGTTACGCAAGGGACAAAGAAGGTCGCCACTGTCTCCGACCAGGGAGGACTCTACACCTTCCCGGACCTCGCGGACGGCACCTGGAAGATCGAGATCGAGATGCAGTGTTTCTCGACCCTCCACGGCGACATAACCATCGCACCGAGCGCACCTGCGGGTAAGTGGGAGTTGACGTTGCTCCCGCTCGACCAGATCATGGCGAGCACCAAGCTTCCGGCTGCACCGATGCCCACGCTCAGCGCCGCTCCGCCTGTCAAAAAGCCCGCAGCAACGGCTTCGCCCAACGACAACGCCGTCGACATACCAAAGCCGCCGGAGGAAGCAAGCCAGCAGCCGTCGGACGGCTTCCTGGTCAATGGCAGCGTCAACAATGCGGCCACGTCACAGTTCTCGCTTGACCAGGCCTTCGGCAACAGGAGGTTCAACAGCAAGAGTCTCTATAACGGCGGGCTTGCCGCGATCCTCGATAACTCCGCCCTCGATGCTCGCCCCTACTCGCTCAGCGGGCTCGAATCGCCGAAGGCCTCCTACAATCGCATCACTGGCATCTTCACCTTCGGCGGACCGCTCAAGATCCCGCATCTGCTGCCCCACGGGCCGATCTTCTTCGTCGCCTACGAGTGGACGCGCAACCATACCGCCGAAACGGAGGCCGGGCTTGTCCCCACCGAGGCGGAGCGGACAGGCGATCTCTCAGGCTTACTTAACCCGCTCGGCCAACCGGTCATGATCTTCAATCCGGCAACCGGCCTCCCCTTCCCCGGCAATATTGTCCCCGTGAGCCCGCAAGCCCAGGCGTTGTTGCAGCTCTATCCCTCGCCCAACATCGCCGGCACCTCGCTGTATAACTACCAGGTGCCCGTTCTTAACAGCAGTCATCAGGACGCTTTGCTGTCGCGCTTGGACAAGACCCTCGGCCGCAGAGACGAGCTGTATGGGAGCTTCAACTTTCAGAGCACAAGGGCCAGCGGCGTCAATCTCTTCGGTTTCATCGATACCACCGACACGCTCGGCATCAACACCAACATCAATTGGTCACACCGCTTCAGCCAGCACCTCTTCGTTTATGGGGGCTATCGTTTCAGCCGGCTCAGAACGAACATCGGGCCCTATTTTGAAAACCGCCAAAACGTCTCCGGCGATGCCGGCATCTCCGGCAATAACCAGGACCCAACCAACTGGGGCCCGCCGGCTCTGACTTTCTCTAGCGGCATTACCGCCCTCTCCGACGAGCAGAGTTCGTTCAATCGCAACCGTACCGATGGCTTTTCCGCATCCATTGCCATCTATCGCGGCCGCCACAACATGACCGTCGGCGGCGATCTGCGCAAGCAGCAGTACAACGATTTCTTCCAGCAGGATCCGCGAGGCACCTTCACCTTTACCGGCGCCGCTACCCAAGGCACTTCCAACAGCGTAACCACTGGCGGTTCTGACCTCGCCGACTTTCTCATCGGCGTGCCGGATACCAGCTCCATCGCCTTCGGCAACGCGGATAAATATCTCCGCCAACCTGTTTACGATGCCTACGCAATGGACGACTGGCGCATCCTGTCCAACCTCACCATCAACGCCGGCCTGCGCTGGGAGTACGGCGTGCCAATCACAGAGATCCACGGACGCCTGGTCAATCTTGACGTCGCTCCCGGCTTTACTGCCGTCGCGCCCGTCCTCGGCAGCAATCCCGTTGGCCCGCTCACCGGCATCCACTATCCCAGCTCGCTCATTCGCTCGGACAGGCTCGGTTTGGAACCGCGCGTCGGCATCTCCTGGCGTCCCATTCCCGCTTCGACCATCGTCGTCCGCGCCGGTTACGGCATCTATGACGACACCTCCGTCTACCAGACATCCGCGCTGCAGCTCGCCCAGCAGGCACCGCTCTCGAAGAGTCTGAGCGTGCAGAACAGCGCTGCCTGCCCGCTCACGCTCGCCAACGGCTTTGCGCCATGCGCCTCCATCACTGCCAACACCTTTGCCGTCGATCCCAACTTCAGAGTCGGATATGCACAGACCTGGCAGCTGGCCATCCAACGCGATCTGCCGCCGGCGCTCCAACTCACCGCGACCTATCTCGGCGTCAAGGGTACGCGAGGCGTCCAGCAGTTCCTGCCCAACACTTACCCGATCGGCGCAACCAACCTATGTCCTACTTGTCCGTCGGGCTTTACCTATCAAGCTTCGGGAGGTGACTCCACGCGGGAATCGGGACAGCTGCAATTGCGGCGCAGACTGCGCAGCGGCTTCACCGCGTCGCTGCTCTACACCTTTTCCAAGTCGATTGACGATGACGCTATTCTGGGTGGCCAGGGCCACATCATCACCAGCACGCAGAGCCAGGGCCCGGGCGCCGGCCCCTCCGGCGGATCAAACCAGAGCTCACCGGGCCAAGGCTCAACGGGCCAAGGTTCGACGGCAACGACAACCACCAGCACGCAAAGCTCGGCCGCGCCGACACCGGCCATTGCACAGAACTGGCTAAACCTGCATGCCGAGCGTTCGCTTTCCAGTTTCGATCAGCGTCACCTGCTTAACTTTCAGATCCAATACACAAGCGGCGAAGGCCTCGGCGGCGGAACGCTGATGGGCGGCTGGCCGGGCAGGCTCCTCAAGGAGTGGACGGTTCTTACCCAGGTCGTCACCGGCACCGGCCTGCCGGAAACGCCGGTTTATTTAGCGGCCGTCCCCGGAACAGGAGTTACCGGCACCATCCGCCCCAACCTCACCGGCGCACCCATTTCCACCCCCGTCGCGGGCTTGCACCTCAACGCCGCTGCTTACACCGCGCCCCTGGTTGGTCAATGGGGAACCGCAGGCAGAAACTCGATTACCGGTCCCGGCGAGTTCAGCCTCAACAGCTCACTTAACCGAACCTTCCGCCCCAACCAACGCTTCTACCTCGACGCCAGGGTGACCGCAACCAACCTGCTCAACCACGCCGTCTTTACTGGCTGGAACACGACCGTGAACAGCACGCAATTCGGCCTTCCGCTTACCCCTAACCCAATGCGCAGCATCGAAACCACGCTGCGCCTGAGGTTCTGAGATGAGAATCCTGCTTCTTCTGCTAATTGCCGCCGTTGCTCCGGTGACTGCGCAGCAGATTGGCCAGAACACGTCCTCCAGTACCCCGGGAACCTACACCCTCACTGCTAAGGCGCAACTGGTCGTCGAAACCGTTGTGGTTAAAGACAAGCAGGGCAAATTTATCCCGGGACTCACCGCCAAGGACTTCACTATCACCGAGGACGGTACACCCCAGACTATCCGCTTTTGCGAGCACCAGGACCTTGCCGCCGAGTCGGCGCCCGTGCCCGTCGCACCGCCGGGCACGGAAGAGATAAAACTCTACAAGAAACTCACCCGAACCCAGGTCGCGCCGGAAACGCTGGAGAACGATCGCTACAAGAATCGCCGCCTCCTCGCCCTTTACTTCGACATGTCTGCGATGCACCCGGCCGACCAGCTTCGCGCCCTCTCTGCCGCAGTGCAATTTCTCCGCACGCAAATGACGACCGTCGATCTGGTCGCCATCCTGCGCTACCAGGGCGGCTCCGTCGACATCCTCCAGGATTTCACCGCCGATCGCAATAAGCTGCTCAGCATCCTTGAGACCCTCATCGCCGGCGAAGGCCAAGGGTCCGCCGAAACGATCGACGACGCAAGCAGCGCCGACACCGGCGCCGCATTCGGCCAGGACGACAGCGAGTTCAACGTCTTCAACACAGACCGCCAGCTCTCCGCGCTGCAGACCGCGGCCAAAATGCTTGGCCAGTTGAACGAGAAGAAATCTCTCATCTACTTCGCCAGCGGCCTGCGCCTCAACGGCATTGACAACCAGGCTCAGCTTCACGCTACCGTCGACGCCGCCATTCGAGCCGGCGTCTCTTTCTGGCCGGTGGACGCGCGCGGCCTGGTTGCCCAGGCGCCGCTTGGAGATGCTACCCAAGGCTCGCCCGGCAATTCCGGCATGTATTCCGGCGCCGCCGCCCTCGCCACCACCAACAACTTCCAGCAGTCGCAGGACACTCTCTTCGCCCTCGCTGGCGACACCGGAGGCAAAGCCCTTTTCGATAACAACGACCTGACCCGCGGCATCGTTCAAGCGCAACAAGCCATCTCCGACTACTACGTCATCGGCTACTACGCCAGCAACACAGCCCAGAACGGCAGGTTCCGCCGGGTCAAAGTCTCCCTCACCCAGGACCTCACCGCGAACCTCACTTATCGCCAGGGCTACTACGCCGACAAGCAGTTCAGCCGCTTCACCGCGGTCGACAAGGAGCGTCAGCTCGAAGACGCGCTGATGCTCGAGGACCCCATCACCGAGCTTTCCATCGCTATGGAGATCGATCACTTCCAGCTCANNCCAAGCGCGGCGGCGCCGAGCACACCCTCATCGACTTCGTCGGCGAAATCAAGGACCTGGTCGGGGGCACCACCGTGACCAATGTCCGCGACAACGTCAACATCAAGCTCTCCGACGCAACCGCCGCCGAGCTCGCCCGGCGCCCCATCGAGTACGACACCGGCTTCACGCTCCTGCCGGGCAAGTACATGATCAAGTTCCTGGCGCGCGACGATGAGACGGGCAGAATCGGCACCTACCAAAGCACCTTCGTCATCCCCAACCTGAACAAGGAGGACAAGCACGTCCC
>PLZN01000444.1 GCA_003152195.1 Acidobacteriaceae bacterium
TAACTATTCGTGTATATCTTGGCATGGAATTCTTGTAGTGCTCGCGCTTTGGCTGCTGCCCAGGTGGCAGGCAGCGCGATCGCAGGGACTAACTGCCGGGAACCGCTTTGATCGCGAGAACGAAGCCCGAAAGACATTGGCTCAAATCATCGGCGGTGTTTTGGTGTTAGCGGGACTCTATTCCTCACTGCAGACGTTCAGCCTCCAGCAGCACACATTCGACCTCCAGCGAGAGGGCCAAATCACAGACCGCTTCACAAAAGCGATCGATCAGTTGGGGGCGGTGGAAACGGGCCCGGATGGGAAACCGAAAATCAATTTGGAGGTACGACTCGGCGGAATCTACGCTTTAGAGCGAATTGCGCGCGACTCCCCAACAGATCACTGGACGATTATCGAGGTTCTTTCCACATATGTCCGGGGGAATTCGCCAACGACAAACTACGGAAAAACGGTCGGCGAGCAACGCTCTCTCCGAACTACGACCCCAGCAGAGGCCGTAGGGAAACGCCTGAGGGCAGATATTCAGGCGATCCTAACAGCCATTGGCAGACGCACAGTCATTGTTAGACGCACAGTCATTGGCAGATGCGATATCACACACGACCCGTTTAATCGACGTGTCGACCTCTCGAATGCGGAACTCAGCGGGGCATACCTCGACGGGCGAAGCTCAGCGAGGCGGACCTCAGCGGGGTGGACCTCAGCGGGGTGGACCTCAGCGGGGTGGACCTCAGCCTTGCGCAACTCATCCGCGCCGATCTCACCCATGCAGACCTAAACCGGCCCGGATTGCTCGCAATAAAGCATGGCTTTGACCTCCACCCTGGCGATCGCGCAGAGTTCTGCAGCACGATGATCAGATCTTGCGAGAGTGCGTCCGGGCACAGGTTCAGCCTGTGTAGGCTAATTGCAAACTGAAAATAGCGGTCCTGAGGTAGTAGTCAGCTAATGCTGCTTCAGTCTTCCGGCTTTGCGTTTCAATTGTTGCCAACGGGGCCAATGCGCTTACTGAACTCGGAATTCGTGACGAGGGCTGGATCGGTACGCAGGGAAGGGTCGAACAGATGTTACCTTCGTACCTTAATGTAGGAGGGTATAGGTGCCGATTTACCTTCTGAACCTTGGGGAAGGAGCAAAAAGAGCTGTTTGAGTATTCTATCCTGATTCCTGCAAAGGGCGCACCGCGATTGATCGCACGGTTCCTAGTAAGCCGCTACATTCGAAAGTCAGCAGGCCAACAAAAGCGACAAGTTACAGTGGCAGTGGCGAAGCTTCACCTTGTTCCCGGTAATTAACGCACCGATCTTGGAGTGGGAATGGGCACGCAGTCAATCAATGTTGTACTTAGCAGAAGCCTGGACTTGGTTCCCGCAGCCCCGGACGAGCAGCGCAGGTGGTTTGCGGTCTTCACTCGTTCGCACCATGAGAAGCGGGTCGCCCAGTACTATGCCGAACGGAATATAGAGCACCTTCTTCCTGTTTCTCGTGTCATGCGGCAATGGAGTCACTATCGAAAAGTGACCCTTGAGCTGCCCTTGTTTCCAAACTATCTCTTTGCACATATTTCGCGTCGCGAACGCACCCGCGCCATGGAAGTTCCGGGCGCCTTATCGTTGGTTGGCCAGAACAGCGTTCCTGCGCCGTTGCCGGACGCTGAAATTGAATCCTTACGCGAAAGCCTCAAGCTGCGCAATGTTGCGCCTCATCCCTACCTGGTGGTTGGGGCCAGGGTGCGCATCAACAAGGGACTTCTTGCCGGCAGAGAGGGTATCCTTCTGCGCCATAAGAACAGCTGCCGGGTGGTACTCACGCTTTCTCTCATCATGAGAAGCTTCGCCGTCGAAGTGGACGCCGCCGATGTTGACTATATCGCTTGATATGTACATGCAGCCTCCCCGCGGCCTGGGTTGCGTTCTCAAAATAAAACTCCAGCGGGAAGCCTGACCGCATCATCGCGCTCGACACCCAGAAGTGCTTTTCCTATGAATGCCCAAAGGGACGAATCCAGGATGGGGCACAAGTCTGCTGGAACCAGTGTTACCGAGGTGCGCATCGTAGAGGCTGCCGCACAACTGTTCGCTCACAACGGGTTCAAGGGCACAACCACGCGCGACATCGCCCAGCTTGCCGACTTAAACGAGGCCACGCTGTTTCGCTATTTTCCGCGCAAGCCGGAGTTGTTCTGGGCTGCGGTGAAATCGACGTGGCGCGGGTGAAGCTGGCCCGGGACACGCAGATCAGCCTCGCGTCAGATGATGCCCCAACCATCGTGGTGCCGTTGCTGATCGCTTTTATCATGGACAGCTTGAAAAATCAGCCAGACCTGAGACGGTTACTGCATGTGGCTGCGTTTGAATTGCCCGAAGCGGACACGATGATTCGCGAACACCTGGGTCCCATCTTCGATATGGTGTGCGCATACTTCAAACGTTGCGCAGAGAAAGGGATCATGCGCAATGTAGCGCCGTCGCTGGCCGCACTTGGCCTGCTGGGGGCAATCACCGCTCATCAGAGCTTGTGCCAGTTGTTTGACGGGAAAGAGCCTCCTTATCCGAACGACGAGCAGGCGCTCTCCGCCTACGCCCTGCTCTGGCTGAACGGTCTGCTGCTGGGCAAGGAAGCCTTGGCTGTTCCTGCCATGGGAGCGAGCGCTGCCCTATGACCAGGGAGTTGCTCATCTGGATGCTGCTTCCTTCCTCCGTGTGTCTGGCACAATCGGCTTAACTACGCCGGGGCGGGCGAATCGGTCGAACCTATGTGACCAAGCTCCGGTTTCGGTCATTACGAGCGGTCACCTCGCTTGCTGAATCTGTTTGCATCTGAGCCGCCCTCTTCCTTCTTATGACGCAAAAACTGTTTCTTTTTGTGGTTCTGTCCTGCACGTTCTGCGAAGGCCAATCGGTCCTAACCACTCCGACTGAATCAACCCGGTCCGTTCCGGGTACACCAAACACGCCTTCAACCAGCGCGGTTTCGGCGCCCGTGCGGTCACCCCAGCAGACAGGGGAGAGAACCGATAGCGACGGCATTCCCTTCTCGCCGGTCCCAGCACCCACTGCGCCTCCGTACAGGATTGTGGGGCCGCTCACGACGAAGTCCGATTTTGAGCGCTTCGCTGAGGATGGCACCGGACATCGGCTTCCCGTATACGGGAGGCGATTGTTCGACGAGGTTCCCACCACCTTCGCCCCGGTGGAGCGGGTTCCGGTCCCGGCTGATTACGTCATCGGGCCGGGCGATGAGTTGCTGATACGGGCCTGGGGAAAGATCGACCTTGATTCCCGGGTGACGGTGGACAGGAACGGGCAGGTTTATCTGCCCCGGGTAGGGACGTTAAACGTAGCCGGCTTGCGCTATGAGCAGCTGGAGGGATATCTGCATGCATCCATCAGCGCCCTGTTCAAAGACTTTGAACTGAATGTAGCGCTGGGCCAACTGCGATCGATCCAGATTTTTGTTCTGGGCAGTGCCCGCCAGCCCGGCGCTTACACCGTCGGTTCCTTGAGCACCCTGGTCAACGCGCTTTTTGCCTCCGGGGGGCCCTCGGCAACCGGCTCGATGCGGCATATTCAGCTGCGGCGCGGGAACCGGCTGCTGGCCGAGTTTGATATGTACGACCTGGTGCAAAAGGGGGACAAGTCGCACGATGTTCCCTTGCTCCCCGGCGATGTTATCTATATCCCTCCCATCGGCGCGCAGATAGCCATCAGCGGAAATGTCAATGAACCCGGAATCTATGAATTGAAAGCCGACACGACCGTGGCTGCGGCTCTCGAAGGTGCAGGCGGGCTGACCAACCTGGCGGGAGCCGAGCGAGTTTTGCTGGAACGGATTGATAACCATAGCAGCCGCCGGGTGGAAGAGTTTCCGCTGGACGCATCGGGTTTCGCAAGGCTGCTCCAGGACGGAGACCTGCTGCGGATCTTTCCCCTTTCCCCCAAGTTTGAAAACGCGGTGACCCTGCGCGGGAATGTTGCCCAGCCCGGCCGCTATGTGTGGAAAGGAGGCATGCGGGTTTCGGACCTGATTCCCTCCCGCGATTTTCTGGTCACGCGCGATTTCTGGAATCGGCAAAATCAACCGACCCCACGCAGTACAGATCATCCGTTTAGAACCCAGCGTGCCGGCCAGTTCGGAAACCAGCGTAGCGACGAGTCCGGAAACCGGCGCACTGACCAATCCGGCAACCAGCGTACGGACCAGTCCGGGGACCAGCCCGGGGACCAGCCCACTGACCAATACGGCAATCCGCGCGCTGGCCAATTCGGCAACCGGAGCATGGACCAGTTCGAAGATCAGTCCACGGACCAGTCAGGTAATCAACGGACCGACCAGTTCGAAGACCAGCCCACCGACCAGCCAGGCAGCCGGCGCAACGATATGTCCGGGACCAGTGACCAATCTGGAAACTCGCGCACGACGATGATTGCCACCGTGGGCCAGAACAATGCAGAGATCAACTGGGAATATGCAGTCATCGAACGGCTCGACGAGCACGATCTGAGTACCCGCCTGATTCCATTTCGCCTGGTGAACGCAATCGACAACCGAGCGTCCGCGGATAATCAGCTGCTAAGAGCCGGCGACGTGGTTACCATTTTTTCCCGAGCGGATCTTAATTTGCCCATCGAAAAGCACGCCTCCTTCGTCCGCGTGGGAGGAGAGGTCAATGCGCCGGGGGTCTACCGCGTGAATCCCGGCGAGACCCTAAGAGACGTCGTAGAAGCGGCCGGTGGGCTCACGCCGCGCTCTTACCTCTATGCCTCGCTCCTTACTCGCGTTTCCACCCGTCATGCGCAAGAGGAACAACTGCAGCAGGCCACCGACCAGATGCAAAGAGAACTCGTCGCCCGCTACGCGAATGCCACTCCAACGACCGGCCAGACCGCGGCCGATCAACAGACACAGCTCAGTTTGCAGCAAGCCGCCCTGGCACGGCTTGCTGCGATCAAGCCAACGGGCCGGGTTGTTCTGGAAATGAAGTCGGATGCAGTAACCGTCGGGGACATCCCCGATTTCTCGCTCGAAGATGGAGACACTTTCTATGTCCCGCCCCGGTTCAACACAGTGCAGGTGGAAGGTTCGGTCTACAACGCAAACGCCTTCCGCCACCAACCGGAAAAGCGGCTGGTCGCGTATCTGAATGATGCCGGTGGTGCGACTCGGGAGGCCGATCCAAAACGTATCTTTGTTATCCATGCGGACGGAACCGTGGTCAGCCGCCGGGCTCGCAACAGCCACGGTAGCTTTGACAAGCTGCGGCTGCTGCCCGGAGACGCCATCGTTGTGCCGGAGAAGCTCAAGGTCACGTCCAAGATGAATGACTTTCTGCAGGTAACCCAGTTCATGTCGCAGACCGCTCTGACCGCCGCCGCGCTCAGCGTCATTAAGTGAAGAGCTGCCGATGATCAAGCAAGAGTCTCAGATAACCGAAGCGAGGCTAACACGGGACCAGGGGCAAACCTCAGAAGAGCGCAATCCCGGTTATGAAGTCACCCTGCTTGAGGTTCTTACGCTGCTTGCTCGCCGCAAGTGGCTGATCGCGAAAGTGACGGGCATTGCCGTGCTCATCGGCGTGGTTACAAGCCTAGTGTTACCCGTCCGGTATAAGGCCGTCACCAAGCTAATGCCGCCTCAGCAGGCCCCATCATCGGCTTCTCTGCTGATGAATCAGCTGACCAGTAGCGGGGCAAGTTCTCTGGCCGCAATGGCCGGCGGGGGATTGACGTTAAGGAATCCGAACGATATTTACGTGGGTCTGCTGAATTCGCGGCCCATCGCGGACGCAATCATTCAAAGGTTCGGCCTGGAAGCGATCTACCATAGCAAGAATATGACGGATGCCCGCAAGACGCTCGCCCGCAATACTCAGATCGATTCAGAAAAGGGCGGTTTTATCGTTGTGTCGGTGACGGATAAGGATAAGAAACGCGTCGCCTACATGGCCAATGCTTACACGGATCAGCTCCGCATACTCACCCAGAGCCTTGCGGTCGCGGAGGCGTCGCAGCGGCGACTGTTCTACGAGGAGCGGTTGAAGCAAGCCAAAGACGCCCTGATTGCAGCGGAAATTGGGTTGCAGCAAGTCGAGCAAAATAGAGGTTTGGTTCAGCCGGATGCACAGGCCAAAGCGATGATCGAAGGCCTCGCCGCACTGCGTGCCCATGTTGCAGCAAAGGAAGTGGAGTTGGAAGGGCTGCGCTCCTATTCGACCGATCATAACCCGGAGGTCGAGCTGGCAGAGCGCGAACTCTCCTCGCTTCAGGGCGAAGCGGCACGCCTGGAGCAGCGCAACCACTCCTCGGGCTTTCGAGATATGGGGCTGGCTGACGTTCCCGGCGCCGGGCTGGAATATCTGCGTGCCGAGCATGAATTGAAATACCGACAAGCTATGTTCGACCTGCTGATAAAGCAATACGACGCGGCGAGGCTGGATGAAGCCAAAGACGCGGCCGTTATCCAGGCATTTGAGCCGGCGATCGAGCCGGACCGCAACTCATCGCCCCAGCGGGTTTTGATCGTAATGTTTTTCACCGTAGCAGGCGTCCTCGCCGGATGCCTCTTGGTGCCGCTGCTGTGCTGGAAGGAATACGCGCAATCCGATCCGGAATTCGTTAAGGGTCTTAAGAAGTTGAAGGACGCCGTTACGGGAAGAAGAGTGGTTGCGCCGCTAAGGGCAAGATACTAGAGCCGGCAGGTATTGATGATTGCGAAATCAGGTTTCTGGGTCCGATGGCGCCAAAGCGGCCGCGCTTGATATTGAAGCGAGTTTCCATAGTCACCTTCTTTACGGGGTTGAACCTTTGTGCCAGCTTTCTCAACCAGGCGGTGCTGGCCTATTTCTTTGGCGCCAGCCGCAGCATGGACGCTTTCCTCATATCCGGAGCGCTCCCGTTCGCACTCTTGAACCTTGCCATTGGAGATTTGAGTTACACCCTGGTTCCGTTGTTGATGGGCTATGAGAGGAAAGGGGAGGAGCGTCAGGTGAGCGACTCCGCCTTCACTGCCTTAAGCCTGTTGGCGCTGGCGGTGGCTGTGGTGGGAGCACTCGGGCATCGCCCCATCCTGCGTCTCACGACCGCTGGGAGCATGCCGCCCCAAACCTTCGAACTGGCCGCATCGATTGCTCCCATGGTTTGGGTGGTTGTCGGGCTTACCGTGCTCGGCAGCTTCCTGACCGGGCTTCACCACTTTCGTCGTAGTTTTTCCTATCCGGCCATGACGTTGGCGCTGCCCTACCTCGGTATGATTGCCGGCGGACTGCTGGGAGCGAGCCGCTTCGGAATCCTTTCCGTGGTGACGGGTTGGGCGGTCGCGACCTTACTCCGGGTTATTGCTCTTTACTGCTTCCTGGTCCCGCCGCGGGTTCGGTTCCATGCGTTTCCATTCCATCCCGCGGTTGCCCGGCTCTTCAAATCAACCTACATGCTTGGCATTTCGCTGCTGCCCTTCACCGTGCTGCCGGTCATCGATACCTTCTGGGCTTCGCGCTTGCCCATCGGCAGCATCTCTTATTTGGGCTATTCCTCTCGCGTCATCATCGCTTTGGCGAGCATGGTTGTGCAGGGACTCTGCGTAGTGCTCTTTACCGATCTCTCCGCAGACATAGCAAACCACGATATCGATAGCTTTCACCGCAAGCTGGTAGCAGCAATCCATGGAATACTGCTCTTCATCGTGCCCATGGCCATGCTGGCCCTGGTACTTAGATCGACGTTAGTATCCATCCTTCTGCAACGGGGTCATTTTCTGCCCAGCGCCACCCTCGGAGTCATTCGCGTCCTTCCCTTTTACCTGCTGGGCATGATCTTCATGGCGCCCATGACCATCGTCATTCGCGGGTTCTACGCCTTAGGGGACTATGCCACCCCGGCAAAAGTGGGCCTCCTGTCTCTGCTTGCCTACACCGTAGCGTCGGGCCTGCTGGTTCGTCACTATTCCTACATCGGCATTGGCATGGCTTATGCCATGTTCTGGTGCCTCACCCTGGCCGTAGAATGCTACTCCCTTGGGAACAAAGTGGGCCATTTGCTGGGCGCGGACTTCTTTGCCTTCCTGGGGAAAGTCACGCTAAGCTCGCTGGCGGAGGGTTGTGCAGTTAATTTACTGATCGACCCACTAAATGCGACTCTTGGACAATATCTTGGGCCCGGCTGCGCTGCCGGCGTTGGTCTTTCGATCTTCATCGTGCTCGCGCATTTCGTATTCCGGGTGCCCCAATTCAGAACGCTAGCCAGCTTCGTGATCCAGCGCTAGATCCTCTCCCCATTCGTTCTTAGCGATGCGAGCTTAGAACTGTTTGCGAGCTTTGCCTCTCGTTACCTGCAAACCACTGGTTTCATCATCCCAAAGGGGACATAGGATGCTTTTTTCAAGAAGACGGCTGCGCCTCCTAGCGTGGTCGATCGTCAATATTCAAAATTGGCTCTCTGCCCTAGCCGGGCGTTTGTGGCAGCGTCCCATGCAGCAGATACGATTTCGCAATGGACTGCGGTTCAAGATGGATGTACACGCTGGCGACCTGCAAGTCATTTACGAGGTCTTCGGTGACCGGTTCTATGATCGCTACTTTAGCGACATTGTCTCCGACGGAACAATATTGGACATCGGGGGAAACATAGGTACGTTTACGGTAAGGGCCGCCAGGGACCTGGTTCCGCAGGGAAAAGTGATCTCGATCGAGCCTAATCCGGAGTGTCTCGCAGTCATCCGCGAGCATCTCAGTATGAACAGTCTCAGCAACGTGCAGACCGTGGGCGCCGCGGTCACGAATGAGGGCGACACCGTCACACTCCATGTTCCCTTGCTTCGCGGCGACTCGACACTGTTTCCTGGCAATCCTGGCACTCCCATCAAAGGCCTCGTGGCGATCGACGTTCCAACAATCCATACAAGAGACGTGCTGCGGCTGGCCGAATCGTTCGAGCTCGTCAAAGTGGATTGTGAGGGCGGAGAATTTTCGCTCCTCTACGAGACTGAACCAGAGGACTGGAAGAACATCAAGAGAGTCGCCCTCGAATACCATCTCGGGTTTGACCGGAAGTACCCCATGAGTCCCGAGCAACTGCGCGACAGGGTGGAGCAGTTCGGGCTCAAGGTGCTGGTCCTGCAGCCGACGTCGAAGGTCTATGGCTATCTGATCGCCGCTAGGGCGTGATCGTCCGTCGGCATCTCAGCAACCCGTATCGGGGGTGACTTGCATGATGTACTGCTGGGCTGGTCTCACTTTGGTTGCGTTGTACCTCTTTGCCAGGCAAAGGTTCTGGTTATCTCCCACCGCGCTCTTTTATGGCTATTTCGCTCTTGTCTATCCTATTTCTTATCTCATCTCATATTGGCTGCAGCTTCCTTCCCTGCTTTTTAGTTCGCCGCGGCAGATATCGAGCGACAAGCTCGACCATGCGTTTTTCTTGGCGTGCCTCAGCCTTGGGAGCTTCTGCCTCTTCAGGTTCTTGGTTCCCGCTCTCCAACTCGCGTTCTTTGCTCCAATCCCCCAGCTGAAATGGAATGAAGTTAAGATCATCGATTCCAGGTTGAGGATCGCGGTCATTCTATCGTTGCTTGCGGCCAGCCTAGCAGCCGGATACTTCATACGGACCTTCGGTGGGATACGAAGCATCATTTCAAATCTAGGAAGCATACGGGGTGGAGAACTGCAAGGCATGGGTTTGCCGGTCTATGCGCTGACTTACCTGGTGCCCACCATCATGCAGTTTTGGCTGATCAGTTCCTTGAAGAACCGATCGAAGCATCGTCGTCTAGTGCTGGCTGCCACGATCGCTTCGGCCCTATTCGGTGGTCTGCTCGGCTTTCGCGGACCGGTCGCGATTCTACTGATCCAGACCGGCTGTATCGGTTATCTTATGTGCGGCAGGCCAAACAGAAAAAACGTGTTCTATGCGGCTCTGGCGGCGGCTGTATTCGCGACCGCGCTTGGAGTCGTGCGTGAAGCGTCCAGCGTCGTAGGGGGTGATCTGGATTTGATTGCCAACGTGGACTTGGCCTCGATCGGACCCTTGATCGTGGGATCCTTGGTCACGCGGACGCGCGGTGTGGAAGCTTTGGTAATTATGACTGACTTTGTAGATCGCGGCGGGGGGAGTGATTATCACTATTTCGTCGAAAATGTCATGGAGACAATACTGGCACCTGTTCCGTCCTTTGCGGTTGGAAGTATTTCATCGTTGGCTGCGGTCAAGAATTATCCTCTTTGCCAGAAGATAGCCACTATCGTGTATGGGGGCTCCCTTTCCGATGCCGGCAACATTCAGGACATTTATGGAGGCGTTTCCTACGGTCTGGTGGCTGAAGCCTATTGGAATCTCGGCTGGCTTGGAGTGGTCATTGTCAGTGGCCTTCTGGGGTATGTACTGCGCATGATTGAGGGGGAGCGAGTGGAAAGAGGGCCGCTCTACATCACGGTGTACAAGACCTTTGCCGGCTCCATGTTCATGGTGATTGAGGGAACCCAGGTTGGATTGAACGCGATTTGCCTGAACCTGTTCGTCACTCTCCTCATCCTGGCGGCATTGTCTTTCAAAATCGATATGTTCGCAAATGTGCGTCTCACCTCGATTCCCGGGGGCCTCGATGCCACAGCGCGCGGTTAGCCGGTCGAGCGTTCACATCAAGCGACTCCTGGTGCGTGCGTCACCGGCCATTGCCAATCTTACCCTGCAGAGCTTGGCTTGGTGCTGCTTTAGCCGCGAAATACGCTCGGTGGAATGCCTCGTGGTCTTTCGTAGTTCCGCCATCGGCGACTTCCTGTGCTGCCTTCCCGCGCTGGCCTACCTGCGCAAGATGCATCCCGGTCAAGCATTCATCTTTTAATTTAGCGCATTGTCGCCTAGCAGGCCGCTGAAAATGGGGTTGCAAGCTGCTGATTCTCGCTTTGTGGCCCATTTGTTTTGATGATTCTGTCGCTCAAAGAGCATTGTTTCGCTGCCCTGCAGGCCATTTGTTCCGGCCGCAGAGACACTACGGCCCGATCAGGCCACGGCTGGAATCGGAATCAGCTTTCGCATCCGCACCAGGTTATAAGCCGCTGCCGCGAAGGTGAAAATCCAAGCCACCTTGAACAGTCCGCGATGTTTCAGTTTGCGCAGCAGCGCGATGTCTTTCAGCCAACCGAAGCACTCCTCGATCCTCTTCCTTTTCTTCTGACTGACGTCGTAACTGGCATGCCGCGTGGTGCGCGCATCGATGGCGCTGCCGCCGCGCCGCTCGTCGTTCTGCGCCACTGTGCGGGGTCACGTTCATGTGGCGGCATTGGTCGACGAACTCCGCCGTGTCGAATCCCTTGTCGCCGCCGACCGTGATGCGACTGTCGCCGGGAACGTGCTCCAGCATCAAAAGCGCCGCATCGCGCTCGGCCCGCCCGTTGGCTTGGAGCAACTCCGCGTTCACGATCAGGCCGTTGCGGTTCTCTACCAGCAGATTGCCGTTGTAGCTCAACTTGGCCTCCTTGCCTTTGCCCTTGCGTGCCAAAAGCGCGTCCCCACTACCTGCGCCAAGAACTCCTTGGCCACCTCGTGAACGAGGTGGCGTCCCACACCTGCTCATCCAGGTTCAGCCCCACAAACCAGCGGTGCAGAATGCTGTACTCGATCTCCTCCATCAGCAGCCGCTCCGACCGGACCGAATACAGCATTTTGCAAAAGCTGTGCCCGCAGCAACTTCTCTGGAGGATCGACGGCCGCCCGCCTTCTGCATACATGGCGTCAAACAACGGCGACATCCGCTCCAGAATCTCGTCCGTCATCGCCCGCACCGCGCGTAGCGGATGATCCTTCCGCACGCGCTGTTCCGGCAACAAGTAACTGAACATGTCACCCTGCTGATAATCAATTCCTCGCATCATCTCGTCTTAACTGAACACCATTCGGAATTGAAGTGACTTTTTCAGCACCCTGCTAGGACTATACTGCTGTCTGGGAGCGTGGTGGCTTATGTTGGTCGCACTACTCGTCGCAGAGAACTCCGTCCGTCCAATTCTGAGTAGTGCGATCAGAGGGTTACTCAAATGGACCAATGTTCAGACGGTTGTATTAGCGGTTCCTGCTCGTCAGCTGAAGGACTTTGCATATCTGAAAAGTCCGACTACCGAGGTGATACCGGAGAATGAGATTATTCCAGGGTATTCTCTTGATTACTTCGCCGACCGGCTAGGGGATAGACGAGCACGTGCAGGCTGGTATCTCCAGCAATTTGCTAAAATCGGCTTTTCCCGTATCGCGGCGGACAACCAATATGTGATATGGGATGCCGATACTGTAGCGCTTAGACCGATCGTCTTCTTCGAGGGCGGCAAACTGCAGATAACGATGTCCAAAGAGTACCATCAACCGTATTTCGCCGCTCTTGAGAAGCTGATCAACCAAAGGCGAGTGCTTCGCTTCTCGGCGATCTCTCAATATATGCCTGTCGATGCTTCTTGCACCAGGAAAATGCTGGAGAAGATTGAGCAGATACACTGCAAACCCTGGATTGATGCCGTTCTCTCCGTGTTACCCCTTCAAGGTGACAGCGAATTCAGCGAATACGAGACGCTCGCGAACTACATGGCGTCGGAGTATCCCGATCGAACGCAGTTTGTCAGGAAACGCTGGTTTCGTTACGGTACGGATATTTGCGGTCATATCAACCTGCCGACAAATAGCGAATTGGAAAAGATCTTCCGCAGATACTCGTATGTCTCGTTTGAGCGTCATCACCACTCGAGGACTAAGCATGCCATTGCAAATGCTATGCTTAAAGTGGGGAATATCCTCCTAAGTCGACACCTGATCCGCGATGAGCGCGATGCGACTGCGTCCACGTGCCAACATAGTGATCAACTGCGTTAACGCGATAATCGATCATGTACTTAAATCGTAGGGATCGTGTGCCGGGAGCTCTAGGTCATGCCCACCGTAGTTCCTAATGTTGCCCTCGTCATAGCGTCCTGCGACCGCTCTGCGGATCTCTGGCCAGGTTTAATGATGTCTTTTGCCCGATTCTGGGCCGGCCGCACGTTCCCCTCCTATGCCATCACCAATTCTCTGCAAGCAAATGTTTCCATGGTGACGACGATCCCTGTGGGCAATGACCTGTCGTGGTCCGATACGGTCCTATTGGGGCTCAAGAAGGTGCCTGAGGAATTTGTGCTTCTCTGGATCGATGATCATTATCTAACTCGGGCCGTCGACTGCAGCCGCGTGGACTCCACCGTCCGGGCATTTGTTGAAACCCCAGGCGCCAATTATCTCCGCCTGCAAACACTGCCCAAAGCAGATCGGCATTTCAACCAACACTTCGGCGTCATCCTTCCCGGACGTGTCTATCGAACTTCCGTGATCGCGTCGCTTTGGAGGAAGAGCGTGCTCGAAGGTCTCTTGCGTCCCGGCGAATCTGCCTGGCAGTTCGAGACCAGCGGGTCCCTGCGAGCGGATCATATCCCTGGTTTTTTCGCCGCATGGCGGGAGCACTTTGCCATCGAAAACATGATGATCAAAGGCAAGCTACGGAGAATTTCCCTATGGCGTTTTGAGCACGCCATCCAAGGGCGCCTGCTCAGTGGGAGACCGCGGATGACCCTGGACCAGGAGATGCTGCTCATGCTCTCCATCCTTGTTAACAGGATGCTGGTGCGTATGCCCGCAGGCATGGGGCGTACCCTGCAACATGTCCTGAGAGGAATACGCGATCGCAAGCTTCCTGCTGAGGAAAAGCAGGCGCCTTGGGCATAAGCCAGAAAGCCCGGCAACCCTCATGAGATCCATCGTCCTCATCAATCCATTCGACAAGTTACCCGGCGAGGAGTTTCGCGATCAGCGATATACATTTCTATACGACACGCTGAAGAGGCGCGGCTGCCGCCTCACATGGATCACGTCTGATTTCCACCACTGGTCGCATCAACGCAGGTCGTATGAAGCTGTTCCTGCGCAAGACCGCAACGCCGTCCGGTTGGTGCCCACACTTCCGTATACTGGTGGCGTGAGCCTGCGGCGGCTGGTGAGCCATTCGCTACTAAGTTTGCGGATGTGGCGTGAGTTGAAACGTCTAAGTCCCAGGCCCGATATCGTGCTGTGTAGTGGTTGCGTGGAGTTGATGTACCTGGTAGCCCTATGGGGTCGTCGTCATGGCATTCGCGTCATCGTCGACGTGATCGATCTATGGCCAGACTTGTTTGTGTTGGCTTTCCCCGCACATATGCGGCGGTTCGGTCGGCTGCTTTTTGCGCCATGGTTTTATCTATCCCAGCGCACCTATGAGTATGCCGCGCACGTCACATCCGTTTCCAAGGCTTACACGCTTTGGGCCATGCGACGCGGAAAGCGGGAAGACTGGGAGAATTCTTCCCATTACTATCTCTGCTGCCGAAAGGACACACCCCTCGTCCGACCGTCTAAGTCGCGGCAGACGTTACGATGCCTTTTCGCCGGTCAGTTCGGCTTCAGTTACGACCTGGAAACCGTGATCGAGGTGGCGGGGCGCCTATGGGAGCAAGGCCGGACCGATATCGAGTTCGTCCTGGTGGGGGATGGCTATAAGAAAGAAGAGTTGGTACGAGCGGCCCGGAGTGTGGCGACGGTGACGTTTCCAGGCTGGCTTCAACCCCCAGCGCTGGCAGATATTGCCGCTCATTGCCACGTGGCCTTAAACTGCTATACCGCAGAGGCTACACAATCGGTACCCACCAAGATCTTCGATTACATGCAGTGGGGTCTGTATATTCTCAATTCGCTATCCGGCGAAGCGCAGGAACTCCTGGAGCGATACGAAATTGGGAGTACGTACCGGGCAGAAGATGCCAGTCAACTGTATACGCAGATATCGCAACTGGCTGGCGACATCGAAACCGTCATCATTAAGGGCCTGCATGCGCGTGAGACCTTCGATGCTGAGTTCGATGCGGCGGTGGTCTACGAACGCATGGTGGATGAGTTGTTGATGGAAGATGTTGCGATCGGATGACGGTCTCACCAGTACGGTCGATGAGTCGACTTGATCGCTGAGGTCATCGGGCTTGATTGGAACACGCCCGCACCAAGATCTCCCCTGCTGCTCGCGGAAAGGCACACGTGAAAGTCAACGCGGATGTGGTTGCTGTTCCCTTCCATCAAGCTGACCTGGGTGAAGAAGAGGCCGAAGCTGCCGCGGACGTTGTTCGTACCGGCTGGCTGACGATGGGTCCGAGGACGGTTGAGTTTGAACAGAGATTCTCGGCTTTCGTGGGCGCCAGGCACGCGGTGGCGGTAAGTTCATGCACGGCGGCGCTGCACCTGGCGTTGGAGGCGATTGGAATCAAGGCTGGCGACGAGGTTTTGGTTCCTACCAACACCTTTACCGCCACTGCCGAAGTGGTTACTTATTTGGGTGCTCACCCGGTGCTGGTAGATATTGATCGCCAGACGCTGAGTATCAACCCGGCCGACGCGGCGCGGAGAATCACCCCGCGCACCAAAGCAATCCTCCCAGTGCATTTTGCCGGCCAGGCCTGCAATATGGACGAGATTCACTCGCTTGCCGCGAGGCATGATATTCGCGTGATCGAAGATGCCGCCCATGCACTGCCCGCCGCCTATCAGGGACGACCGGTCGGCGCCCTGAGCGAGACCACCTGTTTCAGCTTTTATGCCACCAAGACGTTGACCACGGGAGAGGGCGGCATGCTGACCACCGACTCCGACGAGATCGCCGGCCGGGCGCGCATCATGCGTCTGCACGGGATAGGTCGCGATGCCTGGAAGCGCTATGCGGCGGAAGGTTCATGGTATTACCAGGTGTGGGCGCCCGGTTTCAAGTACAACATGACCGATATCCAGGCAGCGATTGGACTGGTGCAACTGGCCAAGTGTACGGATATGCGTTCCCGGCGGGCGGCGATCGTGGCCCGTTACGATGCCGAGTTCGCTCGAATTCCGACCCTGGAAATCCCGGTACAACGGGCCGACAGGGAATCTGCACACCACCTGTACGTCCTGCGGCTCGAATGCGGCCAGTTGACGATTGGCCGCGATCAATTCATCACTGCCCTCAAGCANNCTACCGCGATGTCTGCGGGTTCAAAAGCTGCGATTACCCGGTCGCTACCGGCGAGTTCGAGCGTTACCTTTCACTCCCGCTGTTTTCGGGAATGACCGGGGGGCAGATCGAACACGTGATTGCCAGCGTGAGTGAGATCGCAACCGATCACCAGCGGTAAGCGGGAGATAGCTAAGTAAGATGACAAGCGCCGGAATTCCCGTCGGCTATGCGGTGAAGCAGGATTTCACCCTTCGTCCAGCCAACCTCCGAGACCTGCCCCGGATCGTAGCTGCGCACCAGGTGGCGTTTCCAGGCTTCTTCCTCACCACGTTGGGTCCCCGGTTCCTGGGCGAGTTGTACGCCGGGTTCCTGACCGCGGGAAGTTCCATCTGCTATGTCGCCGATGACCGTGGGGAGTGTCTCGGATTCGTAGTAGGAACAACCGAACCGGCGGCCTTTTTTAAACGCCTTCTGGCCCGGCGGTCGCACGCGTTTCTCTATGCCGGGCTGTCCCGTCTGATGAGGCATCCGGTCTCAGTTTCGCAGCGGTTCCTGGCCGCTCTTTTCTTTCGCGGCGACTTGACTGCCGTGATCACTGACGCGACCCTGCTGAGCAGCCTTGCGGTTCATCCCCCCGCGAAGGGCAAGGGAATTGGCTTGGCGCTGGTCGAGAAGTTTTGTGCCGAAGCAGTGGCCAGGGGATCGAATTATGTATACCTGATGACAGATGAGGACAATAACCACCGGGTGAACTGTTTCTACCGCAAATGCGGATTCTCGCTCGACGGCAGTTCCCGGCGCATAAGCGGCCGGGTCATGAACCGCTATCTCCGGTCGGCAGCTTTGTCCACAAAGACGGGCGCATGACGCGTCCTGGGAAGCGCGTTTTCGACTTGATTGTGTCGGCAATCGGGCTGGGATTGTGCGCTCCTTTTCTCCCCTTGATTGCCTTGGCCGTGAGACTGGATTCCGCGGGCCCGGTGTTCTTCAGCCAGGAGCGGATAGGAACTGGATTCAGGCCGTTCCAGGTGCTGAAGCTGCGCACCATGACGGACCGGGTCAGCGGCGCGGCGATCACTTGTGGAGACGATCCCAGGATTACCCGCGTGGGCCGGGTTATCAGACGATTCAAGTTGGATGAAGTACCGCAGCTTTGGAACGTCTTTCGCGGCGATATGAGCATGGTTGGGCCACGACCCGAACTGCGCGAGCATGTGGCCTTATATGTTGAGGACTACAAGCTGGTGCTCAGTGTCCGGCCTGGCATCACCGACCCCGCTTCCATCGCCTATCGTTCCGAAGCCGAACTGCTGGGCAAGGCGAAGGATCCGGAAACTTACTATCGCCGTGTGATCCTCCCGGACAAGATCCGCATGAGTCGCGAGTATTTGATCAAGGCCAATCTGCGCACAGACCTTGCCGTTCTGGTGAGGACCTTGGTTGCCTGCCTCGCACCTCATGACCTACGCTACGGCGATTTTCTTGATGGTGAGGCCAGCGAGGGCGCAAGCTCACCCCGCGTGCGTCCGTAGATCCTCACCTGGCACTGCATTGCCGCCGTCCCGGGCCCCCTTCCCCGAACCTTTGATTGGAAGGTGCCCCGCTCGCGACCGTGTCCGCTGGCCATTTTCGAACTCACCCCGATTGTTCTAAACGGTAGAGGCAACAAACAATGCTAGAGAAACAGCGTCCTTGGGCGATTTTCCTGCTCGAGCTCATCCTTATCGTCTTATCTGGCACAGTTGCATGGCTGCTGCGGTTTGATTTTACCTTTCCCCAGCCGGCGCTCTTCCTGCGCACGCTGCCGCTGCTGGTATTGCTGCGGATGGCGGCGATGGCGCGGTTCCACCTGTTCCATGGTTACTGGCGCTACAGCGGAATCAGTGACGCGCTCGATGTTATCAAGGCCGTTATGTTAGGCTCGCTCGCATTTTTGCTGGTCGAGCGATGGATACTGCGCCAGGCTCTGCTTCCCATCTCTTTCTATTTTCTAGAAGCCATGCTGACCGCTCTGGCGCTGGGAGGCATAAGGATCTTGTCCCGGGTGTGGATACAACGATCGGAGCAGTGTGCCAAGTCGCAGACGGCCAAATCTGTGGTGGTGGTCGGCGCAGGCTGTGGCGCTGCCATGTTGTTGCGCGAATTGCCACGCAGCGGATACACGGCAGTCGCGCTGGTTGATGACGATCCCGCCAAAGCCAGTGTGGCCCTCAATGGGATTCGGGTTGCGGGTTCGATCGCCGGGTTACCGACTGTTGTCGATCGTTATCATCCGGACGAAATAATGATTGCCATCCCTTCGGCGACCAGCGAGCAAATGCGTCGCATCACCGAAGTCTGCCACCGGACCGGAGTCCGCTTTCGCACCGTTCCAGGCCTGGCGGACCTGATCCATGGCGCAGTAACGGTTGATCAGATGCGCGAGGTCAAGCTGGAGGACTTATTGGGACGGGATCCTGTCCAATTGAATCTCGACTCCGTAAAGTGCCAAATTGCCGGACGCGTCATCATGGTGACCGGCGCTGCCGGTTCCATCGGTTCCGAGCTATGTCGCCAGTTACTGAGTTATAGTCCGGCGAAGCTGGTTTGCGTTGACCAGGCCGAGACCCCTCTCTTCTACCTGCAGCATGCCACTTCCGATTCCAAGATCGAAAAGGTTTATTGCGTTGCCGATATCACCGATCGTGCGCGCATGCGAGAGATCCTCGAGCAACATCACGTCCAGACCATCTTTCACGCTGCGGCATACAAACACGTTCCGCTCATGGAACACAATTTGCAGGAGGCGGTGAAGAACAACGTGTTCGGATTGCTTTCCCTGATGGAAATCGCCTGCCAATGCGATTGCGAGGATTTCCTGCTTATTTCCTCCGACAAGGCCGTAACTCCGAGCAGCTTCATGGGCTGTACCAAGCGGATTGGGGAACTGATCGTGGCCGCTCGGCCATCCGGCCGGATGCGTTGCCTTTGTGTCAGGTTCGGCAACGTACTTGGCTCGCAGGGAAGTGTGATTCCGCTCTTTCAGGAGCAAATCCGATCCAAACGCCAGATCACTGTGACTCATCCCGACATCACTCGCTACTTCATGACCATACCGGAGGCGGTTTCGCTGGTCTTGCAGGCGTTTGCCATCGGCAACAATGGGGACATCCTGGTTCTGGATATGGGCGAGCCGGTTCGCATCCTGGACATGGCGAAGACGCTGGTCCAACTATCCGGCATTCCTCCAGGAGAAGTGGAAATCGTGTTCACCGGCTTGCGTCCGGGAGAGAAGCTGTTCGAAGAGCTGTTTTATGACTTCGAGCGACGGTTGAACACCGCCGCGCAAAAAATATTTCGCACCCAGGGGCAGCTCGTCTCCTGGCCAAGATTACTGGCCCATCTGGAGGTGTTACGTGCGGAAAGCGTCGCAGGTGTGCCTCATCGCATCCGTGCCGAAGTGAAAGAAATCGTTCCCCAATATCAATGGCAGCAGACAGAGGATAGCCAGGACTTTCCATCGCAAGTGCCTGCGATTTCGCCACTCTATGTATTCGATATCGCGCTGGCAAATGCGCACGATTAAATCCTCCCCCCCGGTTTTGAAGGAGCTGATGAGAGCCTGGACCAAAGTGCCGGCTATTGCATCCGTCATTGTCGTCCTGTTGATGGCCCTTGCTTCGCCCGCGCAGAGCGTGGGAGCGTCCGGCCGTCTCGCTCCGGTCTCTTCCCAAGCCAATCCCAACGACCACGCGGCCACCGATGCGAGTTCTACCTATGTCGAACTGGATAGTTGGGTCTATCCGGCGCTTGAAAGACTAGCTGCCCAGGGTGTTATTCAGTATCCATTTCTGGGCTTGCGGCCGTGGACCCGTAGAGCGATCTACCAAATGCTTGAGCATGCCCAGGGAACTGAGTCTTCTGACCAACTGGTGCAGGCGGTCAAGAAAGAACTATTCCACGACGTTGCTCTGGGACCGGACCCGCTGGACAAGGACCTCTTCATCGAAAGTGTCTACAATCGAACTCAATTCATTTCCGGCATCCCGCTCGACGACAGTTACCACTTCGGGCAAACCCTTACCGGCGATTTTGGACGGCCCTACGGCCACGGCGTTCAACAGATCGCCGGCTTTGAAACCCGGGCGGAGCATGGCCGGTTCTCGCTCTTTGTTCGTGGCGAATACCAGCGCAGTCCGAGCTTACCAGGATACAGCCCAGCCATTGCAGGTATCATCGCCACCCAGGACAACAATCCCATACAGACCTATGGCAACCGGCCGGCGGATAACGCTTTTCGTCTGCTTGACACCTACGCATCAGTCGAGTTCCTGGGCCAGCAGTTCTCCTTCGGCAAGCAGAGCTACTGGTGGGGGCCTGGCTCGGCGAGCGCCATGATGCTCAGTGACGATGCAGAGCCCTTTTATTCGTTTCGCATCAACCGCACATTGCCTCTCTATATTCCTCTTGTATCGAGGCTTCTCGGGCCCATGCGCTATGACAATTTCTTTGGCAAGCTTTCCGGGCACCTGTACCCCAGGCAGCCATATTTCTATGGTCAGAAAATCAATTTCTCTCCCACCAGGAACCTGGAGTTGGGATTTTCCCGAGACGCGGTCATTGCCGGCGATGGAAGCACGCCGCTCACTTTTGGGAACTTCTGGAAGAGCTTCACCAGTGTTTCCAGTGAAACAAACGCTAACTCGGTGCGTAATGTGAACGGCGCCCGCCATGCCAGTTTCGACTTTCGTTATCGCCTGCCCGGCCTCAGAAACTGGTTGACCCTGTATACCGATTCCCTGGTCCACGATGACGTGTCTCCCGTGGATGCGCCGCGACACGCTGCCATCACTCCGGGCATTTATCTGTCCAGGTTTCCGTTCCTCCCCAAGCTCGACCTGCACGTAGAAGGCGGCAGCAGCGACATCACGGCAAGGGCAGAGGGCGGGAAATACTATTACTACGAAGGTGTCTACCGTGACTGCTACCTCAACAAGCGAAACCTGATGGGGTCCTGGCTCGGCCGGGAAGGGACCGGCGGGCAGGCCTGGTCGACTTACTGGTTCAATGCCCAGAGCACGCTCCAGGTTGGGTATCGCACGCTCAGGGTGTCACGGTTCTTTGTCCCCCAGGGAGAGAGCCAGCAGGCTGCCTATGGGGAACTGCAATATCGCTGGCGGGATGGCTTGTCGTTACAGTTTCTGTTTCAAGCTGAGCGATGGGCGGCCCCGGCGCTGGCGCCTAGCCCGCAAACCGATGTGACTACTCAATTTCAGATTTCCTTCAGCCCCAAGAGCTGGAAGCTTCCCCTGCGGCAACAATTCACGGTGAGCACTGATGACAAAGCCCGCTTTCCTTAGCTGCTATGCCATACAACCGGCGACGCTAGGACGCGGGTGTATGTACTATGCGGCAATGCAAGCCGAGGTGATTGGCGTTCAATCGTCTGGTATATCTCGGCCGGCGACCCGGCCCGGGACTGTCTCGCGGGGGGGGGGTGAACCCCAGCATACACTTGCGGCATGGTTGGTCTCCCACGATCAAAGTCGCCGCTCTCATCGCACTCGACCGCACTTTCATAGTCTCGCCGGGGCCAAGATGTAAAACGCGTACATGGTAACTGAGTGTACCGGAACATCCGTTACACTTAGGACCGGACACATCCGTTACAAGTCCCCTGCGCTGGTAGGGCCGTAAATCTGGCTTTCGCGCTTTTCTTCTCTTGTTGTTTTTTAGATACATCACCGCAGTCGAGGCCGTGGGAACGTGGGAATCCCGAAGGGATTTCCAAAGAGCGTGGGAAGAGTGGAAAGCCGGCTTTATGGCTTTCCA
>PLZN01000049.1 GCA_003152195.1 Acidobacteriaceae bacterium
GGTGGCGGACGTCGCCATCGATGCCAACCTCATCCGCGCGGTTGGGCAGCTTTCTCATTACACCGCCCGGCAGGTCACCGAAGGAGCCGGACGGGTGCTCTCTCCCGGCTTCATCGATGTCCATACGCATGACGATACCAGCGTTATACGCGCTCCGGAGATGCCGGCGAAGCTGTCGCAGGGCGTCACCACGGTGATCGTCGGCAACTGCGGCATCAGCGCAGCGCCGGTGCAACTGGCAGGAGACCCTCCCGATCCGATGAATCTGCTGGGGGACGCCCGCGCCTTCCGCTACCCTACCTTCGCGGCATATGCCGCGGCTGTCGACGCGGCCAGTCCGGCGGTGAATGTGGCCGCGCTGGTTGGCCATACAGCTCTGCGCAACAACCATATGGATCGCCTCGACCGCGCCGCCACCGAGGCGGAGATCCAGGCAATGCGCGCGCAATTGATCGAGGCCCTGGACCACGGCGCCTTAGGGTTGAGCTCTGGCCTAGCCTACTTATCGGCCTACGCGGCGCCCGCGCAAGAGATTCTGTCGCTGGCCGAGCCACTCGCAGCCGCCGGCGCCGTCTATGCCTCCCACATGCGCACGGAAGCCGAAGCCATCCTCGAAGCCATGAACGAAGCTTTCCAGGTTGGCCGGCAATGCCATGTGCCGGTCATCCTCTCCCATCTGAAGTGCGCGGGCATTGCCAATTGGGGCCGGAGTGGAGAAGTCCTTAGGGCATTGGACACAGCGCGGGCCGGGCAGCCTGTGCAGTGCGACTGCTATCCTTATGCGGCCTCGTCGAGCACACTCGATCTACGGCAGGTGGATGCACGGGTCCGTATCGTCATCACTTGGTCGAAACCGCATCCCGAGGTGGCCGGCCAAACTCTGGAGCAGATTGCGCTTGCGTGGGGAGTGGAACAGAGGCAAGCGGCGGAGCGCCTGCAACCCGCGGGGGCCATCTACCACTGCATGTCGGAAGAGGATGTGCGCCGCATCCTGCAACATCCGGCAACCATGATCGGCTCCGATGGGCTGCCCAACGATCCGCTGCCGCACCCCCGCTTATGGGGGACCTTTCCTCGCGTGCTGGGGTATTACTGCCGCGAACAAGGAATCTTTTCGCTCACGCAAGCGGTGCATAAAATGACCGGCTTGCCTGCGCAGCGGTTCGGGTTGGGGGGGCGTGGAAGCATCAGCGAGGGTTTTCACGCCGATCTGGTGCTCTTCGATCCAGCGACAATCAGAGATACGGCTACCTTTTCCAATCCGGTCTGCCGCGCCGAAGGGATCGCCGCGGTTTGGGTCAACGGGGTACTGTCCTATCAAGACGGGGATGCTACCGGGCAACGGGGCGGGCGCTTTCTCCCCCGTTAACTTTGCTATGCGTGCCAACCCTTGACCATCCCGCCTATGCTCGACAGCCACGGACTCTTCCTACTGATCGCCGCCGCCAGTGCAGTGATNNTCACGCTGATTCTGCTGATCGCGGCGGTCAAGCTCAATCCCTTTCTTTCCCTGATGATGGTTTCGCTGGGGCTGGCGGTTGCCACCGGGATGCCGCTGCAAAGCATCGTTGCCTCCTTCGAGAACGGGACAGGCAATACCCTCGGACACATCGCGATCGTGGTTGGCCTGGGTACCATGCTGGGCAAGATGATGGCGGAATCCGGGGCCTCGGACCGCATCGCGGAGACCTTAATTCACCTTTTCGGTGAGCGGCGCGTTTCCTGGTCAATGATGTGCGCGGCGCTGGTCGTGGGCTTGCCCGTCTTCTTTGAGGTGGGCTTCGTTCTCCTCATACCAATTGCCTTTACCGTTGCCCGGCGCACCCGCACCTCTTTGATCCTGGTCGGTCTGCCAATGCTCGCCGGCCTTTCCGTGGTCCACGCGTTGGTGCCACCGCATCCCGCGGCCATGCTGGCGGTTACCATCTTCCACGCCGACGTGGGACGTACCATCCTTTACGGGTTGCTGATCGGCATTCCCACGGCGGCGATTGCAGGCCCGATCTACGCCCGAGTCATCGCGCCCAGGATTGTCCTCGACGCACACAATCCCATGGCGGAGGAGTTTGCCGAGCATGATATGAACCGTGCCTTGCCCGGCTTTGGCTTGTCGCTGGCCACCATTCTGTTGCCGGTCGTGCTGATGCTGATTGGTAGCTGGGCCGGCGTGCTGGCTGCGCCCGCCAGCGCGGCCAACCGTGCGCTGCACTTGCTAGGCAGTGCCGATATCGCCTTGCTGGCCGCGGTCCTGGTCAGCTTCATCACGCTGGGCAGAATGCGCGGTTTCAGCCGGGAGACGATTCTGAAATTTTCCAATGAGTGCCTGGCGCCGACCGCCAACATCACGCTGGTGATCGGAGCGGGCGGCGGGTTTGGGCGCATCCTTCAGGACAGCGGTGTTTCCCAGGCGATTGTCGCGGTTGCGCTGCACGCCCACGTATCGCTGCTTCTGCTGGGATGGCTGGTCGCCGCGCTCATTCGCCTGGCAACCGGATCCTCCACCGTCGCCATGACCACGGCTGCGGGCATTCTCGCTCCCATCCTCATGCATAGTCCCGGCGTGCGGCCGGAATTGCTGGCCATCGCGACCGGCGCCGGATCGCTCATCTTCTCCCATGTCAACGATGGAGGGTTTTGGCTGGTCAAGGAGTACTTCAACATGAGCGTCGGCGATACGATGAAGACCTGGTCCATCAGCGAGACCCTGATCGCGGTCATTGGACTCCTGTTAACGTTGGCGTTGTCCCTGGTCATCTGATAGGACACATTCTCTGTGTCAGATAGGCAAACCTCAAGGCGGTAGTCCACCGGGAATCCTTGTCATTGCAGCCTGATCCTTGGCCATCGGACGTTCGCGGATCCCACCCTTCGCAAAAAACGCGAAGGACCCCGGATTTCCTAC
>PLZN01000335.1:0-8842 GCA_003152195.1 Acidobacteriaceae bacterium
GCCAGTCCTCGACCCTACAACTTGCGCCAGCTCGAAGTCTCGCAGGTGATCGAACTTACCGAAATCGCCGCAGCATAAGAGAGACCGTCCATGTCTTCTGCACCTGCGTTCACGGCCATTGTGATTGCTGGGGAACATGAGTTGGTCCGCCCGGCTGTTTGCAAATAGGGGAACTTTCGCCCGCGGTGCGGAGTCTACTATGTAGTATGCTTCTCATCCCAGCATGGGCTGGTCTAACGGCATGCGGAAAGGATAACGAAATGAAACGATATCTCAGCGCTCACTTGCGCAGTGGTGGTTCTACGATTAACCTCTGGCCACTCCTCTTTTGCGTTGTATTGCTCGGCATTTCCAGCCCTGTTCTCCGGCCTCAAAATGATGCTTCGGGGTCTTTCAACAACAGAGCGGCATTCGCTGGAATGTGGAAAGGCGAGTGTCAGGACGGAAAGCCCTTCGTTTTCTTGACGCTTCGATCGACATCGAGTGCAATCGAGGGAACCATTAGCTTGGGGAACGTGGACCTTGGCAATTCGACAGGAAACAAAGGTGGAAGCTGTACCGCCACAACTCCAGCTAGCCACGACCACTCAATGTCAATCAAGAATGTCGCGGTTGACGGTCAGAAACTCACATTTGAATCTTCTCGAGGTACACAGGTCGAAATGATCCTCGCCAGCGAAGATACGGCTAAGCTCAGATTCCCGGGCACTCCGATGGAAGACGCCTCTTTCGAGATCCATAAAACGACCTTCTGAACAGCCCGATGGGAATAAGCGTTCAATTCTTAAGCCTTCCCAAGATTCCGCGGAGTCATTTGAGATTTTCGGGCTGAACGTAATCCTCATAAAAGACGTTGGTTTTGAGAGCCGGGTCGTGTGTCTCGTCCGCTCCGGGCGTAATATCCGTCTGATATTGGATCAGGAATACTTTGTCGGGAGGGTCGGTTTGGCTGTTGAACGGCCGCGCGATATGCTTCGCAATGTCCGGCCATATGGCTGCGTTCTTCTCCTGCAGCATGACTTCGGCAAACTTGCGGTATCTCTCTTTGCGATACCGTTCGCTAAAGCTGAGTTCCTCCATTCTGGGAAAGGTCCAGACGTGGATTCGGCGATCCCGCGTCACCACGACAGCTTTGACATAAGAGTTGACCGCTAACGGATCGGGAGCGAAGGTGTCCCATGATTGGAAGAGACCGGTCCACAGCATATAAGGGCGGACAAGTTCTCTGACCCCCGCCACGAGCCAAAAGTTTGTAGGGACGGCCCAACACGTGATTGCAATCAGGTGAAACAGTATAAAAGTACTGATCGCACCGCGACGGAAGGCCTGGGATTCCGGCTTTTCAGTGCCCCCAGGAACAGCTTTCTTCTTTTGCTTTTTTTCCCTGTTCACATTCATTGCTCTTTGTCGATTCTATTCACAACTGTATATTGACGCTTTGATGATGATCTTTGCTTATCCCCAGCAACCCCGTTTTGCGGCCCCATTAAGATCGGAGTTCAGGCTCCCGAGGACCACCGATGATCCATCGTCTGCCCACGCTTGCGCTCGCTATTCTCGTCTACCTCCTTCCCGCTCCGCTTGCCGCGCGGAGCTTTACGCTGCAACAGGTAATGAGCGCGCCCTTCTGCTCGGGTCTTCAGGCGTCCCCCCAGGGCGCGCGCTTTCTCTGGATCGCGAACCAGGAGGGCCGGCGCAACCTATGGATTGCGGAAGGCCACGGCGGCGCCTTTGCCGTCCGCAGGGTGACGAATTACGACGCCGACGACGGCCAGGAAATTGGCGACGTCTCCTGGACACCTGACAGCGAGCAGATCGTATACGTCCGCGGCGGCGATCTTGAATTTCCCGCGAAGCCGGCGCCCAATCCCGCGCTGTTGCCTCAGGGCGTCGAACAAGATATCTGGATTGTTTCCATTCGAGGCGGTGAGCTACGCAAGCTCGCCGAAGGCCGCAAGCCTTCCGTGTCGCCGGATGGCGCCACGCTCGCCTTCCTCAGCAAGGATCAAGTCTGGACGATCGATCTCCGTGACTCGGCTGCGAAAGCTGCGCAGCTCTTCCACGGACGCGGTGGTCTCGGCTCGCTGACGTGGTCGCCTGATGGCAAATACCTGGCCTTCAGCAGCAAGCGCGGCGACCACGGCTTTATCGGCGTCTTCTCCTTCGCGGAAAAATCACTCCGTTACCTGGATCCCTCCACCGAAATCGACGGGGACCCGGTCTGGTCGCCGGACAGCCGCCGCGTCGCCTTCGTGCGCACCCCACCTGATGGCCCAGACGTCGACTTCAAGCCGCACCGCGCAGGACAGCCCTGGTCGATCCGCGTTGCAGACGCCGGTACCGGAGAAGCTCATGAAATCTGGCGCGCGAAGGAAGGACCGGGAAGCGTCTTCAAGGAGATCGAGTCGGACCACCAACTCTTCTGGAGCGCCGGCGACCACATCGCTTTTCCATGGGAAGGCGACGGCTGGCTGCATCTCTATTCTGTGCCGGCAGCCGGCGGGCCAGCGGCGCCGCTTACTCCCAGCGACTTTGAGGTGGAGCATGTCTCCTTCAGCCGCGATCGCCGCAGCATCGTCTACTCCTCGAACCAGAACAACATCGACAGCCGGCATATATGGCAGGTCTCCGCGGATGGCGGCGCAGCCCGGCAACTGACCCAGGGAGAAGGCATCGAGGTATCTCCCGCCCTCGCCGCCGATGGCACGCTCGCCGTCTTACACTCCGACGCGCACGTACCGATGCGCCCCGCTGTTGTCTCCAGCAACGGAGCAATCCGCGATCTCGCGCCGCAACTCATCCCCGCCGATTTCCCCGCGGCCCGGCTCGTCACGCCACGGCCGGTCATCTTCACTGCCGCGGATGGCATGCAGATCCACGGCCAACTCTTCTTACCTACGTCTGACGGTCCACGTCCGGGACCTCATCCGGCGATTGTGTTTTTTCACGGAGGCTCTCGCCGCCAGATGCTTCCCGGCTGGCATTACATGGAGTACTACTCCAACGCGTATGCGATGAATCAGTATCTGACCAGCCTCGGCTATATTGTTCTTTCGGTCAACTACCGCAGTGGCATCGGCTATGGGCTCAACTTTCGCGAGGCACTGAATTACGGCGCCGCGGGCGCCAGCGAATTCAATGATGTGCTGGGGGCGGGCCTGTATCTGCGCAGCCGCGCCGACGTGGACGGAACTCACATCGGCGTCTGGGGAGGCAGCTATGGCGGATACCTCACCGCGCTCGCCCTCGCCCGCGCATCGGACCTCTTCGCCGCCGGCGTCGATCTTCACGGCGTCCACGACTGGAACCTCGAGTTCACCGTCTGGCAGCCCTCCTACAACCCCGACGCCGACCCCGCGGCCGCGCGCCTTGCGTGGGAATCCTCGCCGCTCGCCTCTGTCAAGACATGGAAATCCCCTGTGCTCCTCATGCAGGGTGATGACGACCGCAACGTGCAGTTCTCTAACACGGTGCGTCTTGCCTCGGCGCTTCGTGCACAGGGCGTACCTTTTGAGGAACACGTCTTTCCCGATGAGATCCACGACTTTCTGCTGCATCGCACCTGGGTCGCGGCCTACGGTTACGCAGCGGATTTCTTCGATCGGCATCTGAAACCGGCTCAGTGATGTGTTGCATAGATTACCGGCCGCGATATGGATCTCGCGGCCGGTGGCAATCGAGGCGTGCTATCTCGATTTTGGCGTTATTGGTCCTGGCCCGATTCGCCTTCACAGGAATGTCTCTCATATCTCACGTGCGCCGACCACGCGGCTATTAGAACCGGATCGCAGCCGTCAATAAATTCTGAAGTTCACTTCGATATTCACTTCGACCGCTACAGGCTTGCCTTGCAGCGTGGCGGGCTTGAACTTATAGTGCCGCACAGCTTCAACGGCCTTTTGATCCAGTCCCATTCCTAAATGACGGGCCACCAGAACACGTTGCGGGTTCCCCTGGGCATCCACGATGAGCGAAACCACGCAAACCCCCTGAAATTTCGCCCGCCGGGCTTCGTCGGAGAATTCCGGGTCCGGCGCAAAGATCAGTTGCGGAGCCGCAACGCCGCCGCCGACCTGGTAGAGTCCGCCCCCATACCCGCCGCCCTCGCCCGGGCCATATCCATTCCCCTTGCCCGATCCGATGCCGCCGCTTTTTCCCGTGCCCATGCCGCCCAGATCGCCGGTTCCGTTCGAAGCCGGGCCGGCTACGCTGGTGCGAGGGTCTCCCAGGTTGGGCATATTGTTATCCGGCAGCTGGATGTCCTTCGGCATCATGATGGCTGGTTCCTGCGTCAGTTTGGGGTGCTCGTTTACCACCACCATCGGCGGAACGATCGGCTGCTGCTCGAACTTTGGCAGCTTACCTTTGGGTGCCTGCAGAATGTCGTGTGCTCCTCCACCCCCACCGCCGCCCAGGATTTCCTTCGTCTGCACGGTCGTAGGAAGGAAGGGCTTGACGTCGATCGCAGTAAGCGTTGCGCGCGTCTTGCGTATGCTCTCGTTTCTCCCGTTCCAGAGCAAAAGGGAGATCAGCGCGAAGACGCTTGCGTGGGCTGCGATCGACCAAAGGCTCGTCCAAACGCTGCGTGTCGATAGAGACAGCAAGCGGAAGGCCGGAACGGCAGACGCACGGCGCGCGGCGAGAAGACGCTGCTCGACGCGCAGGATCAGATCGTCCGGTGCGGGTTCGCGGACAAACGCAGCGTAGAGGATTCGCTCGAGTTCGGCATCGGTTACGTACATATCGGGCTCGTACATCATGGTCTCGCTTTCTTTAGCGCAGAACGCGCGCGGACTTTTCGCGCAATAGGCGCAGGGTCCGTTGCAGGTGACTCTTTACGGTGGCGACCGGCATGTCGAGCATGCCGCTAATCTCTTCCGGGCTCATATATCTATACGAACCAGGCTCGCCGGCAGGATGCAGTATTTCGACCAGCCAACCTGCGAAAGGTCTGATTCGTGGAAACTTCAACGACCTGCGGCAGAAATGGGCGTTGGGCAACGGGTGCGGGCTGTTGAACAGGCTGGGGAAAAACACTATCAATGAAGGGTATGGGCTTTACAGGCTGCGGAAAAACTCGGGACCGGGTAGGAAAGACGTACCTCAGGGGCCCATTGTTCTTGCTTCCTTTATGTANNCCAGAGAGTTTTTCCGCAGCCTGTTTAGCCGCGACGCGGGCTGAGCGACCGAGGGTGCCCCACGTTCGCCCTGGCGTACCCGGATTTCATACTACGCATCACCGGACAGGACCACGTGTGCGGCTTCCTGAAGAAACAAACCCGTTTCGTCCCCTGCGGTTCTCTTAACCGGCATCTGATTCGGATCAAAGCTCCGCTCCTCTTTGTCGTCCCCAACCGAAGTGGAGGTATCTGCGGTCGGCAACGGCGGTGGACAGCTGAGAAGAAACAAACCGTTTCATGTCCCGTGGGTCGGCAAAGCCGATGAATGACTTTAAGGAAAGCCGCATACAATGCGACAACGCCACCAACCTCGACAAGAAATCCGCGGGAAGCCCAACCATTGCTTTTGCGCAATGTTGGCCACATTGAAGACTGCCACTCGATTTGGCGCGAGATGCTCCGGGTTTGCGTCCTAGTCGTTTCGCGAGCGCACCTCCCGGTGTCGGATCGGAGCTTTCAAAGCCACGGTCAGCTCGATACATCGATGAGCCGTCTCCGCTTCACGAGCGGATTTCGTCTAAACCGATGCGGAAATTTTACCTAGCGGCAACTGTTTTCCGTCGATCGACCGTGTGCTTTGGTGCTACATACGCGTTACCAAAGACAGGGGCGCGCCTTGAACGATGTATTCTTCCACATCCCTTTCGATCTACAGTGTCTTCATAAGGCGCAACTGGCAGCCTCGAAGGCGAAGAGGCGGTCACTCTAGAATGGCGCGGAACCCAAGCGGTCAGGGGAAGGTCTGCAAAGCCTTTTATTGCTGGTTCGATTCCGGCCCGCGCCTCCACCCTCTACAAAATACTCAAATCATTGAGATAATCCGACATCCCCAACGGGATGAGGGAAGAGTGTGGACAAGAGGTTGTTGGTAGTTGGAAGCATCAATATCGACCTGGTTGCGTGCGCAAGCCGCCTCCCGGCCCCCGGCGAGACGATTCTCGGCAGCAGCTTCGATGTTTTCAATGGGGGCAAGGGCGCCAATCAGGCGGTAGGCATCGCCAAGCTTGGTGCGCAAGTAGACATGATTGCGTCTCTGGGCACCGACCTCTTCACGGAAAGGCTGCTGTCGGGACTCAAAGACGCCGGCGTCGACACGCGGGCGGTACAGATTGTGGCCGGCCCGTGTGGGGTGGCGCACATCTCGCGGGCAGACAATGGGGAGAATTCCATCATCGTGATCTCAGGTGCGAATCGTGAGGTCTCCGCCGCGTACATCGAAGCACACCTCGAAATTGTGCAGCACGCAGGAATGATTCTGGTGCAACTGGAGACTCCGCTCGAAGCGGTGACCTATCTGGCGCAACAAGCCTGGCAGGCAAAGATTCCCTTGATGCTGGACCCTGCTCCCGCCATGACGTTGCCGGAGGCTTTGCTTGGCCGCACGACATGGCTCACCCCAAACGAAACCGAGGCGCAAATCCTGCTGGGGGGCGCGAGCATCGATCCCGCCGCCGCTGCGGAAAAATTACTGGCGATGGGCGCGCGGAATGTAGCGCTCAAGCTCGGGCCCCAGGGAGTCTTTCTGGCCGGCCGCGATTGTTCCGCGCAACGGATTCCCTCGTTCAAGGTGGATGCTGTGGATACCACTGCTGCCGGGGACTGCTTCAACGCGGCCTTCGCCGTTGCTCTTACCCGCGGGGATGCGCCACCGCTTGCAGCCCGTTACGGGGCCGCGGCAGCAGCGATTTCCGTCACCCGTGTGGGCGCCCAACCCTCACTGCCTTCGTCCGCTGAAGTCGAAGCCTTTCTCTCTCACGAGAGCTGATCGTGAGATCAGGCTGCCCCCGGGGCGTACCCGGGAAGGCCGGCCTGAAAGATCACTACATCATCCGCCCGAGCCTCGATGACAAAGTGTGTGGCGCAGGGTGCGAGAGCGATGGATCCCCGGTGGAGGGATGTGCTTCGTCCGGCGGCGGTCAGCGTCGCGGAGCCTTGCAATACCAGGAGCGCTTTCGGTCCGTAGGGCGCGCTGCCTGCATATTGCGTGCCGGCCGCAAGCGCGATGCGGCTTAACTCGAATTCCTCGGCCGGGGTTCGATAGACCCGTTCCTGGCCGCTCACCGGCTTCCCCTCGAAGATATCGGGAGCGCCGCCCTCGAAGGTAAGGATTCTCAGCAGTTCCGGCACATCGACGTGCTTGGTCGTCAAGCCTCCTCGCAGAACGTTGTCCGAGTTCGCCATCAACTCGACATTCACGCCTTCGAGATAAGCGTGCAGAACTCCGGCGGCCTGATAGGTGCCTTGCCCCGGCCGCAGGTGAACCAGGTTCAGCAGATAGACGCTGAAGATGCCATGATCGCGATGGCCCCCGGGTAAAGGAAAGTTTTCCGCCGCCCGCAAGGCCCAATAATCCGCGCTGTCTTTATCGGAGAGTGCTTTTGCCTGCAGCCGGGCGAGCAGGGAATTGAGCAGCGAGTCCACTTGCTCCTGGGGCATCGTCATCACGTTGCTGTAGAGCTCGCGAAGCAAGTTGCGACGGGCCTCAGGATCGCGGCCTGCCTGGGCCAGCCGCTGGGCGAAACCGGGCATGAGGGAACCCAGCTCGGGAGAACTGGCCAAAGTCTGCGCGATCTGCTCCAGCGGCCGGAAGCCGTGCAGCATCCAGAACTCCGTCAGCGCCACGCCGATTTCGGGCTTGTGGTTGTCGTCTTTGTAGTTTCTGCCGTTGGCGTGCAGGCTGATGCCTTCTGCGTTCTCTCGCGCGAACCCAGCCTTGGCCTGCGCCAGCGTAGGGTGCGCCTGAATGGAGAGCATCTTGCGGACGTCCAGGATCTTTAAGAGGTACGGCAGCCGCCCGCCGAAACGGGCGTTTGCCGCCGGCCCCAAAATGCTCTCAGGCGCCTTGGCAATCAGCTTGTCCAGAGGTTCTCGCCCGCCTGCGAACTCCGCCATGGACGCTGCCTTTGGATGTGCGCCGATCCACAGCTCGGCAAACGGTTTGCGATCCCTGTTGGCAACGCCCAGAAGCTCGGGGATGAAGTCGTGGCCGCCCCAGTCGTAGTGCTGCACCACGCCGTGCAACATCAGTACGCCAGCTTCAACCATCGACGGCTTTCTCCATCGTGCGCAAGATACCCGCGGGCTCCGCCACGCCCATGGCCGCGATCGCGTCAGCGCGGCTCTGCGTATCGGCGATGGCGTAGATCCGCAGTTCATCCGCGTTCCCGGAGGGGCGCACATGAGCCACCTCTCCGTTAGCGAAGAGGATGCGCACGCCGTCTGTGTAGTCCACATGAGCGATGCTCCCGAAACCCATGGCTGGAGTGAAAAAGAGCGCCAGATCTTTCCCGATCGCTGCGCCTGCCGATACCGGGGACTGGCCGCCGGGCGGAGAGAAGCGGGCCACGATCTTCAACGCGGTCGCGCGGGGGAAATGCTTCAGCAGGGCGGCGCGGCTGAAACGCTTGGGCAGGCGGGCGAAGAGATCTACCAGCGAAAGCCCCTTCTGCTCCGCGGCGAAGAGTACACCGAGNNAGGATAGGCAATCCCGCATCCCTGGTCAGGAGCGGTTGCAGGATCGCTCCGTTGCGCGCAATCGGCGAGCCGGTCAGGAAGCCGCCGTTGGGCTCCCAGCCGCAGACGCGCTCTTTTCTCTTAGCGAGCGCGGCTTCCATTCCGGCGATAACGAATGGCGAGCCGATGCGCGTCTTCGGTTCCACCAC
>PLZN01000335.1:8893-12973 GCA_003152195.1 Acidobacteriaceae bacterium
CGCGGCGTCGATATTTTCCGTGTCGATGGGGACAAAGGTATCGCTGCGTCCCGCCTTGATGACCTGTGCGCCCAGCCGCTCCAGGATCTCCACCAGCAAATCCCGCCCCACGGCGGAGTGCTGGTAGACGAGCAGCCGCTTGCCGTTGAGGGAGGAGCCTTTGAAAAAGCCGGTGAAGCGCTCGATATACGCGGCGCGANNCTTCGCCATGTTCTGCCGGAAGGGCCTGGTGCCCGCGCTTGAGCATCCCGCGCTGATCGAACGACGACTGATCCCAGCGCTGCTCATACAGCCTCTTGCGCACCTGCCGCACTTGCTCGTTGATCGGTGCTTCCTGTTCCTTGAGCAGTTCACCTCGGCTGCTATTGGCCTTGTAGCCGTTGCGGTCGAAGGGAATATGGCTGCCGGTCACCATGATGCTGCCCTTGTTATGCGCCAGGGCAAAGCCGGCAAGCGCGGGCGTGGGAATGCGGCCCAGGTTCACCGGCTGCATGCCCGCATCGACGATGGCCGCGACGATGGCCTGTGCGATCTCTCCGCGGCCTTCCGCCTCGCTGGAAAACTCGCTGGAGCTGGGGCGCAGGTCATAGGCGAAATAAAACTCTTCCCCCCGCTTGATGCCGCCTGCTGAGGGGGTGAGCGACTGCAGATACTGGAGCTCGGCCAGCGCGTTGAGATAGACCTCCAGCTGCGTAAGGTCCACCACCTTACCCCGCCGCCCGCTGGTGCCAAATCCCAATACCTGTGGCTCGTAGTTCAGATGCGATCGAAGTGAATCCATTTGCGTGGTCATACCCATGCTTGCTCCCCCATCTTACCCGGGTCGTTTCCTCGCGACGAGTCTCCGATGGGTTTCACCCTGATAGAATCCTCCCTACCTTTCCACTTGGAGCTTGCGCCGTGTACGGCGTCGTCTTATCAGGTATTTCTTTGTTTCTTCTCGCGCCTTTCCTTGGCCACGCGCAGGTGCCTATCGCGCCCGCGACGCCAGCTGGACCAACGCATGTGCAGCAAGCCGGCATAAAAGCAAATGCAGCGCCGCCGCACGCGCTCGAAGCGTCTGACCTGGAGGCGTTCTTCGATGGAATCGTGCCGTTGCAACTGGAACGCTCGGACATAGCCGGAGCTTCGGTGCTCGTTATGCAGAATGGCAAGGTGCTGCTGCAGAAGGGTTATGGATATGCGGATCTGAAGAAGAAGAGCCCGGTCGATCCTTCTACAACGATCTTCCGCCTGGCATCGATCTCCAAACTCTTCACCTGGGTCTCCGTGATGCAGCTGCAAGAGCAAGGGAAGCTCGACCTGGATACGGATGTGAACCGCTATCTTGACTTCCAGATCCGGCCGGCGTTCGGCAAGCCGATTACCTTGCGCAACCTCATGACGCACACCGGGGGCTTCGAGGAAACAATCCGCTTGTCTCCTACAACTCCGCCGGCGGTGGGGATAAGCCTCGAGAAGAGATCATCGATATGTTTACGGACCGGTATTTCCCCGGCGCAACGAACCGAACTTACATCTCACTCCCAAGGAATGAACTGAGCGCAATCGAAGGCGTGTATGAATCAACCCGGAGGGAGGACAGCACCAAGGCAAAGCTCGACGGGCTCTTCTCTCAGCGAACTGCAAGAGTCGATAAGGAGGGCTCTCTGCATTTAGGGGATATCAAGGATCTCCGTAACCACCCCATCAAGTGGAAGCCGATCGGCAAAGACCTTTGGCAGGAGATTGACGGTCAGCGGAGAGTATTCGCTATTCGCGGCCAAGGGGGTCGGGTCGTCCGTCTTGCGTATGACTTTCCCGGGGTCCAATCACAGCGAGTTCCCTGGTACGAACACGGCAAATTTGTCCTGATCGCGGTCGCCGGCAGCCTGATCGCCCTGCTTGCCGTTGTCCTCGCCGCTCTCATCCGGGTGGGCAAGAGGATGTTTTTGCGTAAACGGCCTCGTCCATCGCCACAGCCTGGCACGCGTTGGCTGCCGCTGACGATCCAGGTGGCATCGGGGGTGTGGCTCGTTCTTCTCTCCGCGGTCGGCATTCTTCTTGTCGTGGTTGGCGGCTACGATGCGATGCCTCCAACCTCAGCGTGGGACAAATACTTCTTTCTCCTCAACGTCGTGACTGCTGTGGCCATCGCGCTCAGTCTTCCAGCCGTGCTCTCAGCGATTAACATTTGGCGGCGCACCGGTATGCGCCGGATCACCAAGGTTAAGTATTCAGTGGCTGCTGTCGCTTGTTCGATACTTTGTTGGTTTGCCGTGCATTGGCATCTCCTCGGGCCGGTGAGAATCTGATCTCCGGTGCGCAGGCTAGGTCCCGGAAGGGGCCGATGGTGTGCCGCCGTCTATCCGATCCTTCACGATGAACCAGTAAGACAGCGCGCCCAGAGAGGTGGCCAGTGAGCAAATCATCAGAGCAATATGGAAGGAGTGGGTGTAATCGAGCAGCCATCCGGTGATGATGGGTGCCAGCGAGGCGCAGACGAAGCTGCCAAAGTTTTGAATCGCGCTGACCGACGCGACCATGTGGGGCGGCGCCATCGCCTGTGCAACCCCCCATCCACAGTTGCCCCCAAAGTAGATGAAGAAGATCGCCATGCTGACGCAGACGACGGCGCCTGCGGCGGTGGGCGCATAGGCAACCCCGAGTGTGCTTAGCGCTGAGCAGAACATTGCGGTCACGATAAGAACCTTGTTTGCACGTATCGGATCGACGCCGCGCCGGATCAGCCGATTGGCAGCGCCTCCACTGACCAACGAACCGATCGTGCCGAAGAGATAGGGAATTGTGGCGACCCAGCCGGTCCTGGCGATTGTCAGGTGCCGTTCCGCCTGCAGATAACCGGGCAGCCACGACAGGTAGAGCCATGTGGTGTAGTTGATTCCGCCGAATCCCAGCATCATGCCCCAAACCGTACGCAAGCGAAACAGCCGCTTCCATTGGAGCAGGGACATTTGTATCCGTGACTGCTCTTTGTCCAGGCCCAGAGATTCGGACTCGGCAAGGGTCAACGTGACTCGCTCCCGATCGCGATAGATTGGATACCACGCCAGGGAGAGCACCAGGCTGAATAGTCCAACACTCACGAACATGGTCCGCCAGCCAAAGGCGAGCATAATCACGGTCAGCACGGGAGGGGCGATGGTCACCCCCAGGGTGTTTGAAGCGGTCATCAATCCCGTCGGCAGGCCGCGATCCCGGACACTGAACCAGTCGTTCATCACCTTNNAATCACACGTGAGCCGAGGCGATCGAGCATCAGCCCAACCGGTAGTTGGGTTACGCCGTAAGCTAACGAGAAGGCGGAGAGCAGCGCTCCGATCCGTGTGCCGGAGAGGCCAAGATCGGCGCGTATGCTCGTATTGGCTATGGAAAAGGAGGTGCGATCGAGATAGTTTACGATGCCCGCNNACGAACAAGAAGGAAACGGCAAGAGACCGCATCCAGCGGACGCGGGATGGCTTGGGATGCGCAACCTCAGAAGCCATCGTCTGCCACGCCCTCCCAGCCCTTTTACAGTACCGCGTGCCGTCGTGGCAATGAGGTCGATCCGGCTATGATCTATTTCACCACCAGCGCAATTTTGATTCTGACCGTGTTTGCCTTTTTCCTGTTTGGCGCGCATGGGTCGTTTGGGCGCGTACAGTGGTTCTTGCGCGTGGTTGTGGCGCTGCCCCTGCTGGCCTCCGGAGTCCTGCACTTCACCCGGACCGCACTACTCGCAACCATCGTCCCGCCCTTTTTTCCCCATCGCTCGCTGCTGGTTCTGGTCAGCGGGGTGATGGAACTCGCCGGAGCCGCAGGCCTGCTGCTGCCTGCCGTTACGCGTGCGGCCTCCGTCTGCCTGGCATTGTTGATGGTCGCGACTTTTCCCGCGAATGTGTATGCAGCCAATCAGTTCGTGGGCGGCCTGCACATGCCCAGCGTGCCGATTCGGACAGCGCTGCAGGTGGTCTATATCGTGCTGCTGCTGATGGCAGGATGGGGATTTCCGCGGAGTCTTCGAAGATTTGAGGTCTAATCTCAACCATCAGTAGAGCCCGGTGCCCATCCCACGGATTTCCTATAAGGCTTGGTGGG
>PLZN01000442.1:0-744 GCA_003152195.1 Acidobacteriaceae bacterium
GATATGGGAAAACCGAACTCGGGCATCGCTTCCGCTAAAGTCATGAGCAGCGTTTGATTCGGAAAGGATGATGCCCATGTCCAAGAACCCAGAAGCTACCGAGGTAGCGGTTTCCCGCTGGTGGCGAAAGAAGGACTTCGGCTACCAGGCCATCGGTGCCTTCAAAACGGGTCTCGCTGTGGTGCTCTGCGTGTGGTTGGGGAATCTCTTCGGCCTACAGCACAGCTACTGGGCCGCCATTTCGGCCATTGTTGTCATGGGTGTGGACACCACTCTGACTTTCGCCTCATGCCGTGACCGTATCATCGGCACCGCCATCGGTGCCTTTATGGGGCTGGCTCACCTCTTACGCCTGGCACGGTCACTACCTGGTCTATGGACTGTCGGTAGCGCTCTGCATTTTCGTTTGTAGCGCGTTGGCGTATGACAAAGCCGGCCGCCTCGCCGGCGTAGCGCTGTCCATCGTCGTCCTAGCCAATATGGGGGAGAGGCCCGCCCAAGCCGTGATCGCAAGATTTCTGGGCGTTGGCCTAGGAGTAATTATTGCCCTTGCCGTGACGCTGCTTGTGTTCCCGCCGCGTTCTGCAAAGACGGAGATAAAGGCTCCCGCCTAGCTCCTGTGAAGAAGCCGCCTACTCAACTAACGCCGGGTGCCCCACGTTCGCCTCAGCGTACCCGGATTTCCTATTACGCAGCACCGGACAGGGCCGCGTGTGCGGCTTTCTTTAAGGAAAGCCGCATGCA
>PLZN01000442.1:760-9325 GCA_003152195.1 Acidobacteriaceae bacterium
TTAGTGAGAGCGGGTGAGCCGTCCTGGGAAAGCAATGGAAACAAATCATTATCATCCCACGTACGCTGGGGCGAACGTGGGGCACCCGTCTGCTTTGATAACTATTTAGCAGTCCCTTCGCTCATCGCTTTGCGCATCTGCGCTTCTGCATCATCGCTCCAGTATTTGCAATTGAGCTGCAGGAAGACAGAAGTATAGGGAACCGTCATGGTTGTTTTTAGAACGACGATGTGAAATGTCTTTCCCACCTCGTCGACTTTGGCGATGATCTGCTCGTGTGGCAGTGACGTTATCCTCCGCCCGCCGAGCGTGGCCTTCACTCGCTCGCGGTACGCTGTCACCCCGGGAGCGTCTTTCTCGGTCACGAACGGAAGCTCCGCGTCCATATAGACAATAGGTCTCACCTGGATCGAGCTGTCGATGGCGTCCAGCACCTTGCGGATCACCTCGATCTGATCCGTGTTGGTTTCCAGCGTTTCCACTCCTGCGGAGCTCTGCAGCGGGTACGCTGAGTCCACAATCATGATCCAGTTGCGATGCCCGAGCAGTGGCAGAATCTGCGTCAGCCTTGTTTGCCACTGCGGCACACTCTCCGGCGGCGGTGCAGCGACCGCCAGGCCGGTCATCATGAGCAGCGATGTGGCCAGCGAAACAACCGTCTTGCTTGCGCTCATCATTAAATCCCCTCCGTGGCGAAACCATTCTTTAAGCCAGGCGCTCTCTTCGCTTCAGGCGAACCCCAACGAAAGAATAAAGAGCGATTCCGCAATAGCAGAAAAGCGGAACCATGTAGGCGATCGCAATACTGTGGCTCACCTGTGAAATCCAGCCCATCAGCGGCGTAAGGACAGCGCCCCCAACGATCGCCATCACGATGAGCGATCCGCCTATCTTCGTATTCTGATCCAGGCCATCGATACCAAGAGCAAAGATGGTGGGGAACATGACGGACATGAAAAAGCTGGTGATGAAGAGGGCCCAAAGTCCGACCCAGCCAGGAAAAGCAACTCCGACCGCCACCAGGCCAATATTCACCAGGCTGTAAATGCCCATCAGGTGAGCCGGCTTGACATACCGCATGATGGCCGCCGAGCTGAACCGGCCCACGCCGAACGCGACCAGCGTGCCGGTCAGGAAATAACCCGCGATCTTTTCCGGCTGATGCGTGGAATCCTGGACGTACTGGATGAAATAGCTCCAGGTGCCAACCTGGGCGCCTACATACAGGAACTGCGCCACAATGGCAAAGAGGAAATGGGGATAACGCAATAGCTCCTTGAAGCTGCCATGATCCTGCGCCGCATCCTCGTGCTCCCGAGCAATGGTTGGGAACTTGGTTCGGGCGATCATGATGGCCCAGAGGGTAGCAATCGAGCCCACAACCAGATAAGGGACCACCACGCGCATCGTCTCATGCTTCAGGTAAGCATCGTAGGTATGGGCCGCTTGCATCACGGAGATCTGCCGTGGCGTGAGCTCAATGCCGGAGAAGATGAAAACCGTGCCGCCCAGTACGCCGGCGATTGCGCCCAATGGATTGAAGGCCTGGGAGAAATTGAGACGGCGCGCCGCGCTCTCGGGAGAACCCAACTGGGCGACAAAGGGGTTGGAGGCTGTCTCCAGAAAGGAAAGGCCGCTGGCAATGACGAACAGCGCAAACAGGAAGAAACCGTAGCGTCCAAGAAGAGCGGCGGGCCAGAAGAGAAACGATCCGGAGGCAAAGAGAAGCAGGCCGACGACGATGCCAAATTTATAGCCGAGTTTGCGCATCAACAGCGCAGCGGGAATGGCCAGCGTGAAGTATCCAAAGTAAAAAGCCGACTGCACCAACCCGGCCTGGAAACGGGAGATGGCAAACGACTTCATGAATTGGCGAATGAGGACGTCGTTCAGATTGCTGGGAACTCCCCAGAGGAAAAAGAGCGCGTCCACCAGGAAGAACAGCACTCCCATGCCCTGCGGAATCAGTGGTGGTGACGTATCCTTTCGTTCTTTCGAGGCAGTAGACAGAGGCACGAGCATCGGCGGTTATGTCCTTTCCGGATCAGTCTCCACAAAGATGGACACGAATGCCCAGATCCGCCATCATCGCCGCCTTGGCTGCCAGCGCCTGGTCCGCAATCTGGCTGGTCGGAGCATAGGCTACGTTGAGATGGTTGGCTCGATGCCTCGCCATGAACTGATCACGGGTCACGCCGTGCAGCAGGGCATGCATGATGGGCCACTGCGGCGTGACCGACTTCAAGCGGCGCGCAGTCTCGGCGGCAGGCAGTTCGATCGCGGTCGCGCGGCCCAGGTCAACATGCAGCTCATTGCCTTCCACAAAGACGCGGCTCCAAACCACGTCTCCGGGCTTGCAGATTCCCTTGAGCGTTCCCCCGCCCAGCCGGAAGTACATCGGCGGCTGCCGCTCGCTGCTGGCTTTGGCATAGCCTCCGGCGATGTGCGACGCGGGAACGGCGCCGGAAATCTGAAAGACCCAAACGAATTCGTCGATACCGCCTCCGCTGTAGTGCTCTCCCCAGCGAACGTCGTGCAGCGTCGTGGCCGGATCAAGCTGCATGGCATTCCAGATCCTATTGGTGATCAGCGCGTCCAATCCCGCACACTCGTCCACTTCATTAAAGTGCGGCAGCGCTCGACCGGCATAAAGCTCCCGGACCTTGGCATCGAAGACGGGCGGCCGGTCCACGTTATTGAGCAGTCCTTCGACCAGATCGGAAGCCGGGGCCGCGTCTTTCAATCCCTGTTGGTACTGGATCCCGATGGCATCGCAGCCGAATTCGTCGGCCATCCTCATCGCGGCGATATACATCTTGCACTGTCCGAGAATTTGCCCGTCGGTCAGATCGGTCTCCTCATTGACGCCGGTGACGAAGGTGAGGCCGCGCTTATCCAGCCAGCTTCTCACCGCTTGCGCTTCGCTATCGCTCACTCCAGCCATGGCGGCGACCAGCGCCGACTGGCTGAGCCGTTCTTTATAGACTCCCATTGGATTGAGAAGATAATCCTCGACGATGGCGTTATACATGCCCATGCAGCCTTCATCGAAAATGCCGAGGATAGCTTTGCGCGATTTGAGATCGCGGGCCATAGCTGCGCCTAACTCCTTCTCCGCTTGTGGCAGAAGAGCGAGGTCGAGTTCGTGCACATGGCTCAAATCATGATCGATCGTATGTTCCTGCAGCCATTGCCGAAGTCCACGGCAAAAAAATTCATCCTTGAAGTCTTTGCTCCACAGGGTGCTGAAGGCCACCCCACTTTTATGCAGGCAGCCATTCAGATTCAGCATGCCCACCAGCCCGGGCCACTGGCCGGACCAGTTGGCCACGGTGAGAATGGGGCCGCGATGATGTTCCAGTCCGGACAAAACGTGGTTGCTGTATTGCCATACGGCTTCGGCGATAATGACCGGCGCGTCGGGAGGTATCTTCATGAAAACATCCATGCCCATGCGCTGGTTATAGATGAATCCGTGCTCCAGATCTTCGCGGTAAGGGTGCGCGCGGCGAAGCTGGAAGCCTTCGCCACGCAATGCTTCGGTGAGCTGCTTTTCGATCTCGGACTGTGCCGCCCAACAGACCTTGTTTGCCGATTGGCGCAGGTCGCCGCTGGCGATCAGCAGAACTTCATCGGCGGCGATGGGTGTGGGCGATTCCAGGACCGGGACAGCATAGGACGCCATTTGCAATTCTCCTGAGTTCGGCTTCCATTTTTCAATGGACGGGCGCAAAGATTCTCCTGGCCGGCGGCGCGTCTACGGGGGGCGCCTGCATCGGACAGATGGTGGCTGCCACCGGCGCCGGGAATTCGCTTTGGGATTGCGCAACCGCTAACGATAACAGTTGCATCTCGATTGTGGCAAAATGGTGCGTCTTGGTTCACGGGAATCGAAGGAGGGACAAAGAAGACATGAGAATGGATGCGATCTCCAGGCGGTTGCTTCTCAAGCACATCGGCTCAGCCGCGGCGGTTGCGGCCTGTTCGGCGACGCAGGCGGGGGGGCGAGTGTTCCCCGCGTTGCCAGCTCAAACCGCGGCGGCAGCCGGTTCCGCCGTGGACATCCAGCAGGAGGCGACGCGGGCGCAGAGGGTGCAATGGTGGCATGCGGCCAAATTCGGCATGTTCATCCATTGGGGGCTTTACGCGGTTCTCGGCCAGCACGAGTGGGCCATGGAGATTGAAGGCATTCCCATCCCCCAGTACGAACTGTTGGCCAAGCACTTTCATCCCAAACCCAACGCGGCGCGGGATTGGGCCAGGCTGGCGCGGCGCGCCGGCCAGAAATACATGGTGATGACGACCAAGCACCANNTCGCTGATGGACTGGCACCATCCCGACGGTGCCCTTTGCAAGACCGATGAAGAGGCGCGCAGGCGTTTCGTTGCCTACACTCATGGGCTGATCCGTGAGCTGATGACCAACTACGGCAAGATCGACGTGCTCTGGTATGACGTCGATTGGCCGTTAACGCCAGAGCAGTGGGAGTCGGAGCGGATGAACAAGATGGTCTTTGAGCTGCAGCCGGAGATCATCGTCAACAACCGCAATGGCCTGGAAGGCGATTTTTCCACCCCGGAACAGCACATTCAAGCGGCCCAAGTGGGCCGGGCGTGGGAGACCTGCATGACGCTCAACGATAGTTGGGGCTTTAACCGGGGCGATGCGGCGTGGAAGACGCCGCGGACGATTGTGAACAACCTGGCGCAGTGCGCGCAGGGCGGAGGCAACTACCTGCTCAACATTGGTCCCATGCCGGATGGATCGGTGCCGCCCGAATCCGCTGAGGTCTTGGGAGCGGTTGGCAAGTGGCTGGAGCCCAATGGCCGCGCCATCTATGAAACCGAGCGGGGTGAGTTTCGAGACAACCCGAATGCCAACTTCACCCGTCGCGGCAACACTTTGTACGTGCACCAGAAGTCCTGGCCAGGGGAGACGCCGGCGGCGCAGTGGCTGTCGTTCTTTCAACCGGCCGCCGTCGTAGCCATCGGCGGTGTCAAGGCCAAGGTGAAGTCCGCACGGCTGCTGAAGAGCGGAGAAAAGGTGCTCTTTACCCAGGACAATTTCTCCCTGCGGCTCACGTCGCTTCCCCTGGCGGCACCCGACTTTCCATCGACGGTCATTGAGTTGGAGTGCGATGCAGAGCCGGCAGTGAACCACGATTCCATCCGCCCGCTTTGGCCGCGTTACAAGGCGGGTGTGGGTGCATGAGTGGACCCCCGGTTTCGAGCAAGCCCGGAGTTTTCAAACCCTGGATTGTTCTGGTCGGAGGATTTCTAGGCTCCGGCAAGACCACTTTGATTCTTGCCGCCGCGCGAGAGTTGAAGCGTCGCGGCCTGCGCAGCGCCATGATTTGGAACGATCAGGGAAAGGACCTGGTCGACAGCCGATATGCGGCCCAGTCGGGCGAGCACTCGGGAGAGGTCACCGGAGGATGCTTCTGTTGTCGGCTATCGGAGCTGATTGACGCGATCGGCGATCTCCGCGCGCACTCACCGGACGTGATCTTTGCCGAGCCGGTGGGGAGCTGTACGGATCTTTCGGCCACTGTGCTTCGGCCTCTGCTCGAGTACAGCGACTCGTATCGGCTTTCGCCGCTCACGGTTCTGGTGGATCCGCTCCGCGCCCGGGCCATGCTCGAAGACGACGCCGGCCTCGATATGTGTTTCCTTTTCGAAAAGCAATTGCAGGAAGCCGATCTGGTCTGTTTCACCAAGTCGGACCTTTACCCGGACTACCCTGAGGTGGGCGCCGCGCATGTACGCCAGCTAAGCGCGAAATCGGGTCAGGGGGTCGCGGCGTGGCTGGACGAGGTCCTCTCCGGGGCAACTGCCAGCGGCAGTCAGATGCTGGAGATCGATTACTCCCAATACGCGCGGGCCGAGGCGGCCCTAGCATGGTTGAACCTGCGAGCGGTCTTCGAACCGGAAGGCATGCTTTCCCCGGCGATGTTGCTGGGTCCTTTGCTCGACCGTCTTGATGCCGCTCTTAGCGCCGAGAAGATTCCCATCGCTCACTTGAAAGCAATCGTTACCTCGCCTGCCGGCTACCTCAAGGCGGCGATCGTTGGGAATGGGCAGGAACCCGTCATCGAAGGAGATCTTGACGCCTCCCCTGCCGGCAAGCTCGAGTTATTGCTCAATCTACGGGCGGTGGGGCAGCCGGCTCACGTGCGCGGCATTGTGGAACAGGAGCTCTATAACCTGGATAGCGGTCTGACCCAGTGTGCGATGGACTCCTTCAGCCCGGCAGCACCAGTCCCGGAACGGCGAATTCCCAAGGCGGGTTGATTCCTTAACTACTTTCCGTCGCAAAAAAGCTTCGGGTGGCCCATCTCCCCGGATTTCCCGTAAGGCTTCACGGGGTCAACGAACTTCATGCGGCTTTCCGTAAAGAAAGCCGCACACGCGGCCAAGTCTGGGGCCGCGCAGTGGGAAATCCGGGGTCCTTCGCGCTTTTTTGCGAAGGGTGGGATTCACCGCGCTCCATTTCCAATCCTCGGACTTTTTCCTGATTCCGGCACAGGCAAGGAAGCTTGGTTTCTTTTTTAGACTAGCCGGCGATCACCGGCCCAGCTCAACCACGGCTAACTCCTGTGCGGGAATCACCAGCGTGAAGGAACCCCCGTGCAGGTGCTCGGCCTGCGGTGGAGCAACCCGTTCCACCTCTCGCAACTGTCGCAGTTGCTCTTGGCTGGGATAAGCAGGCTGGCCCATCTTATCGTAGGCTGCCAGCACATCCCCGTGCGTCTTGCCCACGCGGCTAATGCTTATGGCGGCGTTGCCCTTAACGCCCTGAAATGTGAAGGTGATGGATTTATCCGGAGCGGTGGCCCCGGGCTCCACCAGGTTCCAGGCGGCGAAGACAAGCGTCCCGTCCTTCTTTTTTGTAACCAGCACATCGTTAGCCTCTTCGGGGATTCGCTGGTCGCCCAGGTTGTGCAGCAGCCGGAAGGCGGTGAAGGAAGGTTTCGGCAGGTGATCGATCGCGATAAGCCCAAAGCCGCCAAAGAATGGCTTGTTGATGACGCCTTGCTCCTCGAACACATCGGAAAATGTCCAATAGGACATCAGGTTTACCTTACCGTCGCAGTCACTGATGGTTTTCGCCAGCCAGGGCCCCATGTAGACCGAATCGGTGATCTCCCGCTCGCTCATATACGTGGCGTTGAACTCGCTCCAGATCAGCGGGATATCCGGCCGGGCAGAGGCTGCGATCTGCGCATGCACCTTGTCCACCGCGGCGACAACCATCTGGTGGGGCTCGATGGGCTCCGCATGTCCGAGGATGTCCATCGCCGTGTCGTTCCCGTAGGCATGCGTGGAGACGAAATCCAGCGGGACCTGGTTCTTGCTTGTATGAGCAATGATGGCGTCGACCCACGCTGCCTGTGCCGTTGCCGGGCCGCCAACGCGAAGCCGCTGGTTCACCGCCTTGAGCGCACGAGCCGTGTTGTCATAAAGCTCAAAATAGGTTTCCTGCGCCGGCCGCCCAGTCCAGAAGTCGATGTTCGGCTCATTCCAGACCTCAAAATACCAACTCGCCACCTCATCGATGCCGTAGCGATCAACCAGGTGCTGCGCCAAGGCGTGGATAAGGGCGTTCCACTTGGCATAATCCGCCGGCGGAGAAACGATCGGGTGATACCAGAAGGGATGGTAGTCAAGGCGCGCCGCCAGCAGCTTGGGCATGAAGCTCAACTCAACGAACGGCTTGACTCCATTGGCCAGCAAGCCGTCGTAGATCTGGTCCACGTAGTCAAAGTTGTAGATTGGATTGCCTTGCTTGTCTTCGCCGTAGACGCCAACCTCGTCGTGGAGAATGGCGTGGAAGCGAACATAGCGGAAGTCGGTGATCTGCTTTACCTGGCGCAGGTCTTCGCGGTAGCTTTCCCGCATGCTGAGCACCGCCCGGCCGGAGCCGAACATCTGTTCCCAAAAATGAGGAAAGGGTCTGGCCGGCGTGCGAGCGTCAATCGTGATCGTCTCTTGGGTGGCCTGAGCCGCAGCATCGCAATAGGGGGCGAGAAGGCACAGACCGGCGGCCAGACAGGGCAGGAAAGGGATGCGCATGGAAAGCCTCAGAACGGTAGATGTCCGCTCTTCCCAACCATACCAATCAAACGCTCTTGGCGTTGACCTTGGTCGCGAGGCCCACTTTTTCGAGCATCCAGATGCCCCAGTAATTGACGTCGATCTCGTACCAAGCCATGCCGTGCCGGGCCGAAACCGGGTGCGCATGGTGGTTGTTATGCCAGCCCTCGCCGCCCGTCAGCAGGGCCACCCACCAGTTGTTGCGGGAGTCATCCCGGGTGTCAAAGCGCCGCGAACCCCAGATGTGGGTCGCCGAGTTGACCAGCCAGGTGGAATGCAGGCCGACGACCACGCGCAAGCAGCCTGCCCACAGAAACAGAGGCAGCCCGCCGATCGCGTAGAGCAGGACCCCAAGAACGGTCAAAGGGACCCAGTGATAGTTGTTGAGCCACACGTAAAACTTGTGCTTCGCCAGGTCGGGCGCGTACTTAGACAGGACGCGCGTATTGTTGTGATTGGTCTCGCCCAGCA
>PLZN01000314.1 GCA_003152195.1 Acidobacteriaceae bacterium
AAGAGGGTGCTGGAGCTATCCACTCCGATCTGGAAAAGCACTTCATCCGTGCGGAGACGATTCACTGGGACACGCTGCTCAACGCAGGCTCGGAAGCCGCGGCGCGAGCCCAGGGCACACTGCGGCTCGAAGGCAAGGACTACCGCGTCGAGGACGGCGATGTTATGCACATCCGGCACAGCGGGTAAGACGTCCGGCGCGAGGCCTCCATGTCCAATTTTTCACTTTCGCTGGTTCTGGGTCTGGTGGCAGCGCTCGCCGACGTCTTCGGGGCTCTCATCCTGGTGCGGACCCACTGGGAGAAGCGCTACCTTCGATACTTCGTTGCCCTGGGCGCCGGCTTCATGCTCGCGGCCGCGTTGCTCGAGATGATCCCTGAGAGCTTTCGCCTTTCCTTTCGCTGGACACCGGTGCTTGTCTTAGGGGGATACTGCTTCATTCATCTTCTCGAACACACCACCACGCCGCACTTCCACTTTGGAGAAGAGACGCATCACGACGAATTTCTCTCCACCCACACGAGTAATTCGGTCGTTGTCGGTCTGGCGGCGCACTCCCTCTTCGACGGCGTAGCCATTGCATCAGGCTTCGTGCTCTCTTCCTGGCTTGGCTGGATCATTTTCATCGCCATCTTGCTACATAAACTGCCGGAAGGCTTCACCGTCGCCTCGGTGATGCTCGCCAGCGGACACAGCCGTGGCGCTGCGCTAAGCTCGGCCGCGATCGTAGCTGCGGCCACGTTGGCCGGGGTGCTGGTAATTAATTTCTTTCCCGCTTGGGTGCGCGCTGGCCTGCCTGTTGCTGCCGGAGTGGCCATCTACGTTACTGCGACAGACCTGGTTCCGGAGGTCAACCGTGAGCCCGGAATCCGCATGGCGCTCGTCTTTTTTGGCGGCGTCGCCGCCTTCCTGCTTTGCAAGTTCGTAGCCGACGGTCTTCTCCGCTGAAGCAATGGGCACGGTAGGTAGCGCCGCGAATGTGGATGTTCCTCGTCGGAACGTGCAACAAAACATCGGGTGCCCCATAAGGTTGGGGCACACGTTCTTTTTACGCTGCCAATCGGTCCCGCAGCGCCTTAACGCGGTCATGGGCGGCGAGGATGTGCCTCTGCTGCCGCAGAAGTATCTCTCGTAGGGGCAATGGCCAATCTTCGCTGGCGAGCGCTTCTTCGTAGGCGTGTTTGGCCTCATCTTCGCCCTTCTCGGCGGTAGCCAGCAGCGCGTGGTCACCACCGCCTAGCCGGGCCTTCAGTTCGCCCCAGGCGCGGTGCATCTTGCCCGCAGTGGAACTGGTCGCTTTCACATCCTTGACCCCAAAGTGGTGCAGTTCGTTCTCAAGTTCCGCAGCGAAACCCGCGCGCGCCAGCGTTTCTTCGCGAAAGAGCTTACGTGCATCCGGGTCCTTTAAGTTCTTTTCCAACTCGATAAACCCCTGGTGTCCATCGCGCAGGGTCTCGATAAGGTCCCGCAGTGTCTTTTCCGTCTTTTCCAGATTTTCTGACATCAGTCTTACCCTCTGCTTCATTCAGATGTCTCCACGCAAGAAGGGTTGTGCCATACCGGGGCGTGCAGGTTAGACACTGGCTGCGCGCCGCGATTCACCGGGCTGCAACTCGCGCCCGACCTTGTATAGTGTGTGGTTGCAACCTAATCGGAAGGAAACACCGGGTTCAGATGAAGATTATCGTCTTCGGCGCCACGGGGGGGACCGGCAAGCTGATTCTTACGCAGGCGGTGGCTAAGGGCCACACAGTCACTGCGTTCGTCCGCAATCCCGACGGGCTGCCGGTGCACCCTCAGATTCACGTTGTTCAGGGAGACCTGTTCGATCCCGCCGTTGTGGTGGACGCCATCCGCGGCCACCGCGCCGTGCTCTCCGCGCTGGGGGCCCGCGACCTGAAAAAGTCGAACGTGCTTGCCCAGGCCATCCCCAACATTCTCCAGGCCATGGATCAGGAGTACGTAACCCGGATTATCGTCCTGGGCGCCGCGGGCGTTCGACCCGACTACGGCAAGTATCAGAATGCCCTTACTACCATGGCCTTCTGGGTTGCGAAGAAGACCATGCTCAGACACCCCTTTGTTGACCAGACCGCACAGGAACGGCTGCTTGCGGCCAGCGGCGCGGATTACACCATTGTGCGGGCGCCCCGGCTCCTCGATGGACCCTTCACCGGCACTTATCGCGTCCTGCCCGACGCGCTCCCGCCCGGCGCCCTGCGCATCTCCCGTGCCGACGTCGCCGACTTCATGCTCCAGCAACTCACCGATCCGCGCTTTCATCGCCAGGGCCCTTACATCGGCGCGGGCGAAGTTTGACCCGCATGTCCAACTCAGAGTGATCGTAAGAATGCTCTAGTGTCCCATCGCTTCGCCGGCCGGCTTCTTGCGCGGGGGTGGGCGGCGCATGATGAATGGCCAGGGAACGAGCACCGCGGCCACGATACTGAGAACCCAAAATGCATTCTGGTAGCTCAGCATGGACGACTGTCGCAGCAACTGCCTGTAGGCGTACCCCGTGGCCGCGGCCGTTGCCTGGGCGGCCCCCTGGCCATTAGCCATCAAGGCGCCCTTGGTACGCGCCAGATAGTTCTCATAGGCAAAGCTGCCAGGGATGAAGTTCGCAGCCAGCGACGCTTGGTGGGTCTGCTGGGTCCGGGTGAGGAAGGTAGTCAAAAGGGCCGTGCCCATGCTGCCGCCGAAGTTGCGCGCAAAGTTGGAAAAGCTCGAAATCTGGTTGTTCTTGCCCTTGGGCACACCCACATAATTCAAAGTACTGATGGGGATAAAGATGAACGACAAGCCGAGCACCTGGAAGACGCGCCACAGCACGATGTGTCCGAAGCTTACGTTCAGGTCGAGCCGGGTCATATTGTAGAGACCCAATGAGGTCGCCAGGAACCCGATCGATACCATCAGGCGAGGGTCCATGCGGGACACCAGGCGGCCCGCGACCGGCATCATCAACATCAACACCAGAGCTCCGGCGGAAAGCGCCATGCCGGCGCGCTCCGCCGTGTAGCCCATCAGCCCTTGCAGAAACTGTGGAATCAGGACTGTGGTGCTGAAAAGCACCATGCCAAGTACGAATTGAAAGCCGACCGCGGTGCCGAAGTTGCGGTTCTTCAGCAGTTTCAAGTCGACAATCGGATCAGGGTGCCTCCACTCCCACCACACGAAGAAGGCCAACGTGGTAATGGCCAGCATGAATGTGGTGGTGATGGTGCGATCACCGAACCAGTCCTTCTCCTGGCCCTTGTCGAGGACAAATTCCAGGCAGCCGACGCCAACCGCCACCAGGCCAAGGCCCATCCTGTCGATGGGATTCGCTTTGGCCCTTTCCTTAACCAGGTAGGGAGGGTCTTCCACCATCCGGTTGCTGAGCAAAAGGGAGATGATGCCGATGGGCAGGTTGATGAAGAAGATCCAGTGCCAGNNNGTTCCACCGGAAACGTATCTGCCAGAATGGCTTGTTCGCTGGGGGCCAGACCTCCGCCACCAATGCCCTGGAGGATGCGCGCCAGGATCAAGAAGGGCAGGGTCGGGGCCAGGCCGCAGAGCAGCGAGCAGATGGTAAACAGCGCCACGCAGGTCATGTAAAAACGCTTGCGGCCAAAGCGGGTAGAGAGCCAGCCGGAGATCGGCAAGACGATGGCGCTTGAGACCAGGTAGCTGGTCAGCAC
>PLZN01000436.1 GCA_003152195.1 Acidobacteriaceae bacterium
GTGCTCGCCGTAGGTGATTTCGGGAAAGCCCTTGGCGACCTTGCGCGCACAGCGCAGGAAGAGCCCGTCGGACATCTTCATGATGTTTGCTTTATGAATCGCGTGAATCTTGCGCCGCTTGAACTTGCGCGCATACTCAAAGGCAAATTTCGCGATGCGCGTCGATGCCTTTTCGGTGACGATCTTCAGTGACTCCACCACCCCCGGCACCACTTCATGCTCCAGCCCGACGTACTCGCCTTCCGTGTTCTCCCGCACGATGATCAGATCGACGCCCGGGTAGCGCGTCTCCACCCCCGGCAGGTTCTTGATCGGGCGGAAGTTGGCGAACAACTCAAATTTCTTGCGCAGGTGCACGTTGATCGAAGCGAAGCCGCCGCCGATCGGCGTCGTCACCGGACCTTTCAGCGCCAGGTGGTTTCGCTCGATCGAGTCGTACATCTCCTGCGGGATGTACTTTTGGTACTTTTCGAATGCATTGGCGCCGACCAGAAAAGGCTCCCAGGCGAACTTTGCACCGGTTCCCTCGATTGCCGCTTCAAGAATGCGTACCACCGCATCGGCCACCTCCGGCCCGATGCCGTCGCCCGCGATCAGCGTGATGGTGTGCGTTCTCGTCGAACCCTGTGAGCCTGCTAACATTCCCTCTCCTGATTTCTGTCTACCGCTTTTTGGTCTTGGACGTGGTGCTCAGGAGCTGTTCCAGCTCTTCCTTGAACTCGCGTACGTCCTTGAAGTCCCGGTAAACGCTGGCAAAGCGAATATAGGCCACGGTATCGATGGTCTTGAGATGGTTCATGATCAACTCGCCGATCTGGTTCGTGGTACGTTCGCGCTCCGGCGAATCCACCAGGAATGCCTCGGTCTCGTCGACGATTGCCTCGAGCTTGGCCGCGGAAACGGGGCGCTTCTCGCATGCCCGCAGCAAACCGCTCAATACCTTCTGGCGTTCAAATTTTTCCCGGCGGCCGTCTTTTTTTACGACCATGTAGGGGATTTCATCAATGCGCTCATAGGTAGTAAAGCGCTTGTTGCAGCCCTCGCATTCGCGGCGGCGGCGAATCGAGTCCGCTTCTTTGCTTTCGCGCGAATCTACCACTCGATCCTGCGCAAAACCGCAATATGGGCATTTCATCAGTGGATAAATTCTAGCAGCCGTGGTACTTGCCGTTCAGAGGACGAGGGGCGAGAGCCCCATGCTCTCACCCGTTCTCTATTGTTCTCATCATCATGAAGCCTGGGGATTTTCCCGTACAAACGGACCATGGGTGCCCCATATCTGAGCGCGCACTTTGCGCCAGATGTGGGATTCCGCGAACGTCGACCGTTCGCCCCAAGGATGCATCGAGACTCGGGGTATCAACGAGGGCCGAAAGACGACACGTCGAGCGCAGTGGTATCCCACATCTGACCAAAAACGGGTCAGGTACCCGGATTCCTGTACGCGGCACCACCCATGGTCGCGTGTGCGGCTTTCTGAGAAGAAACAGGTTCTCGATCAAGCCGCGGTTGGTCTTTGGCACGGCAAGAAGCACCACGAAAAGGCGGGTGCCCCATCCTTTGCGCTTTTTGCAAAGGGTGGGATAGGCGACGNNCCTTCGCAAAAAGCGCGAAGGATGGGGCACCCGGGGACTTGTTGCACTTTCTGCCGAGGACAAGAAATCCCCGTTTCATATCACTGCGGGTCGGCAACGCCGGTGGGCGACTTTGAGGAAAGCCGCATGAAGTTCGGCGATTCCACCAAGCCCCACAGGAAATCCGGGGGTATGGGGCACCCGGGGTCCAACTACACGGGGAAAATTCCAAGGAAGGTTTCTTCACAGCTTCCAAGTGCGAACCTGGAACACCCGGCGTAGCCTCATGCCTCGCTGACAGCCGGAGTCGGCTCCGCATCCTCATTGCTGAAATGCTCCGACTGCTCGGAGACCTTCTTGAGCGAGACATGCTCGACGCGAGCCCAGATCAGGCCCACCGGGATGACGCACATGAAGGTCACGATCAGCAGCATCGTGCCGCAGGCCAGCGCCGGTTCAAACTGCACATGAAAGATCCTCTGCATCACGCCGGTAGTGACGCCGATCTGAGTAAACCATCCAATCACCGGCAGTTGGACCATGGATCCAACCATGCTCGCAGCCATCAACACCATGCAGCGCGCGAGGGTCATCGAAGAGAGCTGGGGCGAGAGCACAAAAGCCCGGGTGGTCTCGAGGTAGGCCTGTGTAATTAAGCCCCACATGAGGAGCGAGAGACCCATGGCGCGGAAAAAGTCACCCAGGGTCGCTATCGAATCGAGGCCGTCGCGGAAGGCGCGAATCTTGGTTCCCGCCGAATGGCCGAGCGCCGGCGAGAGCGAGCCGAGGGTCTTTTCCGCAAAGCCGGCAATGGCCCTGCCCGAAGCGCGCACGCTGATGGCGAAAATGGCCAGGACGAATGTGACCGCCAGGCCGCCCAATGCGGTGTGCTGCAGGGCCTCGTGATGGGGCAGCGTAGCGCGGTCGGATGCGAGCAGCAGAGCGCTGGAGAAAATCAGCGCCATCGCACCGAGGTCGAACATGCGCTCCACCGTGTAGACCGCTATTTGTGAACTGAGCGGCAAATTGGTTCGCCGTGCAACCAGATATGGCCGCACCAGATCCGCCAGACGGCCGAAAAGAGCGACCGCGGTAAAGCCAATCACTTGCGAGCCCAAAAGGACGAGCGAGCTTACCTTTTTCTGCGGCTTCAACAGCACCGCCCAACGCGCCGCACGCAGCCAGTAACAGAACACGACCATGGCCACGCCGAGGACGATGCGCCTCCAGTCCACGTGCTGTAACTGATCGCGAAAGACGCTCCACTGAAAGTGGACGCGTGTGTGGACAAGCCACACCAGCGCCCCCAGGAGTATCGCTCCCACGACGTACATGATCCATTGATGCTTTTTCAAATGCGACTCCAAATGCGACGGCAGGAACGTTGCCCTATTGGCTGGCTGGCATGGAGGAAAGAGCGGCCGCGCTGCCGTGATCGATCCGCCGCGCCTCTGGGTGCAGCTTCTCCAACTGCTTTCTGCGGTTGAACTCGCGGATCACCCGCGCCACATAAGTCCGGGTCTCGCGATAGGGAGGCACGCCGTGGTACCTATCCACCGCGGCCGGCCCGGCATTGTAGGCCGCCAGAGCCAGAGCCAGGTGATCGTGATACCTCACCAGCAAAGCATCCAGATACGCCGTGCCGCCGTTGATGTTTTGATCCGCGCGAAAGCTGTCTGCCACGCCTAGTTCCGCCGCGGTTCCAGGCATCAACTGCATCAGGCCTTGCGCGCCGGTACGGCTCAAGGCCAGAATGTTGCCGCCGCTTTCCGCCCGCACAACACTCGCCAGCAGGTCCACGTCCAGATTATGGCGGTCTCCGGCCTGGGTCATCAGCTCGTGCACATCGGCGTCGGTGAGCCGGGGCTCGGCGGTTTTCGCTCCGCTGCTCAGGGCTGCGCCTGGCCCCTTCGCCGGCGGATCAGGCACAATGTCCACCGAGGCGATCTCCGCCGCATCCACTTCAATGAAGTTGTCGCTGCCCTGGCCGGTGAAGAGCCGCACCCTGCCGTCAGCCTCGTGCCGGTGATCGCACAGCAGATTAAAACCATTCCTCAGAGTGACGGCTTCGGCGCCATGCAGGGCGGGCACGGACACCAGCAAGGCGACCGCTCCCAGCGAGCTCCCGAGGATGGACATTCTCGTCATTGGGCAAACTCTACCACGATGCCGTCGGCAATTTTCTCTTCTCCGTTACTTTCGCCATTTTGACGCAGTACCTCTTCGACGGCCAGGGCCACACCATCGTCATCGTTCGACACCGTAAGCTCCCAGGCCCGCTGCTGGGCCATGACCAGCAGCTCCTCGCTGGCATTGGCCATCACCACGGCGCGCCCGGCATATTCCAGCATCTCCACGTCGTTGAGATTGTCGCCAATGGCCATGATCTGCTCGCGGTCCAGGCCGCGGATGCGGGCCAGGCTATCGAGCGCCGCACCCTTGGAGCAACCAGGCGGCAAGAGGTCGAGAATGCTCAGATCGCGCCCCGCGTACTCGGTCCGGTGCATGGCAATATCCGCGGCCACGTCGCTCAGGAGCAATTGCTTTTCCGCTTCTTTCATCTCCGCGACCGTGCCGCAAATCATGCCCTGGACGGGCTCCTCGCCCCCATCGAAGGCACGCTCCATCGGCTGCATCTCGACCAGGTAAGGCCGATTGGCTTCCACCCACTTGGCCACCCGTGCATGGAGCTGTTGCAGGTTTTCGATCGCCATGGCGCCGGCTCCTTCGCGGTCGAAGGTAAAGACCATCGTTTGGTAGCCACGCAACGCAACGCACAGTTGCCGGGCGGTCTCGAGGGGCAAAAAGCGGCGATCCAGCAACTCCCCGTCAAAGCCGCGCACTACGGCTCCATTGGAGGAGATCATCACCGAGTCTTCGGAGAGGCCCACCTGGGCGATCAATGGCATCGCGTAGGCCTGCCTGCGCCCGGTGGCGATGACGATTTCAATCCCAGCGGCTTCGGCCGCCTGTAAAGCCGCACAATTGCGCGGGCTGATTCTAGGGCCTGTCGAGGGCATGAGGGTGCCATCGATATCGATTGCAATGAGCCGGGTAGTCACTCCTCTAGTTTACCTGTTGCCTCCCCCGCGCGGCGATATGACGAGCGGGCCATCGCATGACGGTATCCGCTCAAATATCATCGGTTTATGCCTTCGATCGCCTACCTGGAGTGCTCCCGCTGCCAATCCCACCTCTCCGCCGAAGGCGTGCAAACCCTTTGTCCTCAATGCGGAGGAGTGCTCTACGTCCGCTATGACATGGCCGCGCTGCGAAAATCGGCCTCGCGGGACGACATCCAGGCTCGGGCTGCCGCTTCCCCTACCTCCCTGGGCATGTGGCGTTATGCCGGCGTGCTCCCTTCGGCGGCGCCAGTCACGCTCGGTGAAGGCTTCACTCCCATGCTGCGCAGCCGGCGCTATCCCAACCTCTTCCTCAAAGAAGAGGCAGCCAACCCAACCGGCACCTTTAAGGCGCGAGGGCTTTCCATGGCCGTGACCATGGCGCGCCATTATGGATTGAAGAAACTTGCCGTGCCGTCCGCAGGCAACGCCGCCGGGGCGCTGGCAGCCTACGCCGCAGCCGCCGGAATCGAGGCCCACATTTTTATGCCGCGTGACGTTCCTTTAGCCAACTACCTCGAGGGGGTGGCTTATGGCGCGAACGTCACTTTGGTGGACGGCCTCATCTCCGATTGTGCCCGCATTGTCGCTGAGCGGAAGGATGCCGAGGGCTGGTTCGACATCTCCAGCCTCAAGGAGCCGTTTCGCGTCGAAGGCAAGAAGACCATGGGGTATGAACTGGTGGAGCAGTCGGGCTGGCAGTATCCCGATGCCGTCTTCTATCCCACGGGGGGTGGAGTTGGACTGATCGGGATGTGGAAGGCCTTTGAAGAGATGGAAGAGTTGGGCTGGGTGGAGTCCCGCGGCACGATGAAACGGCCGAAGATGATCGCGGTGCAAGCCTCCGGCTGTGCTCCCGTGGCCAAGGCATTCCGCCAGGGCGACGTTGCATCGCAAATGTGGCCGAACGCAGCCACCTTTGCCTCGGGCCTGCGAGTGCCCAAGCCTTACGGGGATGGTCTTATTCTCGACATCGTCCGGCAGTCGGGTGGGCTCGTCCTGGACTTCGACGACGATCAGATTCTAACGTCGCTTCTCGATTGGGCACGGCGCGAAGGGCTCTTTCTCTCTCCTGAAGGAGCCGCCGCCACTGCGGCATACGACCATCTGATCGGCAGCGGATGGCTTTCGCCCGCGGACAAAGTCGTCATTTTCAATACCGGAGCAGGTCTCAAATACGCTGACGTGATAGCAGCCGCCATGAACCTCGCACTGCCTACTCCAGGACATTCGGGCCGGGAAGAAGCAGAAAAGGACCACCGGGGAATGACCTTGCCGGCCCGGCATCGTGCGGGCGGAATCATCACTCCGCAATGAAGGATGGGTCAGGTAGCAAAGTACCATCCTTCGCCTTGTTTGCGAAGGATGGGAAACTCCTCACGAGTATTTCGAAAGGACCCTGATCGCCTGTTCGAGTTCTATCGCTAGGCGCATAAATCCATTTCGTGGGGTTACTCCAAGACAACCCCTGAGCTGTGTCGTGGGCCATTTGCACCTTCGACGTACTAGTGTCCTGAGTTAGAATTTCGCACTATATATCCCAGAGAGCAGAGGTAGGGCAAATGACTGATACCGCAGGTCCCTCCACTTCGCTTCCCCGGATTTCCTGTTGAATTTAGTGGGTTCCACGAGCTTCATGCGGCTTTCTTTA
>PLZN01000378.1 GCA_003152195.1 Acidobacteriaceae bacterium
AACCCGTGGATCAGAGCCAACTGGCCATCCGGACGGGCAGTTGTGTCGGCAATGGTACTGCTGCCATAGCGGCCGATGCCGTCGCCCCAAAGTCCCTTTAATCCCACGTCCAAGTGTTTTTGCAAGGTGGGAACCCGCAGGCTGCCGCCGATGCCTCCACCGGTGGTCGTATCGTTATACGCACCGGCCGCGGAGGGAGTGGCAGCGGTGGCATTCGGGTAGATGCGAGCGCGGAAGAAGCGGCCGACGCCAAAGATTTCATAGTGGCCCCAACCCGGTTCATAGGCAAGTTTTGCGATGAAGTCTGGAGCCACGTTCGAAGCGTAGTTCCCGTTGAAAGCGTTGTACAGACCGCCGCTGTTACCTGCCTGCCCAATGACGACGTTGGAAGGGAAACCGTGGCCGGCGATGCCCAGAATCTGCGGATTCTCGGCCGACGCTGCAAGAGAGAGCTTGGTGCCGAAATCCTTGCTCACGCGAAAGCCATATTGACGCGCCCATACAAAGCCGGCGGCGTATTGGGAATCGATGGTGGAGGGAAGGATTTCGGACCTGTTTTGCGTTAACCTGGTGGTCTCTGTCGCCAACGACCACATCTGGCCGCCGGTGAAGGTCAGACTGCCCCAACGCGCCTGCGCCCAAAGCTGCCGCTGCCGCAGGGCATAGCTATTGCTCTGGTTGTTGTTGGAGCTTGCAGCTGCGCTCAGCCAATCGGCCTCGTAGTAGCCGTGCAGAAGCAGGTCGTCGCTCACCTTGCCTTCGGCTAACAACGCGACACGGGATTGGCGGCCGGTTCCATAGAACTCCGAATAGTGACCCTGGGCCGAGTCGTTGAGCGGAACGCCGGTGAACTGTGTGTTGATGTCGCCGCCGGTGGCACGTTGCCGATACACCGTTTCTGCCGCCAGGAAGCTGCCGGTTGGGGAGAGAGTAACGCCCTTGAAGTTGATTGCGTCGGGATTCCCAATCTGCTTTTGTACCTTTTCTTGCTCAGCCTGGACGGTGGTTGCCAACGAAACGTTGTTCGTCTTCAAGTCGGTAACGGCGCCCTGCAGATTGCTCACCGCCTGGGTGTTCTGGGTGAGCGTATCCGACTGCTGTGCAGCCTGTTGCTGAGCCTGGGCCGCCGCGGCCTGTGCTGCGGCTGCCGCTTGCTGTGCCTGCTGCAACTGCTGGTCGCGATCATTCAGCTGTTGCCTCAACTGCTGGATCTGCGTCTGCATCTCTTCCCGTAGCCCCTGAATCTGGCTTTCCACCGAAGGCTTGGGGGGTGTCTTCCGGGTCGTCCGCTTGTGCGCTGGCGAAGAAGTACTCTTGGTGCCGGTCGCTGTTGTCTGTGCCAGCCCGGCAGACAGTGCCGAGACAAGCGCCAGCGTCGCCAGCGTCTTTAGTGGGTTCTTCATTTGACCTCTCTTTACTGTTTGACCGCAGGCAGAACAAAGCTCACGCAAGCTGAATGCCGCGCGGAACCAGGTTTTGCTGGTGTGAGGTTCGCAGTTGCCTGTAAACATCTGAAGAATTTGCGATGAAAAACAGAACAAAGAGCCTCTTGGCGCCGTTGCAAAAGAGGGAACAAGGCCTTTGTTTTGAGTGGTCGAGCTTTGCTTAACCTTGCGGGCGGCGGATAGCCCTAGGCGGTCCAGGACCGCATCTCCGGTGGCGGGCTGGGCGGCCCAGACTTCAACTTACCGCCGGTCCTGGTCAATAGAATCCAAACCTTCCGGCGGACTCGTTGCTCCTTATAGGTCCCCGAAATCGACATTCTATCGGGCTCCGCTTTCGTGTATGAACAAGACATTGTGCGGCGGGCGTAACCTACGAGCGTGTTAAGCGTCAGACTCTGTACCAAGGGCCGGGAAGAGAGATCTATGCTGATTAAGAAGTCGAACGAAATTCCATCCTCTGAAATTACCCCCAAGAGTGCCTACCTCAACCGAAGGACCTTCATGACCGGCGCCGCCGCCCTCGGAGCCGTCGGGTTGGGAGTTGATCGTGTGGCTGGGATGATTGAGCCCCAAGATGAAGTGGAAGCGGCGGCCACCAAGCTGCAGACGGTGAAGAGCCCGCTTTCCACCAGCGGGTTGGAACTCACCTCGTACAAAGACATCACGACCTATAACAACTTCTACGAGTTCGGCGTGGAGAAGGGCGATCCAGCGGCGAACGCCGGACACCTGAAGGTCCGCCCCTGGACCGTGACGGTGGACGGGCTGGTAAAACAGAAGAAGACGGTGGGGATCGACGAGCTCCTCAGCTTCCGCCCCATCGAGGAGCGCGTCTATCGTCACCGCTGTGTCGAGGCCTGGAGCATGGTCATTCCCTGGGCCGGTTATTCGCTTTCCGAACTGATCAACTGGGCCGAACCTCTACCCAAGGCGAAATACGTGCAGTTTCTTTCGCTCAAGGATTCTTCGGTTATGCCGGGCCTGCAACAGATAGACCTGGGCTGGCCCTACTCGGAAGGGTTGCGCATGGACGAGGCCATGCACCCGCTCACCCTGCTCACCTTCGGCCTGTACGGGGAAGTGTTGCCCAACCAGGATGGCGCCCCAGTGCGCCTTGTCGTACCGTGGAAATATGGCTTCAAATCTGCGAAGTCGATCGTGAAAATACACTTCACCTCCGACCAGCCGCGCACGGCATGGAACGAGATGGCGCCGCGGGAATACGGCTTCTACTCCAACGTGAACCCCAATGTCGACCACCCACGCTGGAGTCAAAAGAGCGAACGCCGCATCGGCGCGTCGATCTTTAGCCAGCGCCAACCCACGCTCATGTTCAACGGCTACGGAGACCAGGTCGCCAGCCTCTACAACGGCATGGATCTGAAAAAGAACTTCTAATTGTGCCGACTTTGCGCCATAGGTGTGAGAGAAGCGACAGCTCAACCGACACGGGGCACAGCCCCTCATTTTGTTTGTTATAACGGGGCCAAAACCGACTGTAGAAATGAGCGTGGAATCGGGACCTTTGCTTGGAGAGGTAAGCGCGGTTGAGCTATTCACGGAAAGCAATGGAAACCAATTATTATCGTCCCACGTATGCTGGGGAAGGTGTGAAGAAACCTCACCTGAGGATTTTCTCCGTACCAACGGACCATGGGTGCCCCATATCTGAGCGCGCACTTTGCGCCAGATGTGGGATTCCGCGAACCTCGACNNGAGACTTGGGGTATCGACGAGGGCCGAAAGATGATAGGTCGAGCGCAGTGGCATCCCACATCTGACCAAAAACGGGTCAGATACCCGGATTCCTGTACGCGGCACTCCCCATGGTCGCGTGTGCGGCTTTCTTTGAGGAAAGCCGCATGAAGTTCCTTGACTCCACCAAGCCCCACAGGAAACCCGGGGGGGTATGGGGCACCCGTGGTCCATTTACACGGGGAAAATTCCAAGGAAGGTTTCTTCACACCTTCTGGGGCGATGGGGCACCCGGCCGTCTCTGCCCCTCAGCCATGATGAACAAACGCGTCCTTCTCGCCCTCAAGGTTGCCGTCTGGCTCGTGTGCCTGGTTCCACTCGGGTTGCTGGTCTACCACGGATTCGAAAACAATCTGGGACCCGATCCCACAGCGACGGTTACTCACGCCACCGGCTTTGCCACGCTTCGTCTTCTGGTCATCACACTGGCCATTACTCCGCTGCGAAGGCTTTCTCCCCGGCTCGCATGGCTGGTGCGCTTCCGCCGCCTGCTTGGCCTTTTCGCCTTCTTTTACGGCTGCCTGCATCTGCTCACCTATCTCTGGCTCTATTCCGGCTTCAATGTCGGCGCCATGGTTGACGACATCGCCAAGCGCCGCTACATCTTGGCGGGTTTTACTGCATGGCTCCTCTTGGTTCCCCTGGCCGCCACCTCAACTAACTGGTCCATCCGCAAACTGGGGGGAAAACGCTGGCAGGCCCTTCATCGGCTGACCTATCTCTCGGCCATCTGCGGGGTGATTCACTATTGGTGGATCGTCAAGAGCGGGGTCCGCACACCCATCACCATTACTCTCGTACTGGCAGTCCTGCTGCTGGCGCGGGTCGTCTGGTTGGTGCGCCAGCGTGTCGAAAGGCAAGCGCGGGTTGCAGCCTGAGGTAAGAAACCCAGCTATTCTTCGATTCCTTCGAACATATCCGTTTCGAGCGGCGAGGAACGAAAGCCCCGCGCGGCTGCCAGCAGGTATTTTTCCTCGCCGCCATGCGTTTCAAAGACGGCCTGCACCTTAGCCATGATGGGGGCTTGGGTCGTGTGCTGTAAGAAGGCCTCGATTTTCTTTGCCTTCAAATCACCCAACTCGAGTACCAGAGAGGCAGGCATGAGTGCGATCTTGGGCGCTTCCTCCGCATCCGCATAGGCCAGAAAGTTGGCGGCCGAGTAGTACAGCTTTTGCGGACGATAGGGAAGCAGTCCCACGTCCATCTGCTCCGGGGCAAAATTACCGCGCCCAGCCCAATGAAAGGCCGCGGTGGCAAAGCAGGAAACCATGGTGTGGTCGGGGTGCAGGTTTACGTTGCCATCGCCTGCGAAGGTCAGCACCACGTGGGGGCGGAAACTGCGAATGCGCTCGACCAGATCCGCAGTGACCCCGGAAAAGTCCTGTTGCGCCAGTTGGCCATCGGGGTAGGCGAGCACCTCGCCGTGGGCGACGCCCAGTACCCGGAGGGCGGCGGCAAATTCCTGCCGCCGCAGATGGGCCAGTTCCCCGCCGTTAAGGGCATCGCCCCGGTGCGACGCGGCGCGGCCTTCGGTCAGGCAAACCACGCTGGTCTCCACACCACGCCGGTGCGCCAGCATTAATGCACCGCCAAAGGCCCCACACTCGTCATCGGGGTGAGCGGTAAAGCACATCAGCCGCAGAGGCAAATTGCTTCTCCTCGAAGATTTTGCTCTAGTCCCAGGGCAGGCAATTTTCAGCTACCGGGCGAAAGCTTCTGCGATGCAGTGGGCTCGGCCCATGCGCCAACAGGGCCTGCTTGTGCTCTGGCGTGCTGTAGCCCTTATGAGAGGCAAGACCATACTGTGGGTACTCACGATCCAGTTGGCACATGCGGCCATCGCGGTACACCTTGGCGACCACCGAAGCCGCAGCGATCGAGACGCTCAGGGAATCCCCGTAGATGATGCTGGTCTGCCCGCACGCGAGGTCGAGCCGCATGGCATCCACCAGCAGGTGGTCCGGCAGCATTGCCAGACGGCAGACGGCGGCCCTCATGGCCATCCGCGTTGCCTGGTAAATATTGATACGATCGATGGTCTCGGCATCTACTTCCTCGATCGCGATGGCCAAGGCTCGGCGCTCTACGATGCGCGCCAACCGCTGGCGTTCTTCGGCGATCAATTGCTTGGAGTCGCGCAGACCTGGAATGCGGCATCCTTCGGGCAGAATCACCGCCGCAGCGACCACAGGACCAAAAAGCGCGCCGCGTCCGACCTCGTCGACGCCGGCCACCACCTTGGCGCCTGTTGCGCGGGCAGCCCGCTCGTAGCGGCTTCCGCACACCAGCGTCCGCAGCATGCGCATCTTGCGCGCCGACGGAGAAAGTTCACGCTCGAGCGCTTCCGGCTCAATAATCTCAGGCTCGTGCATCACCAAAATCGAGTGTAGATCATTTCGCCAATAGCGCGGCCCCGTGGGTGTGTACTTCCTCAGTTCGTTGACCCCACCAAGCCTTACAGGAAATCCGGGGGGATGGGGCACCCGGCACTTTGCTTGAAGTGGAGTAGGCATTGCCCTCGCTTCAAACCCTTAACAGCGGGTCAAAGATCATAGGAGTCCCGGCATTGCCGGGACGGCTGAAAGTAGCCCCGCACGAAGTGC
>PLZN01000102.1 GCA_003152195.1 Acidobacteriaceae bacterium
GCCCTGGCTGAAGCCGATGTCGGAATTGCGATGGGGACTGGGACCGACGTGGCGATTGAATCGTCGGGCGTCACGCTGGTCAAAGGCGACCTCCGGGGCATCGTGAAGGCCGTGAAGCTCAGTCGCCACACGATGCGGAACATTCGCCAGAATCTCTTCTTCGCCTTCTTCTACAACGCCCTGGGCGTGCCGCTTGCCGCGGGTGTGCTCTACCCGGTATTTGGATTGCTGCTCAATCCAATGATCGCCGCGGCGGCGATGAGCTTCAGCTCCGTCTCCGTCATCGCCAATGCATTGCGTCTGCGAACCGTCTCGCTCACCCGCAGTTAGCCAAGGCTGATCTGCCTTATGGTTCTTTCATATCCATTTGAGCGCGCCGGAAAGCGTAATCACTTACATGGACTGAACCCTGGAAGGGCCGATTGATGTCGGCAATCGCAACCAGCACCAGCGCGATGAGCAAGGTAAACGCACTCACTTGGATGACGTGCAATGCGCCATTGGAGGCGCCGAACATGCACGTAGACGCAACGGTGACGATTCCTCCCACCAGCAGGACACACCAGAGCACGCCGGGAAGCCGTGATGCGTTCTGCACCAGGCGGATGCGGCGATATCCGGCTAAGGCGCTGAGTTCGTACAGGGCGTGGTCTTCCGCCGTAATCTCATTAGGCGAGGCTGTTTTCGCGGCCATGAGAGTCAGCCACATCTGGCGGGTGATCTCCCCGCTCTCCGTGGGCATGATGTTGCCGGCCATCTCTGCCCATTCATGACCGACCACCGCATTGCCATACGCCCGCGCCAGCACTTTGAGTCTTCCGCCTTCTTGCGGAGACAAGCCTCCTGCCAGCCGGTAGACATTCACGAGCGAACTAGCCTCGGCATCTGTATTCAAGTCAGCCAGTCCGAAGTTGATCCAAACCGTGTAGAGCATGAAGCCGACGATAACCGCATAGGTCGTGCCCAGAACAGAGAGCTGCCAGCCAATGAGGTCGTTGTGCGCCCGTCGCTTCTCTGGCGGCCAGTAATAGTTCATTGCCGACATAAAGAAGAGGGAGCACGCCAGGGAAATAATGACGATGAAAACATTTTGTGTTGTGTCCAGCATTGCCCTCTGCCTTAGCGAATTTCTCCAACAGTGTATCCCGTGAATCGCGCTCAAGAGTCGACCCCGTCCGCCTCGCCCGTAAGGCCAAAATGGAGATGAAAGGCGATAACCCCGCCGCGCTGGCGGCTTTTCCCAGGGCGCAATTCCTGGTGAAAGGACAAAAGCTGTACTTTAGCGATGGATGGACCGGCATGGGAGAGGTACTCGGCGTCAACCGGCTCACCGCGTTGGCCGCGCAGTTCCGACAATCCCCAAACGTGTTACCCAGCCGTGTCCTCACTTTGAACGAGGCGCGGGGAAGCAATGTGATCTTTATCGGTGCCTCGGGGATGAACGGAATGATCGCCAAGATCGGCACCGAGAGTGCTCCGCTGTATAACACGGGGGATGGCCATATCATTCTTCGTCAGCCCGCCCCCCGGGAGCGCGGGTCATATGAAAACCTCGCCGATCCGGTCACCGGGCAGATAAAAGTATGTTACGCGCTGTTCAGCGTTCTTCCTGGCGTCGACAACAGCCGCAAGATCGTGACTTCAGCCGGGCTTGGCAGCTGGGCGACATGGGGGGCCATCGACTTTCTTAGCACCTCCAACGGTGCCTCCCAACTCGTCAAAGCACTGGAGGCTGAAAACCGGGGCTCGCTGCCACGCTACTATCAGGCGGTGATCCGGAGCGAGATCATCGACGGCTCCGTAACCAATCACGCCCTGATGACCACCAGGGTGGTACTACCGTGAGTTCATTGAGCCGGTCCTCTGCGTAACCGTTACCTGCGCAGACGCAGACCTGCTATCCACCCAACGAAAATGCTGAGCAGCCGATGGGGAACCCAACCGCATTAGCCGCCGTACTGGATTGCCGCCCGAAGCCACCTTGGGCCATCGTCGCCGTGAGTCTTCCGTTTGCCGGCGCTCAGCAGAACCACACGACATGGGCAACATCTTGTGGGTCGCGACATTGCCAGCGGGCACAGAAAATCCCCGCGATGTATGAAGTCCACGGGCGTAAATATCTCGTGGTCCCGGCCGCATCTGCCAAGACCTCGGCACGACAGATCTCCTATGGGTCCAAGACCAGAGCCGCAAACCGGGCTTACGTTGCCTTTGCCCTGCCCAAGTGATTGCCAATGACAGTCTAGTTCAGATCTGAACGCTCGTTTTAGCGAAGCAAAAGCCTATGTATTGGAAACGCCCGCTGTTGATGGCTGCTTTTGCCATGGCCAGTTTTACGCGGATGTAGATGGCGATGGCATTTCCGACTTCATCGTGGGCAAACGATAGCGATTGACAATCACTCTGGCTCCGGCTCCAACCTTGACGGCAGTGGATCTGACAAAGACGGCGCGATTGATATCGTCACCGTTACGAGATTTGGAACATTCATCTTTTTGGGGCAAGCCACGCTCCGCTAAGTGCCATCCGGTCAATAGGGTCCGCGCGTAACCGTAACTTGGCGAGCGGTAACTGCACAGGGGCGCGCTGAAGCTCTCAAGATATCCCATCAGCTTGAATTTGAGGATGCGTGTCCCTGTTCTTGTTTGGCCCGGATAGCACGCTCAAGTCAAAAATCAGATTCACGTAGTTTCTTTCGGAGGCACTATGGGAGCAGTTCGATCGGGACTTCTTTATCTATCAGCTTGCTTCGCCGTGAGCTGTCTTGCGCAAAACACAAATTCAGGGGACATCCGGGGCACTGTGACGGATTCCACCGGCGCCGTAGTGCCAAGCGTGACTGTCAGTGTTGTGGATGTGGACAAAGGCGTGACCACGACCTATGTGACCGATGGCTATACGATGGGTCCGGCGAAATGGCAGATGGAGAACGGCGAGCTGACTGGAACACCGGGCCCTTCCGGTGCCGGCGGCTGGCTCGTGCTGGACCGTTCCTACCAGGATATTGGGTTGTTCACACAATTCCGCTGCACGGATGGTTGCGAAACCGGCGTATTATTCCGCGCGGAGAAGAACCCGGGCGGCGGCATGAAGGGTACCTATGCGTTGCTCAGCGCTACGGACATCGAATTTTACAGCGTCACCGTGGATGCAGACGGAAAAATACTCGAGCGCAATCAGTTAAGGCGCGGAGGAGGACAAATGCGAATCGCACCTCCGTTCAATGCGGCTGCCCCGCCGCCTCGCCGGCCTCCTACTGGCGGATTTAACCCCTATGAAGCAGCGCCTGGTGTGAATCTGCCCTTCAGGCCACCCGATAGCAAACTAAGTTCGAACCAGTGGAATCAGGTTGAACTGCTCTTCGACGCGAATATTCTCCGCTCTACCCAGAACAACGGTAGCCAAGCCGGCGGCGTAGCGGATGGTGACGGCTATGGGCCCATTGCATTCTACGTCGGGGGCAGCGGCGAAGCCCGGTTCAAAGACATTGCCTATAAGGATCTCGGCCTCAAAATTACAGTCCCTGAAGAGACATCGAGCAACTTCCGCAAGCAGACCCTGAACGATTTCTATTACTCCTGGGGTGCCGCTTCGGGCGACTTCAACCATGATGGCATCCTGGATGTTGTGGCCGGTCCGTACATCTACTATGGGCCTGACTACACGAAATCAAGGGAAATTTATCTTGCCCAGACTTCGAATCCCTCTACGGAGTACGCCGATAACGCATGGATGGAGTTTGCCGCGGACTTTACCGGTGACGGCTGGCCGGACGTGATAACCGCCAAGTTCGGCGGCCCCAGTCAGGGTGTCTATTTGTATGTGAATCCGAAAGGAGAAGAACGGCGCTGGGACGTTTATCGGGTTGTAGACAAATTCCAGTCAGAGATTGCGGTGGTAAGGGACGTGGATGGCGATGGAAAACCAGCAGTGGTTTATATGGCCGAGGGATACGTCCGCTATGCGAAGCCCGATCCGGCAAACCCGACCGGGCCATGGGTTGTTCAAAATGTTTCTGAACAGGGTTATGCCACCGCCCACGGAATTGGCGTGGGCGATATCAACGGTGATGGGCGAATGGACATCGTAAGCGCCTATGGATGGTGGGAGCATCCGCCGGCTGGAAGCGAAAAGAGTTCGTGGACTTATCATCCGGAGGTCTTCGGCCGCTATGCCCGCACCCGCATGGGGGGCAGCGTAATGGCCGTATATGACGTAAATGGAGACGGCTTAAATGATGTCGTCACCGTCCTCGATGCGCACGGCTGGGGCTTGGCCTGGTTCGAGCAGAAGCGGGATGCACAAGGAAAGATCTCCTTTGTGCAGCATATGATCATGGACGGCTTTTCGACGAAGAATGCGGGAGGCGTGACCTTCTCGGAGGGACACGGAACCACCTATGCGGATGTCGACGGCGACGGCATTCCGGATTTCATCGTCGGCAAGCGGTATTGGTCGCATCGCGATGACTATCTGGATCCCGATCCGTACGGGAAACCCGTACTGTATTGGTATCAGACGGTCCGAGATCCCACCGTCCCGGGCGGCGCAAAGTTCGTCCCGCACTTGATTGATAACCGCTCTGGCGCGGGCTCCGACGTGCTGGCAGTCGATCTCAACCATGACGGCGCAGTAGATATCGTGACTGCGACTCGATTCGGGGCATTTATCTTTTGGAATAATATGCACGGCAGAAGGTCGACCAAGGGCGACGCAGGGAAGTCTGCGATGAACAAGTGAGGCAGTACGGCAGCCGCTCCTAAGTACCGGCGGCTCATCTGAGGTCGGGTGCCCATATCTCACACCTCTTTTGTGCGGGATATGGGAAACCACGAATCTGTGCCTACCGAACGATGAACTAAGGTGCCGATGCAAAGTGCGCGCCAGATAGGGATTAGGCACCCATCGTCCCTTGGCTTTGTGGGCTGCATTCAGAAGCAAACCTTTGCCGGTATCATTTGAGTGTTATGTGTGCAAAAGAAGTCGTCGCCTCCTTCCTCTTCGCGTCCCTCGCTATCCTGCCATCTTTCCCTCAAGCACCGTCGAGCCCGCAGCAGCAGCTCGCGTCTCACGCCCGTCTGGCGCAGCAATACCTGAGTGAGGGGAAGCCGGAATTGGCTCTGGCGGAGTTGAAAGCAGTCGTCGCACTTGATCCGGCGAATGTAGATGCCCGGGGCAACCTCGGAGTGTTACTTTTCTTTCGTGGCGGCTATGCCGATGCTGTTCCCCAGCTTCGCGCCGCGCTGAAACTACGCCCGGACTTGTGGAAGATTCAGGCGTTGCTTGGTCTGGCAGAAGAACGGACGAGCAGCGAGACCGAGGGGCGCAAAGACCTTGAAGCCGCTTTCCCGCACCTGCAGGACGAGAAATTTGCCATACAAGTCGGCAATGAGCTGATCGATAGCTATTCCTCAACAGGCGATCTGGACAAGGCTGCGGCGATCATCTCGAACATGCTGAAACTGGAGCCGACGGATGTAGATCTTCTTCACACGGCCTATCGGCTCCACTCCGATTTGGCCGGTCAGGCGATGTTGACCCTGGCGATGGTTGCGCCCAACAGTGCACAGATGCATCAGGTGATGGCGCATGAATTGGCCCGGCAAGGCGAAGAAGTTGCGGCCATTGCGAACCTCAGGCAGGCGCTTCAGCTGGATCCGCGGCTTCCCAGCCTGCATTTTGAATTAGCGGAGATGCTTTACAACTCTTCCGACAAGTCCCTGCAAGCGCAGTCGGAAGACGAATTCAAGGCGGCACTGGCAGTCAATCCGTCGGATGAGAAGGCGGAGTTGGGTTTAGGAGATATCGCCGCCAAACGCGGCGATTTGCAAGAAGCAGCCTCCTATGACAGGCGAGCGCTGCAGCTCCGGCCGGACGATAGTGATGCTGACAAGGAGCTGGCCAAAGCTGCCGGCGGGGGGATCTCTTGATGCCACGCCGCATGATGCTTGCTTACCTCCGCCGTCTCCCGCTCGGCGCCGTTCTTGTTCTCCTGATTGGACTCGCGATCTCCGGGCGAGCGTTCGGAGAGTCGGACTATACGCTCGTTCCCGTCCAATATGGTATGCAGCTCAAGACGCCGAATGGTCAGGTGATCTTCGAATACATGACTAAGAAGCCGGAGGACATTGGGCTCACTTCGCCGAGTGTCGCCTGCTTCCATCCGGTGAACACTCCTTCGGGCGAGCGCATCACTAACATCGCGCCCAATGATCACCCGCATCACCGCGGAATATGGTTCGGCTTTATGGACTCCGAGTTCCGCATTCCGAACGATTACTCCAAGGCCCCGCCCACTCACCCGGTGCGTGGGTACACCGTTGAACGAGGTGATTTCTGGGCCTGGGGAGTCTATGCACCGCGCGAAGGCCGGCTGATCCAGACGCGTGACGTCAAGCTGGTAAGTGCTGATTCCAAACACGCCCAACTCGAAATCCATAACGATTGGCTGATCGAGAATCGCAAAATGATGGATGAAACCGACGAGGTTTCCGTCACCGAACGAGATGGCGTATACGTGATCGATCTCTATTACCGCTTTGCCCCGCTCTACGACTACGTGCTTCGCCAGACGGCATTCGGGGGCTTCGCGGTGCAAGCGCGCAAGGATGGCGACTCCTATTACGCCACGGCAGCAGGTAAGGTTTACCTTCCGGACCCGCATTATTCCTATCCCGAATCCGACTTGCCATCCGAACCATGGTACGACTACACCATTCAGCTCAAGGATAGTGGTAAGGTGCTCGGCGTCGCCGTGCTCGATCATCCCCTGAACCCGCCCACTCTCTGGCACAATGCCCGCTATCTGTGGATGTTGAATCCTTGCATCACAGCTCTAGGACCAATGACTATTCATCCGGATGCTCCGCTGGAGTTGCGCTACCGGGTTGTGGTCCACGATGGGGCTACGCCGACCGAAGTTCTCCAGAAACTCTCAGCAGAATGGCGCGGAATGCATCAGGACGCGTTTGCCCACGAATAGCCGCCGTGCGCGGCAGAAACCAAGAGCAAGGCATGGACTATCGGATCAAAGGAAAATACGCATTTATCAATGCCGGTGCGCACGGTATAGGCGAAGCCACTGCTGACCTGCTCAGCCAGGAAGGTGCAAGCGTCATTGTGGCCGACCGGGATGGAGCTGCACTTCAGGAAAAGGCACATCGATGGACTGGCGTTGTGGAAGCCGATCTGGCAACCGCCGACGGCGTCGAACAGGCAACCGCTTACGTGCTCGCCACCTTTGGAAGAGCGCCCGATATCCTGGTTAACAATCTGGGTGTGGGGAACTCCGCATCTTTCGAAGAGATCTCTGACGAGCGCTGGGCCAGGAGTTTCGAGATTAACCTGATGGGGTGTATCCGAACCTGCCGTGCGCTCCTTCCCAAAATGGCCGAGCTCGGTGGCGCTTCAGTTGTCAATACCGCCTCCGACCTGGCCAAGCAGCCCGAACCCACCATGATGGACTACGGAACCTGCAAAGCAGGCCTGCTCTATTTCAGCAAAGCGCTGGCCGTCCAATATGCTCCGAAGGTCCGCGTGAATGCGGTATTGCCGGGACCGATCTGGACACAGATGTGGAGCCGTCCCGGGGGAATCGTCGATCAACTCGTCGAAAGCTACGGCGTCGATAGAGAGACCGCCCTAAAACGCTTTCTGGAAGACCGTTACATGCCCCTTGGCATCGGACAACCCGAAGACGTTGCGAACGCCATCGCCTTTCTCGCCTCACCTTTGGCCAAGTTCATCACCGGCGCTACTCTCGACATTGGGGGTACCCTGCGCGGCTTGATCTGAGCTCACGGTCGCAGTTACGTTGAAGCGGAGTAACCGGGAAGTGGAGGCAGAAGATGCGTGTAGCGATCATTGGGGGGACCGGCCATATCGGCAGCTTTCTTACACCCCGGCTGGTCGATGCCGGCCACGCTGTTGTCTGCATCAGCCGGGGCTTGAAGGAGCCTTACCAGAAGCACCCGGCATGGCGATCGATCGAGCGGGTGGAGATGGACCGGACGGCGGAGGAGGCGGCTGGACGCTTCGGCGAGAACGTCGCCAAGCTGGATGCGGATGCGGTGGTCGATCTTACGTGTTACCAGCTGGAAAGCGCGCAGCAGCTCGTTGCAGCAATGCGCGGTCGCAAGGGGCATCTTCTGCACTGCGGCACCATCTGGGTGCATGGACCGAGCGTCGAGGTCCCGACAACGGAAGCCGAGCCGCGAACAGCATTCGGGGACTACGGGGAGAGAAAGGCTGCGATCGAGGCATATCTTCTGCGCGAGGCGCGCGAGTCGGCGCTGCCGGTGACCATTCTGCACCCCGGGCACCTGGTAGGGCCGGGCTGGGTTCCGGTCAATCCTGCCGGCAATTTCAATCCTGAAGTCTTCTCGATGCTGCTGCAGGGCAGGGAGGTCAACCTCCCGAACATCGGGATGGAGACCCTGCATCACGTCCACGCGGACGATGTGGCGCAATGCTTTCAAAGAGCCGTGGAGCGAAGAAGCCTCGCCATTGGCGAGAGCTTTCACGTCGTATCGCCCGCAGCGGTAACGCTGCGGGGATATGCAGAGCGCACCGGAGCGTTGTTTGGACGGCCTGCGCAGCTGCGGTTTTTGTCTTGGGAAGAGTGGCGACAGGGAGCTACGAAGAAGGACGCCGCTGTGACTTGGGATCACATTGCTCACTCGCCGAACTGCAGTATTGCCAAAGCCCGTACCATGCTGGGATATGAGCCGCGCTATAGCTCGCTCGAAGCGGTACGCGAGTCGGTTGGCTGGCTGATCGAGCAGGGAGTCGTTCACGCCGAGGCGTAGCGCGGTTTCACCGTAGGTGTAGTTCTTTATACGACCATGTTAACTGTGAAACTGCTCTAATCGCTCCGTCCCAACCACAAATCCCCGGGTGCCCCATCCTTCGCGTTTTTTGCGAAGGGTGGGATCAGGAGAGTCCTCGTACTAAGGCCGTCTATCCCGGCTGAATCGCAGTGGGTAACTCGAGATCGTGACGCGAACCGATGCGTATCCCACCCTTCCCAAACAGCGCAAAGGACCCGGATTTCCTACTGCGCGGCCCCAGCCNNGGAAATCCGGGGAATGGGGCACCCGCGATCCCGCTGCAATGACGAAGGTATCGCTCTCAACGGTGGTGACAATTCCTGCTTAGAACTTGCGCGCCCACTCCTTGGGCCAACGCTCGATCACGACTTTCTTGTCCGTGTAAAACTCGATGGCGTCTTTTCCCTGGCCATGCAGCACGCCCATGAAGCTGTCCCTCCACCCGCTGAACGGGAAGTAGGCCATGGGCGCGGCCACGCCGATGTTGACGCCGATGTTTCCCGCCGGAACCTCGTAGCGGAACTTGCGTGCGGCCGCTCCGCTCGACGTAAAGATCGCGGCGGAGTTACCGAAGGCGCTGGCTGACAATGTCTCGATCGCATCGTCCAGGGTGTTCGACTCGTTGACCGTCAGAACCGGGCCGAAGATTTCGGTGGAGGTGAGAGGGTTCGACGAGTCGATGCCGGTAAGGATGGTGGGATCGATGAAGTTGCCGGTCGTGCCGGATGCGGACTTACGGCCGTCGAGCAGTACCTTCCCGCCCTCCTTGACTCCCTTCTCGACCAGGTGGAGAATGCGGGACTTGCTGTCGGCGGTAATCACCGGGCCCATTTGCACGCCTTTTTCCAGACCGTTTCCGGTGCGAATACTAGATGCGAGATCGACGATAGCCTGGTTAAACTTCTTGCCCGCGTCGCCCACAGTGACGGCTACCGATACCGCCAGGCATCTCTGTCCGGCGCAGCCAAAGGCGCTGTCGCTTACGATCTTCGCAGTCATGTCGAGGTCCGCATCCGGCATCACCACGACATAGTTTTTTGCGCCACCCTGGCACTGCACTCGCTTGCCATAATTCGAGCCCTCGGAGTAGATGTACTTAGCCACGGGCGTGGAGCCGACAAAGCTGATGGCGCGCACATCCTTGTGGTGCAGTAGAGCGTCGACCGCGGGCTTGGCGCCGACAACTAGGTTGCATACGCCGGCGGGCAAGCCGGTCTCATGCAGCAGCTCGAAAAGCAGGCGGGCGGTGAGCGGCACGCGCTCGGAAGGCTTCAGGATAAAGGTGTTCCCCGTGGCGATCGCATAGGGAAGAAACCACAGTGGGATCATCGAAGGAAAATTGAACGGCGTGATGGCAACGGCGACGCCCAGCGGCTGCCGAATCATGATCTCGTCAATGCCGCTGGCGACGTCCTCCAGGTTATACCCCTGCATAAGGCTCGGTATGCCGCATGCGACCTCGACGTTTTCGATGCCGCGCTGCAATTCGGCCTTCGCTTCCGCAAACGTCTTTCCATTCTCCATCGTGGTGGTGCGAGCGATGTCATCGGCTCGCTTGAGAAGAAGCTCGCGAAAACGAAACAGATACTGAATTCTGTCCTGCGGAGGAGTCCGGCGCCACGCGGGAAACGCCGCTACGGCGGCAGCAACTGCCGCGTCGACGTCAGCCGGGCCGGAGAGCCCGATCTGCGCGTGCACCTCACCGGTTGCGGGATTTGTAATGTCTACGGTGCCGGATGCGGTGTTGCCCTGCCATGCGCCGCCATAATAGTTTGTTTCGAGAAGCGCGGTTTGCTGTGCCATTTAAGTTCTCCTGGGAACTATGCGGGTCGTCCTCTAAGTACCAATGACAGTATCTCAGAGCAGCTTTACTTTATGCTCTTGAACCCCTACCGGTCGTCGTTCCAGTGCACCATCGGCAGGCCCGGCGCGGGCACGCGGAAGTAGGGAATTCGCTTACCCTTCAGCGAGCCGATGTAGATCGTCTGTAGATCGGGGCCTCCGAAGGTGACACTCGCCATCCACGGGGCAATGCCCTGGCCGGTGGCGAACAGGACTCGCTCGTCCACCTTGTTCTCGAAGAAGGCCTTCTCCAGATCCTCAACGTTTTTCGGGTCACCCTCGTCGAGCAGCAGGCGAAAATCGCCCTGGGGCGTCAGCACAAAGAGCTTGTCGGAGTACACCATCGTGCCCCACAGATTGCCAAGACTGTCGAAGGCGATGCCGTCGGGCCATGCGCCCTTTCCCAGGCTCGACGGTCCAAAGACCTCCCGGCTGCTCAAGCTACCGTCTTGGCCCACGCGCAATCTGCTGACGCAGCCGCCCGTGGTCTCTACGACATACAGGAACTCTTCCCGTGCATCCATGCGAATCTCATTGGTGAAGTGAAACCCGTCCGCGACGATGCGAAATTTACCGTCGATGTACCTGGCGATGTAGCCGTCGGGCAGATCCCGGCGCAGAGCGTGCATCCAGTTCTTAATGCGGGTGGAGACGGTGATCCAGATGCGATCCTGTGAGTCGCGCAAAACAAAGTTGACTTTGCCGATGGGCTCGCCATCGATGCTGTCGGCAAGAACCTTGGTCGCTCCGTCACGGGTCATGAGCTCGAGGCAGTCGGTGCCAAAGTTCGAGATCAGGATGTCTCCGTTTCGGGCAAAAGCCAGGCCGTTAGGCAGCGTCCCCTCCAAATACCGGGTCGCCTCGCTGCTCACCCCTTGAAAGTGACCAGATCTCTTCTGGGTGATGATCTCTTGTTTTCCGTCCGGCGTGATCTTCACCACTCCGCCGCGCGCATCCGCTGACCAGAGAGTGCCATTCGGTTCTGCCAAAATACATTCCGGGCGCTGGAGGTCGCTGCCAACGTACTGCAGGGAAGACTTCTCAAGGGCAAAATTCAGAACCGGATTCGCTGTCAAAGTATCGTCTCGCACTGTTGCGTTGGGCGCAACCACGCTTGCAAGCCTAACACAACGAATGTTATGAGTCTAAGGTCCCAAGGATTCGTGCCGCTTGGTAAGACTTGGATTCTAGGCGAATTCGGCCACGGCCTTGTCCGCATCCCGGTCGGTGGCTTGGTCTGCGTTGCTCAGCAGAATCCCGATCGCTTGCGCGACCTTGCACACCTGCTCGGCGGAGGCGCGATAGCGCTCCTTGGAAAAACGGGTCATGGGTGCCGAAACACCGATCGATCCGACAATAACATCGTTATCGACACGAATCGCGGCAGCGACACAGCGGAGCTCTTCCGTATATTCCGCTTCGTCGGTCGCAAATCCTCGCTTTTTGATCAGGGTGCACTCTTTGGCCAGCTCCTGAATTGAGGTCAGCGTGTTCTTGGTGTATCTACGCAAGTGACCGGAACCAAAGAGAGCCCGCAACTCCCGCTCATCCGCATCCGCAAGCAAAGCCTTGCCGTGCGCGGTGCAGTAGAGTGGCACCAGCTCGCCGACCTGCCCGGCGACGGCAATCACGTTGCTGGCCGCCGCGTGGTCGATAAAAAGAGCATATTTGCCCTCGCGGATGGCAAGGTGTGCGGTTTCGTTGATCTGCGTAGCGAGCAGCTTCAGTTGCTGATTGGCGACCCTGATCAGCATGTTGCCCCAGTCATACCGGTGGGAGAGGCGCCACATGGAAGAGCCCAGGATGTAGTCCTTCCGGCCGGCCGGGCAAGCGAGAAACCCGCGTCGCCGGAGCGTGTTCGCCAGCCGGAACGCACTGCTGCGATCAATTCCCAATATCTCGGTGAGTTCTCCCAGGGAGACGGGTTGTTTGGAGAGGGCGACTGCTTGCAGGATCGTTAGACCGCGATCGAGACTTTGTATGAAGGGAATCTGGCGAACTTTGTCCTCGGGCATAAGAAAGAATCCGCCTCTAAGCTCGAAACGTTATTCCCAGAGTCTCCAGGTAGACTTTGCTGGTCTTAACTAAATCCAACGGGGGCGTGGGCGATAGGTTTTTGGGGTCGTTGTCGAGTTCACCCATAACCATACCATGAATTTTTCTTCCCTCCATCATGTCCAGGATGGCAGGAATGTTTACCTTACCCTGCCCCAAAGGACAGTAGCCCAGGAGGTGAGGATCCAAACCGTTATAGTCCTTTAAGTGCATGTGCTGGACGATCGGCAGATAGTCCTTAACCACCTGAACGGCATCGGAGCCGCCCTTGGTGAGTTGGCCGATGTCTGGCCCGAATTTGACATACTTCGTATCGACCGCGTCCAGCACCGCATAGGTCTCATCGCGTGATTCCACGCAGGTACCCGTATGCTGATGCAGCACCACAGTAATGCCCTGGCCGCTGACTGCCTTGGCGGCTTCATTCAAGGTGCTAACGATATTCGCCTTGTTGGCCGCAAAGTCGTACTCGGCGCGTTTGACCTGGTTGGGTCCGAGGACGAAGATTCGCCCGTTGTACTTCTTGATGAGCTTGGCCCAGACGACGGCCTTATCGATTTCGTCCTTCTGCTTGGTGGAGTCGGTCAGGTTCAAGGTACAGTAGCCGGAGATGAGCGGTAGGTGGTGCTGCTCGAGCATCGGCTCCAGCCCCCCTTGCGGCTCCCATTTCGTCAGCACGTCGCCGAACGTTTCGAAGCCGTAGAATCCCAGATTTCCCGTGTCGGTGATGGCCTGGACGATGTCGTTCGGCCACGTAATGCCGGTGTGGCCGATCTCGATATTCCGTTTCTTCTTTCCCAACACCGCAGCCGGCAATGCGACCGCTGCCGCGCCCAAGGCTGCCATTTTGATCAAGCCGCGACGATTCATCGTCTGTTGCAAAAAATTCTCCAGGAACTGCATCAGGCGCGGCCGAGGATGCAAAGTCAGATTGCAAATGCTGCAATCGCCGAGCCTTACCCCCCAACGCCGCTCGCTAAGAGAGTACTGATGGGGGCTGCGATTGTCCAGGGGGGAATACCGCGCTCTGGACCGGTGCCCGCGTTTTTTCTCTCCTGGAAGCCAGGATAGATATGTCGCACATTGCGCAATCTTGTTTGCGGCGCGAAGCTAGTGGCAACCCCTAAGCCGCCTGAACCGCGAGGATTTCTCCACTCTGCGGCTGCCCCATCCTTGAACGGTGCTTTTCCGGCAAGGGTGGGATACCAGAAATCTTAACGCGGACCGTCGTGCAGCCTACCCTTCGCAAACAACGCGAAGGGCCCGGATTTCCTACTGCGTGGCCCCAGCCATGGTCGCGTGTGCGGCTTTCTGA
>PLZN01000260.1 GCA_003152195.1 Acidobacteriaceae bacterium
TTCGCCATCGGCGCAGACGACAAAGCGTCGCAAATAACCGTGGAAGAACTCAATGGAAACGGGGCCGGAACGGTCACCAGAACCGAAGATGAAGATAGCTCCGATTCGTAACTTATTCATTTGTTTGCGGTCAACCACGCACCTTCCTGCGTCCTCGGCGAATCTCCAGCTTATACCTGGCCGAAAACCTCGATCGTAGAGTTGCTGTGCATCCACCGGGGGAGTTGGTGGGTTGAATCGATCGTGGACACATGCGGTCCTAACCGCATACAAACACACTCATCGTTCGCGAGTCGGGGCGGCTATTTTGCAAGCTTGCGAATATGGACGACCAGGCTGAAACTATCAGAATCTTTCGGATGGTTCATTTCCACCATTTTTCCTGCGGGCAGCGGCTTCTCGATCCGTCCGCTGCCGCCGGCTCCGTCAGACAGGACTTCCCAGCCGCCCCCGTGGGCGCGAGGCTCGACTCCTCCTCCGATGGCGAAACCGGAAAGCAGGTGCAAGTCCTTCATCTCCTTCTTGTCCATGCCCATATCTGCGCAGATTTGATAGCGCGCAGTAAAGCCGCGAAACTCGAAATCGACGGACGTAGCACCACCCTGTTTGAATGTACAGCTTTCCGCTTTGGCATAGGAATCGTCGTGATGACTATGGTGTTTGCTATGGACCAGAAACAGCCCGAAGCTGCGGCAGTGAATGAACGCGGTGTTTTGAACGTTCTTGGAATCATCCTTCCAGAGCATGGTTCCCGGGATGATGAGCATCCCGCGGTGATTGAAGCCGGCGCCCCGAACGGCGCGTTCGACAAGGTCCCGTTCTTCGGCGTTGTAGCAGTGCGGAAGCAAAAGCTGGGGGCTGTCAAGCTGATTGGAGTTGCGTGTAAAGAAGTATTCGGGACCGAGGAAGATATCGGGCGTGTATCGCGCCGCGGCGGATACCGCCTCGCCAAAACGAATAATTCTATCTCTTGGCTCTTCATTGGGAAGCTTGTTCAGATTGGGGCAGTAAACCCAGATATGCAGAAAGGTATCGTTGTCGGCCAGTTTCGCCCCGATGAGCTCATCATTCCAAGTCTTCGGCTTCTTGGAGACGAGGTATATGTCCCTTTTGTTCTCCGCCAGTGCAGCGTCCCATGAAATGCGAGTGAGGAATTTGCCTCCAACTTCTTCCCCGTCTTTATCCTCCACGGCGGGATCGTTATTGGCGCGAACCCTCTCCGTGGGCGGAGACTCCCTGAGCGTCCACTTGTTGTTGTTGAGGCTATACCATGCCATGGTCATTCAGTGTAAAGACGAGATCCCGCATTGGCAATGCGTTTTGGAGCCGCAGCGACAATGATGCAGCCCGAAGGATATTTGAACCCCGTCAAATCCGAGTTTCGCGGCCAGCGGCACAGCCTCCGGGCTTGCGCCCAGGTTCAGGTTTCAGTCAGTTACACCAATGCGCAGCGCCTCATCCCTGGCGATGGCCCACCGGGAGCATACGCCGGCAGCTACAGCGGAACCGAGAAATCTACGGCGGCTAGAGCATTTTCACTTCTGGTGTTTACAGAGTGACCACTCCCGTCGCGGCTTTTCCCCAAGAAAAGCCGCACCTCGCTGCACTCGCCAGTACAGAGTAGAAGTGAAAATGCTCTAATCATGAGCACCAGAAACCTCTTGAAGAACGTTCATTCATACTGTCGCGTATCCTCAGTTCGGGTTGCGTTTCGTCTGTGGCTTTCGATCTCGCGGCACGCGCGGAACAAATATAATGCTCGAGAATGAACCATGTCACTCAATGATTGTCTGACGTCGCCCTTGAACAAGGGCGGCACCTGAGTTGCAAGAAAGAGAGAAAACTGTGGCGCACTACAGAAGAAACCTCATGCCAAACGGAAATATAAGCCGGCGTGCTTTACTCGGATCCGCAACTGCAGCAGCGTTCCTGGCGGCCTTGCCTAAAGCGGGAGCGCGCCCGAAGGAATGGAAGCCGCGTCTTGGCATTTTAGGCAAATATACCGAAGCTAACGTTGACTTCGCCCTTCAGGAAGGATTCAACAACATGATCCTCTCTGCCGGAGCGGGGGTCCAGGGATTGGATACGACGAAGCTCACGGACGAAGAAATCGGAAGAGTCAAGAATCATCTGTCATCGAAAGCCATGCACGTTTCGGCCCTTCAGGTGAGTGGAAATCACATCGCCGCAGATCCCGCCGACCGCGAGCGGGAAAACAGCAACTTCGTGAAAACGATCGAACTGGCGGGTAAGCTAGGCGTTCCCTATATAGGAACGCAGTCCGGCAAAGATGCCTCCAAGACATTTGCAGCTCAAGTGGACGAGATCGTGCGCGTCTACCACGAAAAGTATTTCGCCGCTTGCGAAGAGTACAAGGTGCGCATCTTGTGGGAGCCTTGGCAGGGCGGCCCTAACATTGCCACCAGCCCTGTGGGATTCGAAGCGCTGTTCAACGCCTTCAAGGATTCCCCCTATGTCGGTCTGCAATATGATCCCTCTCATCTCCTGTGGCAGATGATGGATCCCATTCAAACTGCGAAAGACTTCGTTGACAAAATCTATGACGTCCATCTGAAGGATACCCAGATTCATTGGGACATCGTGCGCCGAGGCGGAATCGTGCCCGTAGACCAAGCCCGGTGGTGGCAATTCCGCATTCCCGGTATGGGCAGTATCAATTGGCCCGAGTTCTTCGGCGTTTTGCAAAGCGTCGGCTATGAGGGCGCGATGAGCATCGAGCACGAAGACGATCTCTACGGCGCACTCGACAATCCGGGACCGGATTTTAGTGAACCTTATAAGGTCGGCTTCCGCATGGCAAAGCGCTATCTCAATCAATATGTGCCGGTATAGGACCACCGCATGAGAAAGCCGCACATCGTTGCCTTGCTGTTTTTATTGTTCTTGCCTACGTCGCTTCAAGCGCAGACTTTCGATCTTAATAAGGACCGGCAACCTGTCGTATCGCTCGATGGCCTATGGCGCTTTCATACGGATGAATACTAGGGGACAGACGAAACGTAACCCGGCTCTCAGCTGAAGCCTTGCGTGCGCAAGGCGAATTCCACTTTTCGAATAGGGCGGCGTTTCACGAATACACGCCCTACGCCTCCCTTAACGTCGCAGTTAACAAATTTCGCACCTCGGCAAAAAGTTGCAATGAAATTAAGTCACGCGCGCTAAGTGACTATTGATTGTGAAAAAAAGCACATCCGCTCTAACGCCAAAAGCGAAACCGTAATAGTGTCGTATCATGACACCCGCAGCCAACACCATCGGCTCTTCCCCCTCCCTGCCGACCCTCGCCGCCATACAACGCCGCCGCAGGGAGCTGCTTGCCTTCCAGGCCTGGCAGCGGCCGGCGCCGGCAATAGCCCCACCCGGCGAGTCCCTCGCTGCGGAAGAGTCCGAAGACTCCTGTCTTGCCCAAGAACCCCATCCGGCGGAAGACCCCGAGCCGTCTCCCGCTCTCCCATCGCAAGCTATCGGACCGCCCACACTGGCCGATCCGGCTCTATACGGCCTTGCCGGCCTCGCCGTCCGTACCCTCGCGCCTCACACCGAAGCCGCTCCCGCTGCCATCCTCCTGCAGTTCCTGGCCGCCTTCGGCAACCTCGTCGGCCCCGCGCCTCACTGCATCGTGGATCGTGGGATCCACCCGTCACGGCCTCAATCTCTTCGTAGTCTTGGTCGGCGAATCGAGCAAGGCCCGAAAAGGAACAAGCTGGCGCCAGCTCTCCAGCCTCTTCACCGAAGTCGACGGTCTCTGGGCCGCGCGCCGCATTACCACCACCCGCCCCACAGCCAACGGCATCATCCATGCTCTGCGTGATGAACAACCAGATCGCCGCCTCTTCTTGCTCTCGGAGGAGTTCGCCTCCGTGCTCCATCTGCTCGGGCAGCGTACCGGCCAGCTCTCCCCTCTGCTCCGCTGCGCCTGGGACGGCGGCGATCTTTCCGCCCACGACGACCACCGTCCCCTCCAGGCGACTGGCGCGCATATATCAGCATCGTGGGTCATATCACGCAGAGCGAGCTCGCCCACTATCTCAGCCGCACCGAATCGCGCAATGGCTTTGCCAACCGCTGTCTCTGGATTAGCGTGCGCCGCAGCAAATCCCTGCCCGAGGGCGGCAGCCTCCCGCCGGAGCAGCGGGCAGCCGTGGCCCGCGAGTTGCGCCGCACCCTCGACTGGGTGCACAGCCAACCCAGGATCGTCTTCCGCCGCACCGCAGCCGCCCGAGAGCTGTGGAATGATCGCTATCCTGCCTTGAGCCAGGGCCGCCCAGACGTATACGGTGCCGCCACCAGCCGCGCCGAAGCGCAGGTTCTGCGCCTCAGTGCCATCTACGCTGCCCTCGATTGCAGCCCCCTCGTCGAAACCTGCCACCTCCAGGCCGCCTTGGCCGTATGGGACTACTNNCCGTCTCTTCTTCGACGCCTCTCCCGTCGATCCTACCGTCCAGCGCATCGGCAAGGCGCTCGACGCTGCCCCGGAAGGATTGACCAGAACCCAAATCAGGGGACTCTTTCACCGCCACCTAAGCAAAGAGCGCATCGATCTTGCGCTGGAACAGCTAAGCAGCCTGGGCCTGATTAACCGCCACACAGCAACCGGGCGTGGACGGCCCTCCACTCTGTGGGCCGCAGTCGAAGACACCAAAGCGGCCGATGCCGGGACTTACCGAGCATACCGTGCATACCGTGCATACCGCGCACACTTCCCCCCGCCGCCGATGGGGGACTTACCGAGCATACCGTGCATAGCGCGCGCACTCCCCCCGCGCCGCCGCGCCGGGCGTGGCCATGGCGTTCGTCGTCACTTCGCTGGTCCGGCACGTGGGGACGTTCGACGGGTCTCAGGCGCCCTCGCGGGCCACGCAAGTCTTACGTCTGCCCTTCGGAAAACTGAGCGCGGTGATTCAGATCGATTTCGGTCCTTCATTCAGAGTAGGCCACACAGGAATTTCTCTGCCAGATTTTCGGCTGATGGAAAGTCGCCTTCATTCAATGAACGGCTGTGGGTAGCAAATGCCTTCCAGCAGAAGGGAAACTCAGAGGCCCTTTTCAACCATTTGCAGAAGGCGATCTGACAACGCATGAATCTCCTTGGCGGATGCACGGCTCAATGGGCCCTCGATGATCAGGAAAGCCAGACCGTGCACGGCAGACCAAGCGAGATACTCCGCCCCTGGTCTTCGCTCCCGTGGAAGGACGCCTGTCTCTACCATCAGGTCCAAGGCTGACCCGAGCAGTTGAAACGGATTGAGGCCGCTTTTGCAGGTATTTGCGGCATCGAGATCGCCCTCCACCTGATCAGCGACGGAGAACGCCGTGCGGAAGAGG
>PLZN01000502.1 GCA_003152195.1 Acidobacteriaceae bacterium
GGCATCCATGCTTCGAACAACGGCAAGATCATGATCTTCGCCGGCGGTATCCCGCTGAAGCGCGGCGGCAAGGTAGTTGGAGCCATCGGTGTAAGCGGTGGCTCTGGCGACCAGGACCACGGGGTCGCCGAAGCTGGCGCGTCGGCGTTCTAGTTTTTCCGGTGGGTGATTGGTTTTTCTTTTGCTCGAAACAAGAAGGCCGCCACGTTGGCGGCCTTCTTGTTATGTACGCGGTAACTAATCCAATGAGAAGACGACCAGCGTTCCTCCCAGGTTGGTATAGTCGGAAAGGGTGCGGGTCAAGCCCACCGCACCCAATCCTTCAGAGCCTTTGGTAAGCCCTTCCGCCAGCCCAATGGCCGCCCAACCACCTACGCCCGTCAGAACAGCGACATACTGTTTGCCATCGTGCATGTAGGTGATGGGGTTGCCGATGATACCGGACGGCGCGTGGAATTTGTAGAGCACCTTCCCCGTTGCCTCATCCACCGCCCGGAACCAGCCGTCCAGAGTGCCGGTAAAAAGCACGCCGCCATCGGTGGTCAGCGGGCCGCTGTAATCCTGGAACATGTCGTTGATCGCCCATTTGGTGTCGCCAGAGATTGGGTCAAAGGCGAACAGCCGCCCGCGGACATCGCCGTGCTCGGCGGGAAACATGTTCAGAATGGCTCCGACGTATGGGAAGCCGCCCTTGTACTTCACGCTGAACGCCTGGTAGTCCATGCAGATGTGGTTGCTAGCCACGTAAAACAGTTTGGTGTTGGGATCGTAGGAGACGGGTTGATGGTTCTTGGCGCCCATGGAGGCCGGGCAGATGTCCTTTACATTGACATCGGCCTGGGTCATTTTGGACGGATCAAGAACGGGCCGGCCCGTCTTGAGGTCAATCTCCTTAGCCCAATTGGTGGAGGGATCGAATTTGTTGGCCCGAAGCAGCTTTCCATTCCGCCGGTCGAGCACGTAGGCAAAACCGTTGCGGTCGAAATGAGTAAGAATCGGAACCGCGTTTCCATCCACTTCGGTCTCTGTGAGGACGCTCTCATTGATGCCGTCGTAATCCCACGCATCGTGAGGAGTCATCTGATAAGCCCACGCGGCCACGCCAGTGTCAGGATTGCGGGCGATGATGGTCGTGGACCATTTGTTATCTCCCGGACGCTGGCTGGGATTCCACGTTCCGGGATTGCCGGTTCCGTAGTAAACCAAGTTTAGATCGGAATCGTAGGAGTACCAGCCCCACGTGGTTCCTCCGCCCAGGGTCCATTCATTCCCCTCCCAGGTCTTGACACTGGAGTCTTTACCCACCGGTGACTGGGTTGCGCCATCGATCGTTTTCGCAGGATCGAACTTGATGTCCTCGTCCGGGCCCACGCTGTAGGCCCGCCAAGCCATCTTGCCACTGCCCAGATCGTAGGCGGTGAGGGCGCCGCGCACACCATACTCTCCTCCGGAGATACCGACGATCACCTTGTCATGCACCACCAGCGGAGCCATGGTCATGGTTTGCCCCTGCTCGGGATCGCCATTCTGCGCCTTCCAAATCACCTGGCCGGTCTTGGCGTCGAGGGCATAGACATGCGTATCTAGCGTCGTGGCAAGGATCTTTCCGTCCGCATAGGCCAGACCGCGATTAACCACATCGCAGCATGCAACCGACGGTGCAAACTTGTCCTGCTCGGGGGCGAACTTCCATGCGATACGTCCAACGTTGTCCAGGTCGACAGCATAAATGAAGTTCGGGTATGAACTCTCGAAGTACATCATGTTGGAAATGACCAGTGGCTGTCCCTCCTGGCCGCGCAGCGTTCCCGTGGACATGGTCCAGGCGACCTTCAATTTTGCAGCGTTGTCTGCAGTGATCTGATTCAACTTGCTGTGGCGGATGCCATGGTAATCCCCTAGCGGCATCACCCACTGGTTGGCATCCTGGGACAACGTATCGAGTGGGCCGCTGGCGAACGCGGCAGTCGAAACGATGGCAACGGACGCACAGATTGTAGCCGCCACGCAAAAAAGCTTTTTCATTCCGTTCATCCAAATCCTCCTCACGCGAATTTTTCCCTGTACAGGTAATTACGGCGCACCCGATAACTCCTACTAAGACCGTCGAAGCGACGGACGGCCGAAAACCAAGGTGCAAAACCAAGTTTGTTCCACGGTCACTTTGATGAACCGCGGCACGAACGCGCGGCAGGTCCGCTAATCCATCTCCGACGGCGGCCTGCCCACAGGCACCAGATCGAGGCTTCGTCCCTTGACGTATTCATAGAGCTGTTTGATGTCGTCCTCGCTGAGGAAGCCGGCCCAACTGGGCATGCCCTTCTCCGCTCTCCCCGCCATGGCCACGGAAAGAAATTGCCCCTCGGTCATACCCATCTTGAGGGAGTTCCGCAGATCCGGCGCCATCTCGCTCCCCGTCACGTCCTGACCGTGGCAGCGATAGCAATACGAGTCGAACATCTCATAGCCATGGAAGACAGCTTTTGTAACCTTGGGTTGCTGGCCCTCTACAAAGAGCGGGAAATCCAACTTGGCGGTTGTGCCATCCGCGAGGGTGTAGGTATACAGTTTGGCTGGGGCTTCGTGCTGAGCAGCCGCCGGGCCACTCAGCGAGAGGATCCACTCCACCATCTCCTTGAGCTGTAAGTCCGTCAAATCCGGATGAGGGGTCATCGGCACGGCTCCCCAGCTACCGGAGCCTCCCTGCTTTACCTTCGCGGCCAATTTATCCACAATACCGGCTTGGCCCTGGTAACGCTTGGCTATGTCGTTATAGGATGGTCCGACCACCGGCCGGTCGGGCGCATGGCAGGAGGAGCAGTCGTTCGCCTTTACCAGCTTCTCCCCCGCTGCTCCGGGCGAGGTCTCCTGATTTGGTGGCGCCGCGTTCCCAGCCCAACACACAACCGGAATGATTGCCGCAATGGATGTGACAAGTAATGGGATGCGAATCGCCTGAAGAATACCGCTTCTCCGGGTCAATATTTCCTTTCCCCTCGATCCGATAAATTCGCGCCCGGACGTGCTAGGGCGAGTTGGGCGAAGGCGCCGTATACAACTTCACGCCGGACTCATCCAAGATGGACGTGAGTTCCGCCTGACGTTGAGCAATCACGTCGTCGAGCTTTTTTTTCATCGCTTCGTCGCCTTCGCGGACCCCCATCGACATGGGGAAAGAATACTGCTCCGGCGCACCCAGCGTCCGGTCATTGGGAACCGGCACCACTTCCAAATCGGGATAGTCGCGCAAGAAGCCTCCAATCGCAGGCTGCCAGGTAATCATGACGTCCACCTGCCCGCTCTCCACCGCTTTCAGCATGGTCGCGGGCGACTCCCCGTCATTGTCTCCTACGTCGAAAGCCACTGCTCGCGGGATCATGCCCCGCATCTTTACGCCATTTTCGACCGGAGTATCTCTTTCAAAACCCACTTTGACCTGGCGTAGAACGGGCGAGTCCATACTCCTGACGTCGTATTGCTTTGCTTTCTTGAAAACAAAGACATAGGACGAGATATAGTAGGGCCGCGTGGTAAGCTCTTCCCGGCTTCCGTACGGAATGTCCATCACCACATCACACTTGTGCGCGTCTAGGGTGGATGCCAGAAATTGCGGGAAGCCTCCGCCTCCCCGGTAGCTTGCCCAGGTATATTCCACCGTCTCGCCGAGCGCTTTAGCTACCGCGTCGGCAATCTTGTTTTCGAATCCTTCGCCGGCGCGATTCGAATAAGGAAGGTAGTCGGGATCTGCACACACGCGCAGGACCTTGGCCGCTGCCGGAAACGTAAATATCCCCAGGCTTGCAGCAACCGCAAGTACCTGCATTAGAATCGACCTGGCTTGCATGAGCTTGTTCGATCCTCTCTCTTCTTCGATCATTTCCAGAGAGCAGAGAGACGCGCCAAGAAGATTTATCAGTTCAGTGAGGGACATTCAAGCACAATCTTAGACAGCGGAGAAATCCGGCAGCGCTGTACCCTCCCCAAACACAGAGTCGACAATTGGCCCGTACAATTTCGTCCCGATGTCGTCCAGCCGGTGCTGGCTGGGCTATCTGGGTCGATGCCCGGTAGAGCGTGTAACCGCAATGCTGGCATACCAGTATTCCCTGAAGCAAGGTCGGCACGACGGTGCGCCGGAGTGCATGGTGTTTGTTCTTCTCCAGCTGCTTTTGGGCTAGAGCAAAGGTTTCTTCTGCGATCAAGGCCGGCACGGCGATCTCGATCCAGTCCTGGCTGGTCATTCGTGGTTGGCACTGTCACCAGCGGATCGCGGGCTGACTAAGGAAAGACAAAAGCAAAAAACCTTCCAAAGAATGGAAAAGCAACCCAGTCGATGAACATCACCGCCAATCTCGAGCACAGAGCCAGCAGCAGCCAAAGCAAGCACGAAGGAGAACCCTCGCTTGGGCTATGCGACCGGCCCAACCGGACTCGCGACAACAGTCAGAGGCAGCTCCCGACGCGGTTCCGACCCGCGAATATCAGACTGATCAATCGTCGCTCACACCTGCCCCGGCTGCTGCCCGTTCTGTCCTCGAGCAAGACCAAAAGCAACGGCAAATACAACCCCACAGATTTCGCAGAGTTGACACGGTCACTCCATATCAGCCCATGTGGCTCTGCGGCTCCAGGCATAGAAACGATAGTAGATTCGATGGAGGCGCGATGTTCGAAACGGTGCAGGTCGCGCACATTTTGCTGCTCGTATCAACTGTACGGATGCGGACCCCCACAAGAACTCGGCGTTCGAGAAAAGAGATACAGTTCAACTTCGTGGGAGCGTTCAATCATTCCAACTTCCGTACCAAATGCGACGAATCAGATCGCTCCAAACGGATCGAACGTCGGCGGTACGGAAGGCACGATTACCTCTCCTGGATGGGAGCCTCCCCGCATCATCCGGCGCGCCCTTAAGCGAACATTCTGGCTATCCCGCAATCTGGCTGTCGCTGCGCCTTGGCCCCGGGCTCAGGCGCTCTCGCCTCGGTTTTCGAAATGGAGCTCATGTGGACCGCCGTCAATTCATTGAATCCCTCCCCATGTCGATCCATGGCATCCAGAATGCCATTGTCAGCCTTACGGGAACATGGCTGTTTGCCCCTCTTCCGCCGGCTGAGTTTTGGAAGCAGGATCTTGATGCATCGAAATGGTCGCCGATCGAAGTCCCGAGCGAGCTCGCCATGCTGGGGTTCGATATCTCGCCGGATGTCGAATATCCGTGCCGCAGGACGTTGCAGATTCCCAACGAATTCGCAAACCATCGAATCTTCGTCCGCTTCGATGGCGTTTACAGCCGCGCCCGAGTGTGGGTGAATGGGGTTTTCGTGCGCGCACACTCCGGAGGATTCACGTCATGGGACGCGGAAATCACGGACCACGTTCGGGCCGGCGCCAGCGCGCAACTTGTGGTTGGCATTACTGATCAAAGTGACGACATCTCCCAGGGATCGTACTACGCGAAACATTCGATTGCCGGTATGATCCGCGACGTTCGAATGTTTGCAGTTCCGAAAACCCATCTCGGCGATTTGGCTGTCACGGCGTCCTTCGATCGCGATCAAGGCGGTACGATTTCACTGAAGACGACGTTATCCTCGCCGGACTGCGCTTTACTCTGCGAGATTCGTCCGGTGAAACTGTGCCGTTCGAGCCGGCGTCAGAGCCGGTAGTGTCGCCGGAGCATCCGTTGGTGCATGAGCTTCACGTGCGGTCCCCCAAAGCGTGGGATGCGGAGCATCCGAATCTCTATCGCCTGGAGCTCGCCTTCGTCGTCAGCGGACAAATCATCGAATCCGTTGAGCGTATCATTGGCTTCCGCACCGTCAATCGCGCTGGCAACCAGCTCTTCGTCAATGGCCAGCCGGTGAAGCTCCACGGGGTCTGCCGCCACAGCATTCATCCGCTTTACGGAAGAGCGGTTCCGCCCGAATTCGATAGAGGGATGCGGTCCTCTTCCGCGAAGCCAACGTCAACTTTGTACGGACCTCACACTACCCTCCAACTGAAGCTTTTCTGGAAGCCTGTGATCGCCACGGGATCTATGTCGAGGAAGAAACAGCCGTCTGCTGGTCCACTGCAAGCTCCTCGAACCCCGATTTGAAGGAGCAATTTCTGGGACAATTCCGGGAGATGATTACGCGGGACCGTCACCATCCCTGTGTACTCTTCTGGTCGCTCGGCAACGAAAGCAGTTGGGGGCCGAACATGGCTGCCGAGAAGGAATGCGCGGAAGAGCAGGACCCGAGCAGACCGACCATCTTCAGTTATCCCGACACGGTGCCGATGGCAAACAACAGCTACGATATCTACAGCAAGCACTACCCCGACGTACACTCCAGCCTCGATAGCTCTCCCTACCCGCTTCTAAACGATGAATTTGCGCATGTCTCCTGCTATAACCTCGATACTCTTCGTCGTGATCCAGGAGTCCGCAACTTTTGGGGCGAGAGTATCAAGCGGTTCGGAGAGAAGTTCCTTGCTGACGACGGCTGTCTTGGCGGCTCGATCTGGGCGGGGATTGACGATGTGTTTCTGCTTCCCGGCGGACCAACCGGCTACGGAGAATGGGGCATCATTCGAACAGGTGGACCTCACCGTGGGTTCGGTGCCCCGTTCTCCCCGGCCTTCGACGACCGGGTCAACGACTATTTGATCACCGGTCCGCAGTTTTCGCTGGTGGTGAGCAAACAGACGGGACTGATCACGGAGGCTACACTGGGCCAGGAACCCATACTGCAGGGCGGACCGTTTCTCGACGTAGGCAGCGGGGCCATAACCTCATGGCTAATGACTCAATCCGAAGTCAAAAGCGAGGAGAATCGCGTTATCATTCTCACACGGGGTGCGGGCAAGGCTGTCGAGGGAATCGACGGAATTCCGGTGCAGTTTGAAATCGTGATCGATGCGGACGGGGGTATCACGACGCGCTACCGTGCGGGGATCAAATCAGGCGACCATCCGAATCTCGGCATCGCCTATCTGCTGCCTGACTCCTTTGACAAGCTGACCTGGAAGCGGAAGGCGCTCTGGTCCGGATATCCAGACGACCATATCGGACGGACGGCGTTGCCCTCCGCAGCGCGGCTCATCCCATGCCAGCTTATCGCCAGGAGCCAGCATGGCCCTGGTCCGAAGATACCGGCGATTACTTCTTGTGGGGAGAATCGGGATTCAATCCGGGCGCGACGAATGATTTCCGCTCTCTCAAGCCAAACATCTGGTGGGCGAGTCTGGGTGCGCAGAATGGAAAGATTCGAGTTCGTGCGGAGGCGGATGCGAACGCTGCGGTGCGCGCCTCGCTGCAGTCCGGCGCGGTCTGCTTCAGTATCTACCATTTCTGGTCTTACCCTGACCTTACCTGGGACAACTACACTGGACCTGGCGCGCCACCTGCGATTACTACGCTGGAAACGAGAATGTGGCTGACGGATCAACCGGAAGAGGGCGCCTGACGCCCGTATCCTTGCCGCGCGGGTGGTCCCTCCATTGCCGGACTACAGCACTCCAGTTTGCGTGAAGACGCTTTCGGCGGACGCGCCTTCGAGCAGCAGCCGCCTGGCGGTTTTCTCCTCCCTGACCTGTTCCAGTGCCCGATGAACGACCTCCGTTTCCATTTCCCGTGGAAGAACCACGACACCGTCGATATCGCCGAACACGATGTCGCCTGGGCGTATCGTGATGCTCCCGATGTTGAGCGTCGCCCTGAAGTCGACCACCTTTCCTCGTCCGCGCTGATCCTGTGCGTAACTGCCGTAGCCGAAGACGGGAAAGTCCATAGCGAGAATCCCATTGGCGTCTCGCGTATACCCGGCCATCACCGCACCCGCTGCGCCGCGTGCCCGCGCCGCGGTGCTCATCAGTTCCCCCCAAAGAGCATATTGCGGCGATGCCCCGGCGGCGACATACACCTCATTCTGCTGCAGCGAGTCCAGGGCCTTCAGCATCAGCCCAAAGGGCGGATCGGTAGGTTCATCCACGTCCATCTCGTGTACGGTCATTGCGCGTCCGCATACAATCATGTTCGGACGCAACGGACGGCATTCGGGCGGCAGAAACTGATCACGGTATCCGTGCAGGTCGAGCACATCTCCGATAATGGCGGTGAAGAGCCGCTCTCGCATGAGCCGAAACAGTTCCGTATCGTTGGTCCATTCCATAATTTTCCTCGCTTATTCCGGTTTTCAACGGGAGCTATACGTAGAACCCAGTGCGTCTGCGCGTGACTCCCGGGTGCTTTTCCAGTTCTTCCTCGACCAGGTCGAAACCGAGGCTCGGTTCGTTGGTCAATTCGAAGAAACCATTCCTGACCGGAAGCGGCTTGTCCAGCACGGTATCGCGCCAGGGCACATCGGTCAGCAGGAACTCCTGTCGAAAGAAGTTCGGAACCGCAGCCATCACGTGCGCGGATGCAATTGTCGAAAGCGGGCCATTCGGATTGTGGGGCGCAATAGGAACATTGTACGTCTCACAGAGGTTTGCGATCTTCTTCATCTCGCTGATGCCCCCGCATCGCGTGATGTCTGGCATTAGAATGTCGGCTGCGTACTTTTCGAGGATTGGGCGCGCCATAAACCGCGAATGGATTCGCTCGCCCACGCACACCGGGAGAGAAATCTGCCGTCGAATCTCGGCAATCTCATCCGGAAATTCCGGCAGGCGGCGAATCCGTGTTTTTTTACTTCGCCGGCCTGGACCGCGTAATCCTCTGGGTCGCCCTTGCCACCCAAAAACCAGTAGTTTGCGTATAACCTGATGCGGGTCCGGTAAGCGGTTTCATTGCGAAGTTCGGGAAC
>PLZN01000418.1:0-1917 GCA_003152195.1 Acidobacteriaceae bacterium
CAGATCCATCCCACCTGCATCCCCGTCTCCGGCGACTATCAATCCAAGCTCACCCTCATGAGCGAATCGCTGCGCAACGACGGCCGCATCTGGGTGCCCCTCAAGAAGGGCGACAAGCGTTCCCCCGGCCAGATCCCCGAAGCCGAGCGCGATTACTACCTGGAACGCCGCTATCCCAGCTTCGGCAATCTTGTCCCCCGCGACGTGGCCTCCCGCAATGCGAAAGCCGTTTGCGATGAAGGCCGCGGCGTCGGCGAGACCGGGCTCGGCGTCTACCTCGACTTTACTGACGCCATACGCCGCCTGGGCGAGAACACCATCCGTGATCGCTACGACAACCTCTTCGACATGTACCAGCGCATCACTGACGAGAATCCCTACAAGGTTCCCATGCGCATTTATCCCGCCATCCACTACACCATGGGCGNNCTCTCCGATGGCTACTTCGTCGTTCCCTACACTGTCGGCAACTACCTCGCGACCAACAAATTTCCGAAGGTGGCCGATTCCGACCCGGAGATTCGCAACGCCGTCGCCTGCGTCCGCCAGACCATCGATCGCCTGCTCTCCATCAAGGGCAAGCGCACCGTCGACTCCTTCCACCGCGAACTGGGCAAGATTGTGTGGGACCACTGCGGCATGTCGCGTACCGCGCAGGGTCTTAAAACCGCTATCGCGCAGATCCGCTCCCTCCACGAGGAGTACTGGACAAATCTAAACGTCGGGGGCAGCGGCGACGACCTGAATCAGAGCCTGGAAAAGGCCGGACGCGTCGCCGACTTCTTTGAGCTCGCCGAGCTCATGTGCATCGACGCCCTCGACCGCAACGAGTCCTGCGGCGGTCACTTCCGGGAGGAGTATCAGACGCCCGATGGCGAAGCCCAGCGCGACGACGAGCATTACTCCTACGTCGCCGCATGGGAGTATCGCGGGGCCGGCAACCCACCTGTGCTGAGCCAGGAGCCGTTGGAATTCCACTACGTTCATCCCAGCCAGAGGAGCTACAAGTAATGAAACTCACGCTGAAAATCTGGCGCCAGAAAAACCGCAAGGATGCGGGCAAATTCGTCAGCTACCCCTTCGACGTCGAAAATGTGGAGATGTCGATGCTGGAGTGCATCGACGTGCTCAACGAGAGCCTGATTGAAAGAGGCGAAGAGCCGGTGGCTTTCGAGCACGATTGCCGCGAAGGCATCTGCGGCTCCTGCGGCTTCATGATCAATGGCGTGGCACATGGCCCCAGGGCCGCCACCACCGTCTGCCAGTTGACCATGCGCCACTTCAAGGAAGGAGAAGAGCTGGTCATCGAGCCCTGGCGTGCGGCCGCCTTTCCTCTCATCAAGGATCTTATTGTCGACCGCCGCTCTTTCGACCGCATCATCGCTTCGGGCGGTTACATCTCGGTCTCCACCGGCAATGCAACCGACGGCAACACCCATCTCATCGGCAAAGAAATCGCCGACCGCGCCATGGACGCCGCCGCCTGCATCGGGTGCGGCGCCTGCGTCGNNGCGTCGCCGCCTGCCCGAATGCCTCCTCCGCGCTGTTTACCGGAGCCAAGATCGCCCATCTCGGCATCCTGCCCCAGGGCAAGCCCGAGCGCGACCTCCGTGCCCTGCGCATGGTGGCGCAGATGAACACCGAGGCCTTCGGTAGCTGCACCAATATCGGCGAGTGCACCGCCGCCTGTCCTAAAGAGATCCAGCTCGAAGTCATCGCGGTTATGAACCGCGACTACCTCCGCGCCAGCGTGAACCGGCGCGATTATTTGGTGACCACCATCAGCCCCNNCGGGCGCAAAGGTTGACTCGGCCGGCGTGCGAGACTAGGTCATTCACCCATGATGAAGATCTTACACGCCGCACACTTTCTCTTCGCCGCCGTCTTTCTATTCGCTGCCTTCGTGCCGCTTGCAGC
>PLZN01000418.1:1983-3605 GCA_003152195.1 Acidobacteriaceae bacterium
ACGGGGCACGATGCACGCCGCACCCTGGAGTTGATCGACGCCGTCTACCAGCAGCAAGCCAAGCACCCGCGGCAGATGCGCATGGCCTTTTCGCCCGAAGATATTCTCGCTGCCCACCGCGAGCACAAGCTGGCCGCGCTCATGGGGATTGAAGGTGGCCACTCCATCGAGAACAGCCTTGGCTTGCTGCGGGACTACTACCGCCTCGGCGTGCGCTACANNCGAGATGAATCGCCTGGGCATGATGGTGGATGTCTCGCACGTTTCCGGCAAGACGTTCTATCGCACGCTCATCATCAGCCGCGCCCCGGTGATCGCGTCCCATTCTTCTGCTCGCGCTCTTTGCAACTCACCCCGCAACATGGACGACAACATGCTCCGCGCCATCGGCCAATACGGCGGCGTGGTGATGGTGAACTTTTATTCCAGCTTTCTCAGCGATGAGTATCGTCTGGCCTCGAAAGCGCAGGAACCCGCGGTCCGCCAAGCCGTCGCGGAGGCTAAGGCGAAGCTCAAGGAAGAAGGCCAGCCTATCCCCAATGAGCTGGAGGAACAGATTCAAAAGACCTACACGGCAAAAATTCCGCGCCCGCCGTTCAGCGTGTTGATCGATCACATCGGCCACATCGCCAAGATTGCCGGCATCGGCCACGTCGGAATAGGTTCGGACTTCGATGGAATTCCCTCAAGCCCGGAAGGAATGGATTCCGCCGCCGATCTACCCAAGATCACCGAAGCGCTCATGGCGCGCGGATACAGCGCGGAGGATATGCATAAGATTCTCGGCGGCAACTTCCTGCGTGTCTTTGCCAAGGTCCAGGAGATCTCGAAGCAGCTTCAGTCCGAAAACCGGCCCCCCATCGTGGAGAAGCAGCCCTTCGACAAAAATTAGCCGATCAGGGTGCCTCTGGAGCGGTTTCACAGTTACCGTGACCTCAAGAAGATCGTGAGGTGTGGTTTTCTTTGAGAGAAAACCACGAAAACGTTGTTCGCTTCGGTTTTACACCTACTGTGATACCCCTCTGGCGGCAGATCGTCGCTTTAGGCTAGTCTGTTCTTTGGAACTATTAATGAAATCACTACGTCGCTTCACTGTTCTGCTCCTTTTTCCCGCAGTTCTCGGAATCGCTCAGCAGTCCACCCCCAACCAGACTCCTCCCGCCGAGCTACCGGATTCGCCTACCAGTCAGGCGCCGCCCACGGTGGAGCCTACGGGTCCCACCGTCGTACTGGACACCAGCATGGGACGCATTACCTGCAGGCTCTTTGACAAAGAAGCGCCGCTGACCGTCGCCAACTTTGTTGGTCTGGCCAAAGGAACCAAGGAATGGATGGATCCCGCGACAAGGAAGAAGATGACCGCCAAGCCGTTCTATGACGGTACGACCTTTCACCGCGTGATTCCCGGCTTCNNATGATTCAGGGCGGCGATCCGACCGCAACCGGAACCGGCGACCCGGGATACATGTTCGCCGATGAATTCGATCCCAGCCTCAACTTCGATGTGCCCGGCCGGATGGCCATGGCCAACTCTGGCCCCGGTACCAATGGGTCTCAATTTTTTATCACTGAGGTGCCCACGACGCACCTCGACCAGCGCCACACCATCTTCGGGCAGTGCG
>PLZN01000377.1 GCA_003152195.1 Acidobacteriaceae bacterium
CCCGGAAAAATGTAGAAACTCCAGACCCAGCACTGCGTGCTGGGCTACATTCAGCCGTCCCGGCATTGCCGGGACTGAGGCCTACGCCCTGAAGTTGAGAAACTGGCCTGACTGTGCGGGAGCGCGTCGAGTACCCTGTTTTGCGCGGGGGTGTCTACGAAGTTCTATGCATGAGTCCAGAGAAAAGCGGATTCACCGTCCAAATCATCGCTTAATCCAAGGACTTGTTTCTTCACAGTCGTCCACCGGCGTTGCCGACCCGCGGGGGCATGAAACGGGTTTAGATCCTGTAGTAGATTGTTGTGGCGTCATCGGCACAGAGGTCGGTCATTTCTTGGTGCGAGTGAGCCCGTTTTTCAGTCGGACCCGGAACCCTTGAGCACCCCAGATTATGCCACCTGCTGCCCCCAGCCCTGGAGCATGCTTATCAGATTTCCTCGATAGGGGTTCCACGCCGGTGGCGCAAAGGAGGAGCGATGGAAGTTCTGCGCGTCGACTACTTCCCTTCCTCCCAGCCGCGCGTGCTCGCAGCATCCGCCAAGATTAGCGACGAACACGCCACCGCCAACAGCCTTGCCTTCCGTGCCAAGGGCATTGAGCAAACCCGGGCGGTCATACGCGTTCTCGCAACCAGGCCGCCGCAGCATGTTTCCATCGACCACAAGCCGTTGTCATCTGACCAGTATCACCAGGAAGGGCGAACCCTTCTGCTCCGCTTTCTCAATACGGCTTCGCCGCAGCAGATCCAGATCGACTTCTGAGCTATGCCTGGAGTCCTGCTCCGCCTCAACCGCACTGGGTGAAGGCTGATTTTTCTTATCCCCGGATTGCGACATAAGCGACATAAGGGCTCTCGCGTACCGGAATGTTGTCTCTGATCTCTTTCGTGGCTTTCGGTCTAGCTTTCCTTGGTTCACGCCGGCTTGCGTCCCCAATTCGCGGTGAAGGTGATGACGCGGGTCCAATAATGCGGGTCCTGATAGCAGGCGCGGCGCTCCTCAAGCATTCTCTCGGTAACGTAACCCAATTTCAGAAGTGAGGGCGCCAACTCCCGCATGGTCGCGGTCCAGTATGTTGCCCAACCTGACCCGCCGTTGAACTGCGCGGTGTGCCCTTCACCGGCAACATCCTGCAGGCCGAGCGAATCCAGCCAGGCGGGAATTTTGCGGCGGATAGAGTAATCGATGCCAGCTGCAACCGACCACTTTAGCCATCGTTGCCAAAACGCGTGCATCGAATCCGGCTCGGTGACCGTACAGGGCAGCATGTCCGGTTCGATGGAAAGAAGCACGCCTCCGGGCTTCAGCGCGGTGACCATGCGCTCCAAGGCCTTACGGGCAAGCGTGAGATGGTGAAGCAGGGCGCGAGCAACGACGAAGTCGTAGGAACCCTCTTCTATTACATCCCGAAGGATATCGATGCGGCGGACCTCAAGACACGGCATTTGCAGGTCTACGACATAAGCGAGATCGATGTCGCTCGCGACCACGTGACCAGTGGGCGCTACGCGCTCAACCAGAGCCTGCGCGATCGATCCGTTGCCACAGCCGAGTTCCTGGCATCGCCAGCCTGGACGCACTCCAAGCCGCACAAAGCGAGCGCGCTCGACGGGATCCAGCAACGCGGACATTAGCGCCAAGCGTTGCTGCTCCCCGACCAATTCATGGGCAACGTGTATTCACCCATTGACTTCACCTTTCACTAGGATTGCGGGAAACCCGCGCCGGGAGAATCGTTCAGCGAGCCCACGCAGTAAGCCCGCCGTCTACGATCATCGAGTGGCCTGTGACCAGCGCTACCCCCGGTCACCAGGACCACTTTACCGATTAGTCTCTCAGTCACAAGCAGCCTCCAACACAACATCGCAATGGCAGAAGCAACCGCGTGTATACCCCGCCTCCTCTCGGTGTTTTCCCTGCTCATTTAACGTGCCACAATGCGCCACGCAGCGGTCAACGAATTGATTTGTGTGGCTGTTCTCTTCTTACGGTCGTTTTCTATCTCGCTCTTCAAGGGTTTTCGGACAAGACATTCGCATTGCTTGACAAGCGAGGCTCTGCACTGTTCTCATTCCCCTGCAACATTTGCGGCACCGCCCCAGCCAACTAAGCAATCGATTGTCTATGAGTCGAACGCTGCGGCGGCCATAGGGACGCCGCAAGGCAATCGACGCGTTATAGGAGGGAGCTTCATGAATCCGGGACTCGCCTTGTTTACGTTGTGTGCCCTCCTGTTGTGCCCGGTCACATCGGCGAAAGCGCAAGAGCCACGGGAGGCTCGGCTGTGGTTGACGACTCCGGATCGATCCCAATTGCTGTCCCTCCAGAAAGCTCCTCTACGCTTTTCCGCATCCACCAATGCTTCTCTTACGGTCGTCGTGAACGATGACCAGCAGTACCAGCCCATCGACGGTTTCGGATTCGCTCTTACCGGCGGGAGTGCGCAACTTCTCATGCGCATGGAACCTGCCCAGAGGGGCGCACTGCTGAGAGAACTCTTCTCCACTTCAGGGGAAGATATCGGCGTCAGCTACCTGAGAGTGAGCATCGCATCATCCGATATGAATGCCCATGTATATTCCTACGATGATTTACCGGAAGGTGAAAAAGACGTAGAGATGGCCAAGTTCAGCCTTGGCCCTGATCGGGTGGACGTGATCCCCATCCTTAAGGAAATTCTGGCGATCAACCCCCATATTCAGATACTTGGCTCGCCCTGGTCTGCTCCAGCCTGGATGAAAACGAATGATAACTCGAAGGGAGGAACGCTGAAACCTGAGCTCTACGGAGCGTATGCAGAGTACTTCGTGAAATACATCGAAGGGATGAAAGCCGAGGGCATCACCATCAACGCAGTCACCGTTCAGAACGAGCCTTTGAACCCGAAGAATACGCCGAGCATGGTGATGTTCGCCGCAGAGGAAGGTACATTTATCGCGAAGTATTTAGGGCCTGCGTTTCAGAAGGCGGGAATCACTACCAGGATACTCCTCTACGACCACAACCCGGACGTTCCGTCCTACCCTCTATCGATTCTGATAGACCCCGGCGCCAGCAGGTATACCGACGGCGTTGCTTTTCACTTGTACGGCGGCGACGTCTGCACATTGACCAAGGTGCATGATCAATACCCGAACAAGAACTTGTATATGACCGAGCAGGCGGTGACAGGGCCTCCCGGCGAAGAGCCGTTCGGCATTGCTGCGTCCGTCAGTGAGGTCGTGATTGGCGCCACCCGGAACTGGAGCCGAAACGTGCTCCTCTGGAATCTTGCCGCCGACCCAAACGACGGGCCGCATACCAGCAACGGCGGATGCACGGCGTGCCAAGGCGCGGTCACTCTCGACGGCAACAAAGTAGTTCGTAATCTTGCTTATTACACTGCCGCACATTTCTCCAGATTTGTGCCTCCCGGTTCTGTGCGGATCGGGTCAAATAATCTGGAACAACTGGCAAATGTAGCCTTCCGCACTCCTGATGGAAAAATCGTTCTCGTCTTATCGAATACCGGTAATTTCCCCAGCACCGTGAGCGTCCGCTATCACGGCAGCGAATTTGCCACGACGGTGCCTGCGGAATCGGTAGGAACTTATGTCTGGTGAGCGTGCGGCAAGGAGATGGAGGAGTTGCAATATGCGCAGCTTGCTAAGGCAAGCCGTTGACAAAAGCAATCGCGATGCCTTGCCTCATGGCATAGCTTTGACCCCTCGCTGTTGGGCTCCAGCTCTCGCCTTCGTCGGCCTGTCTGTTGCTACTACCCCGCACTTAGCCGCAATCCATCTCATTGGCTGAACGCAGACAATCAGAGCTGATTGGTGATCGATCTATCTGCCAACATGCCCCCCACCGTACCCTTACACATGAATGCTTATGTTTGTGGGGTTCGATTCATAGCCCTCGTCCTGTACGGTTTTCTGAACGGCCGAGCGGAGTGTCTGCTCGTCTGAATTTTTTGGAATGTTGCAACGGCGGCGAATTACCTCTTCGCCGATGGCAATTCGAACCAGCCAATTCGACTTGCCTTCATCCCAGGTGACTTCTACCCGATCCGCACGCATGGCTACCTCCGACTGGAAGCTATATGACAACTGATTCCAATCCACCGCCATGCTAGCGCGTTACAGGGCGCAGTTCATATCAAATGTCAGGTTTGGGTATACCAAGAACGGCAAGCCGACCGCCTGCGGGGTATTTGTCATCCCGCCCGTCCCGCCTGCCCCGCCTGTCCCGGCTTGCCGTGGGGCGTGCCGTGGGACCGAAGCGAAGCGGATTTCCTGCTGCGCGGTGCCACCCATGGCCGCGCGTACGGTCCCGGCCAACCGGGACCGCATGAAGTTCTCTAATCCCACCGAACCAAACAGGAAAATGCTCTAGATGGGGTCGGCCGGGGCGGGGGCTGGTCGTTCGCTAGTCTCCGGCCCTTCGGAAGCGGCCGGCTTCGGTTGCACGGGAAAGAGAAATTGCAACGGCGAGGACACCATTTGTTTGAGCACATAGTGGAGGATCGATGCGCGCTCTTTATGGCGCACATCGTAGGCGCGGAGCGCCACGAAGGAGGCGATGGCGAAGCTGACACCCAGATTCAGCACAAACATGATCGCAATGCCGACCATTGCGGAGTATAGCCATGCCTGCCTGAATACGGACGGGCCGAAGCGAGCGGCAGCGAGTGCGAACGTGCCGGTATTGAGCGTGACATGACGGACGTCGAGCGGCAGGCCCAAGAACTCGGCAATCGCCGGCGTGAATCCCAGCGCGTTTGATCTTTTTTGGGCTATCTTTCGCCAGAGACCCCTCGCAGGCGAATCAGAATCGGTATCCCGGCTTTAGTTCACAACGGTAGACCGTGGTCTTCTCTTCTTCCGCTCCGGTCCGGACGGTGCAGGTGGCCCAGCTTAACGAGAGGTCCGGGCCCAAGGGAAACACCATGGGAGAGCCGCTGATGTCGGCCTCAAGGCTCACGCCCTCCTGGGTTGGGGGCAGCGTAAAGTTGAGCGTCTGGCCAAAGATCACTGGGTACAATTCGCGGACATCGGAACTGATGGCCGTGTGATAGACCTCAGCCTCCATCAGAAAGGTAGTCGTATCCGACCAGTTCAGAGCCGAAACGGTGATGTTGCGCCCGCCTTGAACAAATGCTCTGGAATCAATCCGCGTAAACGGGCACGGCCCGGCAATGCAGGAGGCTCTTATATTGCCAAACGAATTGTCCGCTCCCGCATCCAGCGACACAGTCGCAGAGGATGCCTTCCACTTCCCATCCGGCGAACAGGGAGACTGATGATTGCAGGGCACATCGCCCTTATTGACGACCTGAAAGGTCTTGACTGCGCTCCCCACATTCGTCTCAGTGCGGGAATTGGTCGTATATCTCACGCGGATATTGGAGACCACCGTTTCCGCACGGCTGGATCGTGTTGCGGTCTTCGGAGGGATGGGAACCATTGCCGCAATATATAGCTCTTTCGGGGTCTCCAATCTTCCCGTTTGCACGGTCAGGTCAAGCGGTTCGTAGGATGGATGCCGGAAACTGACCGTCACAGGCCGCTCGGACAACACCCCCTTTCTCAGGACAAGCTTGAAATATCCCGAAGCATCGGACTGCGTCGTGGCGCTCTTCACGCCATCCGAGGCTGTGATCACGACACCTGCGATCGGCAGCTCCTTGTTGGCGTCCGCATCGCGCTGGATCACTGCGCCTTCAATCGGTATCGACTGCCGCTCGGAGATCGATCGCAACCGGTGCGCGCGCAGCAACAGCACAAGGACCACGGCTGCCACCACGGCCAAAACTGCGATGATTACCCAGATAATTTTCTTTCCCGTCATGCGACACCGGCAAACCGTTGGACGTACACCTTACAGCACACGCTGGCCAAGGAACGCTCCTATCGGGACATCCGTGCAGCTATTATTCAATTATTCGACTCAATTATCGCCCGGAATCAGTTTCCTGCGCGAACGCGGATGGCCTGAATGAGTGTGGACGCAATAGATAGAAGCAACAAAGCACACATTTGCGAGAAAGTGAACCAGCGCCAGCATCGTAGTTCCCGGCGCCAACTGCTGCGTCAGGTTGCCGCCGTCTCCCTCGGTCTGCCACTCGCCCAATGGAAGGCGCTTCCGGTGCTGGCACAGGGAGCCGTGCCCCAGGTGGACAGGCGGCATAAGGAGCCGGCACTTCTGCCTCCGCCGGCCAGCTTTTCACCTGAGGATGAGCAGTTTCTGGACGATCTGGAACACAGCAGTTTCCTCTACTTCTGGGAGCAAGCTAATCCACAGACCGGATTGATTAAAGACCGCTGCAACGCGCGCGCAGAGGACACCGGCGTGGTGGGAAGCATTGCGTCCACCGGTTTTGGCCTGACCGCCATCTGCATTGCAGAAAAGCGCGGCTTCGTCTCCCACGAGGATGCACGCGTGCGGGTTCTTGCGACACTTACATTCCTATGGAGGACCCTGCCGACGCATCGCGGATTTTTCTATCACTTTGCCAACATCAACACGGGCGAACGAATATGGGACTCGGAAGTCTCTTCCGTCGATACCGCAATCCTGCTTTGCGGCATCCTAACCTGCCTCCGGCACTTTGATGATCGCGAGATCATCGAACTGGCACATGAAATTTTTGACCGCGTGGATTGGACCTGGCTCTCAGAGGACACCGCACTGCTGCCCCAGGGGTGGACGCCTGAGTACGGCTTCCTGCCTTACAAGTGGGACTACTACAGCGAATTGATGATGATCTATCTGCTCGGAATGGGTTCTTCCTCTCACCCCCTGCATCCGGATGCGTGGTTGGCATGGAAACGGACCATCTTCGAATATGACGGGCTGCGCTACATCGGCTCCTTTGCGCCGCTCTTTGTGCATCAGTACTCCCAGGCATGGTTCGACTTCCGGCGCAAGCGCGACAAGTACGCGGATTACTTCCAGAACTCGGCCATCGCCACCGATGTGCACCGCCGCTTCTGCGTGGAACTGGGCAAGACCTTTCCCGATTACAGCGACGATCTCTGGGGGATCACTGCTTCCGACTCCGACAAAGGCTACGTGATCTGGGGCGGCCCGCCGGCCATGGGCCCTATTGATGGGACCGTGGTCCCGGCAGCCCCTGGGGGCTCGCTGCCGTTCCTGCCGTACTCCACCATGCGTGTGCTAAAGAACATCAGAAGCCGTTACCCGCAGGCCTGGAGCCGCTACGGCTTCGTCGATGCCTTCAATCCGCTGAAAAACTGGTTTGACAATGACATCGTAGGCATCGACACCGGCATCACCATGATCATGGCGGAAAATGCACGCACCGCCTTCGTCTGGGAGACCTTCATGAAGAACCCCGAGGCGCAACGCGGTATGGCCAAGGCGGGCTTCACGAGCTATAACCCACCCGTTCCGCCAACTTAGATTGCGGCACCCTTCTGGACCTACAACCTACCCTTTGTCATCCCGCCTGCCCCGGCCTGCCGTGGGACCTGAGCGTACCCGGATTTCCTGATGCGCTGCTGTAGACAGGGCCGCGTNNGGGGGAGCGCAGTGGAGAGATCTGCAGTTCCTTTTTCCGCATCACAAATCATCACGTCCGGAACCAACCTACCCTTTGTCATCCCGACCGGAGCGTAGCGTAGTGGAGGGATCTGCGGTTCCTCTTTCCGCACCACAAATCATCACGTCCGGAACCAACATACCCCTTTGTCATCCGGCTGGGCGCTGCCTTAATTGAGCTCCCGAACCCAGATATTCCGGAAGCTGATCGGCTCGCTGTGATCGCCATGCGCCTGCAGCTTAATCGGCGCGGTATCGTACTTTTTGTAGAATGGCTTGCCGATATACCGCGTCTCACCCTTCAGCTCGAAGTGATTCTGCACCAGCACGCCGTTGAAGAAGACCGTGACATAGGCCGGAGTTTTCAGCGAGCCGTCAGCGTTGAACGTTGGCGCGGTCCACACCACATCGTAGGTCTGCCACTCGCCGGGCTTGCGATTCGGGTTGACCAGGGGAATGCCCTGCTTGTAGATGCTGCCGGCCTGGCCGTTGACATAGGTCTTGTTGTTGTACGAATCGAGAACCTGCAGCTCATATCCGGCATCGCCGGGCCCGGTGGAAGCGAGAAACACTCCGCTATTGCCGCGCGCCTGATCGGTTCCGGTAATGTTCTCGGGAATCTTCCACTCAATGTGGAGCTGGTAGTTCTTAAAGGTCCGCTTGGTTTCGATGTTACCGGCACCTGGCGCCTTGTTCACCGTCACCACGCCGTCAGCGACGATCCAGTTGGCCGGCGACTTGTCCCGGTTCAACACCCACTGGTCGAGGTTCTTACCGTCGAACAAGACGATTGCGTCCGAGGGAGGCGCCGCGTCGGTGGCGCCCGGTGTCACTATTTTGGGCACCGGCTCCCACACTTCCGTGTCTTGAGGTTTCGGCGCAGGAGGCTGTTGCGCGGAAAGGGGAGCAACCACGGCAAACAGAGTCGCGAACGCGAGGAAGGTCGAAAATTGATTGCGCATAATCTCCAAGAGCATACACCCAATTGCGTCCTATCCGGGTGAACCGCTCTTGGCTGGGTTTACAATCGGGCGGACCTGGATTTGACGTGCGTCACGTGACCACGTCTTCGTCGCGGATACCGGCTCATGGAGGTTCTAGTGAAGTCCACCATAATGCCATGCCCGCTACTGGTCAGCAGCATGCTGGAGCGGGGGGCAAATCTTTTCTCTGATGTTGCGATCATCTCCATCCGGCCCGACGGTTTTCGCCACAGCTACACCTATCGCGATCTGCGCAGACGGTCCAGACAACTTGCCGCTGCTCTCCAACGTGCGGGTATTGCCCAAGGAGATCGTGTGGCCACACTCATGTGGAACGAGCATGAGCATCTGGAAGCCTATTTCGGCGTTCCCTCCGTGGGGGCCGTGCTGCACACCTTGAACCTGCGGCTGCATCCGGACGACCTGGCCTACATCGTCAATCACGCCCAGGATCGTTTTCTGATTGTGGATGATGTGCTGCTCGAGGTCTTCGAGCAGATCCGGCCTCGCGTCCAGTTCGAGCGCGTATTCGTAGTCGATCACGGCTGCGGCGCGCTCCCGGCGGGATGCGAATCGTATGACGCCTTCCTGGCTGAATCAATTGTCGAACCGAGTGACGCCGATCTCGCAGAGGACGATGCCGCGGCTATGTGCTACACCTCTGGCACCACCGGCAGACCTAAGGGCGTCCTCTATTCACACCGTGCGATTGCCCTTCATTCGCTCGCTATCTCTCTTCCGGACCAGCTAAACTTGAGCTGTCACGATACCCTTCTCCCGATCGTGCCCATGTTCCACGTCAACGCATGGGGCTTGCCGTATGCAGCCACCATGAACGGAAGCAAACAGGTCTTGCCCGGCCGAAACCTGCGGTCAAAAACACTTCTCGATCTTCTGCAAAACGAGCGGGTAACGGTTGCAGGCGGAGTTCCCAGCATCTGGCTGGCCGTGTTGCATGCGCTTGAAACCGATCCCAGCCGCTGGAATTTGACCCAGGGGTTACGGCTTCTTGTGGGCGGTTCGGCCGCACCCGAGTCTATGTTTCGCCGCTTCGACAAGCTCGGCGTGCACGTCATTCAAGCATGGGGCATGACCGAAACGACTCCCGTGGCTACGGCCTGCAAGCTCACGCCCTACATGCACGGTTGGACAGAAGACGACCGCTACGCCCAGCGCGCCAAGCATGGATTGCCGCTGCCGTTCATTGAGGCGCGCGCTGTCGACGATCAGGGCGAAACCCACAAAGACGGTAAAACCGCAGGGGAATTGCAAGTCCGCGGGCCATGGATAGCCGGCAGTTATTACGGTCTCGATCAGGCTGACAAGTGGACCGCCGACGGCTGGTTCCGTACCGGCGACGTGGCCACGATCGATACCGAAGGCTTCGTCAAAATTGTCGATCGCCTGAAGGATCTGATCAAGTCTGGCGGCGAGTGGATCAGCTCCGTCGATCTGGAAAATGCTTTGGTGGCCCACCAGGCAGTCAAGGAAGCGGCGGTCATCGCCGTAGCCCATCCCAAATGGCAGGAGCGGCCCCTGGCAGTCATCGTTTTGAAGGATGGCTCGGACGTCGATGCTTCTGAACTGCGCGCTTTCCTGGGTGAACGTTTCGGCCGTTGGCAGTTGCCCGATGCCTTTGTTTTTGTCAGCGAGCTGCCTCACACCTCAACCGGCAAACTGCTGAAAAGCCAACTGCGGCAGGACTTCAACGATTGGCGATGGGAGCGATCTTAGCCTCCGGTCTTTGCAACCCAACTTAGCGTGAAGCGCCGCTCGCCGTCTGCGCACGTCCAGCGGCAGATGCTTCGCCATTCCTCCGTGCAGCCCCAGGCGCAAGCTCTGTCCCTCCGGCGTACACAGGAGGGCATCCCCACTCAGCGCCGTTGTCAGGTACATGCGCGTTCCCGACTTTCCCGGCATCATCCGTACAAAGAGTGCGTACTCCCCGCCATCTGCCGTGAAGTGGCCCCACCCACGCCACTCCGGAAGCGCATGCCAGTGGCCGCCGGCAAAGTAAATCCAGGGAAAGAAGATCGCTGACACCGCAAACATCAATGCCAGTGCAAGCACCAGCACGCCGAGGCTCCGCAGTCCATACCCGCGGCGGACGCCCCGCGCTCGTCCCCCCAATGACTCGACCGTTTATACGGATTGCGCATGAGCATTCCATCCAGGCAGCAGCCGCTGCCTGCCGTTCCTCGCGGAACTGTACGACAGTATTACCACCTCGCTCAAGAGATCTGTGCCAATCCACCGAAGAAAGAACGTTGGGAGCTAAACGCTGAAGGTACCCGGTTTTGCGTTACCGGGGTGCAAGTTTTTGTCGCGCAGCCCATGGCGTAGGACCCGGCATTGAGATATTTCTCCGAAGGGTGGTGAGGGCTCGCATGGAATTTCGAGTGATATGGGAAATTGACATTGACGCGGAGAACCCGAAGGAAGCCGCGCATGGTGCACGCGAGCTACAACTGAGGCCGGACATGCCTGCCACGGTCTTTGATGTTTGGGAGCACGCAGCGGGAAAGATGCACCGCGTCGACGTGGCGGGGGAGACCGAGAGATTGAGCCGCGCCGAACTGGCTGAGATAAGGGCCCGTTTGCGATTGCTCCAGTGCGCGTCCGGCGTAGTCGCCAGCAAGCTTGACATGGTCACGGTAATGCTCATCTTCCTGGATAAGGAAGAGATGATGCGGAAGAGGTAGCAATCCAATGCAGGAAATCATTCTGAAGCTCTGGCGGAACGACGACGCACAAGATTGGTCTCTGGAAATCAATGGTCTACGTTACGAGCACGTCTCCGCTCAAACCCTGGAAGACCTGGCAGAAGCTGCTCTTAGCGTTGCAGAAAACTCCTTGATGGAAGCGGCGGCCCGGCAGCCACATTAGGGCAGATTGGCTTCGCGCTCTCCGGGTGCGTGTCACCATGAGGGCTACGCGCGTCATGAATGCAACACAACCTCAACGAAGGCATTGGCAATAGGTATGCTGTCCGTATTGCCTCAGACCGGCTAAGGGTGGCAGGGCCAGCGATCCCCATGTGGGACTCGTGGCTTTTGCTCGGCGGCCGCAGCTATACTTCAGGAACACCCGCGCACATGCGTCAGACCTGGATCATCCGCGGCCTGCTCACCTTTTCGCTCTTCGCCCACGTGCGTCACGCAGGCTCGCAGACAGACGCCGCTCAGAGCGCCGCACGCTACAGGCTCAGCGTCTCCGTCGATGAGGTCGACCTCACCTTCCACGCAGCCGATGCCCGCGGCCTCCCCATCAACGACCTGAAACTCGATGAGCTGAGTCTTCGAGACAACGGCAAACCACCAGGAAAAATTCTTGCCTTCCAGTCCCTGCAGGACTTACCCATCCGCGCCGGCATCCTCATGGATACAAGCGCGTCCATGGATGAACATCTCTCCGGCAACCGGGCAATCTCGATCCAATACGCTCAACGGCTGCTAGGGCAACAAACCGACCAGGCCTTCGTGATGGATTTTGGTTACCTATCCCAGATCGCACAGCCCTGGACCAGCAACACCCTCGCACTGACCGCGGGCATCCGCAAGTTCGCCGCGGTTGGGCAAAGCCGCATCGGTGGTACAGCGATCTTCACCGCGATCTATCAGGCATGTCTTAACCAGTTTGGCAAAATCGATCACGCCGGCAGCGGAAACTTTATCCTGCTCTTCTCTGATGGTGAAGATAATGCCAGCCATGCTTATCTTAGGGAGGCCGTGGACATGTGTCAGCGCGCCAACACGGCCATCTACGCCTTTCGCGCGGAGCGGGAAGAAAGCCTGTTCTCCACCGGGCCGAGAATCCTGGCAGAACTAACCTCGGAGACTGGCGGCCGCGTCTTCCACGACGACGACTCTGCAGCCGGAATCGACAACGATCTGCGCACCATCGAGGCGGATCTTCGCAATCAATATCGCCTGGTCTACAAACCGGCGGAGCTGAAGCACGACGGCTCATTCCACCACATCGAGTTGAAAGCCCCGGACCGCGTGGACAGCATCATCATCCGCTCCGGCTACTACGCTCCCCCGCCGCGTTCGCAGCCATAGACTTCCGCCGCATCCAGCCCCGCAAAGAAAACTTATGTACCCGGCAGGTGAAACGAAATCCATGGAGCCGTCACCATTTCAGTGACATTTCAGGCAATTCGGGGGTAGTCGCGCGGTTGCGGCAAGCCGGAGGTTGGCATGAAATACGAGGGCGGCTTATGGGCTACAGCGGCTGTGCTCGGTATCGCCGCGACCGTCGGCATTTCCACCACACAGCCGAAGCCCTCCGAACCAGCAAGTGCGCGAAAGACCGTCGAATCCCCTGCGCGTGCGAATACCGCGGCGATGAAATCTCTCGAGGAGGGACCGTGCGCCGACCTGGAGAAGCGCCTGCAGAGCTTCTTGCTGGTCGACGAAGACGAGATCGTTGCCCCCAGCTCATGCTACCCCGCCGACCGCCCACGGGTTCAATCCACTACGCTCCTGGGCAAAGCGAAGCAACTGCAGTTTGTGATCGCCACGCTGCCCGACCCTCTTCACACGCACTTCCCCCTTCTTTTCGACCGTTCCGCCGAAGCGATTCAAGAGGCCGCGCAGGACGGCCAATATGTATACGACTCTTCGTGGCTGCCCTGGGAATCGGAACAACCTTCTTACGCGCGGATTGACGATGAGGATCAGGCGGAAAAGCGAACGGAAGAGCAAGAAGACCAGCCGGGAATTCTCCTCTTCCGAAAATCGCTTCGTGGCACAGGACCGGACCAGCCATTCGAAAGCGGGTTGGTGGTGCTTATCGTTGGAGAAGAGCCGACGGGCGGCATCCATCGCCGCCAATTCGAGAACGCCGTCCAATGGATTGTGGCACTGCAGCCAGGCGCAAAGGAAGCCCACAAATTGCCACTGCAGATCCTCGGCCCGAGTTTCTCCGGCTCCATTCCCTCCCTTGTCGAGTTGCTGCGAAGCACAGCTGTCGCACACGCCGTGCCTCCCCTGCGCATTTTCAGTGGCAGCGTCACCAGCGATGTTGCCGTGGGTTGTCTGGTGAACAAGGTCGCCGCCAATGACCTGAAGCCGTTAGACATTCAATTTCGCAGCTTCGTGCACAGCGGCAATGTCGACCTCGATCGATACTGCAGATATCTGCACGACGCTGGAACGGACCTGGCGCTTGCGATTGTCTCCGAGGACGAGACCGCCTTCGGTGGCGAGTACGGGACGGGCAATGTAGAGCGTTCTCCCTGCCGTCCCGTGGAGTCTGATGCGTCAGACGGCGCGCCGACGCAGGGGCCGGTCCATCTCTACTATCCGCGAGACATTTCCGGTCTGCGCGCGGCTTACCAGAGCCAGTCGATTTTCAACCGAACGACGGCCGCGGCAGGTGGAGACACATCGCGCCACACTCTCCAGAATGACCTGGCCGATCCTGCGGGAAAGGACCACGACACCATTCGCGCTTACGGCGACAACCAGACTGCGCTATCGCAGGAAGCCGAACTACAGCAGATGGTCACCCTGATGCGCGCACATAGGACGGAATACATCCTGCTGCGGAGCAGCAATCCTCTGGACCAACTATTTTTGAGCCAGTTCTTCCGCATGACTTATCCTGAGGGGCGCATCGTGATCGTGGGCGCCGAGTTACTGCTTCGCCGCGAAACCGGAGCCAGCGGCCTCAACGGGGTGATGACCCTGAGCACCTACCCGCTGCTGCCCTGGGAGCAGGATTGGACCAAAAACCTTGCTCCAGGGAGCCGCAGGTTTCACTCACATCGCGCATTTACTAATGATGGGGTGGAAGGGACCTAGGTTGCTGCGCGCCTGCTGCTGCTGCCGGCCGACGCCTTGGCTGTGATTGCCAGCGGAAAGGCGAAATATGAGACAGCGAAGGCGGACGGAGAGGATAGCGCTGACAACGGCTTCGTGCCATCCAATTGCATTGACGGTCTCGACCTGCCCGACTATGGAGCGCCCTTCTGGGTAGAACACCGACGCGAAGAACGCTGTCACCACCCGCCCACGTGGCTCGCCGTGGTGGGCAATGGAGGATTCTGGCCGGTGGCGGTCATGGATTTCCCAACCGACCTGGGTTCGCCCCATCCACAAAAAATTCCGGCGCTGGGAGAATTGGAAACGAAATCCATCCAGCTGCGGCATAGTGTCACCTCCATTTTCAAGAGCATCGCTTTTCTGTTTGGAGCCGATTCCAGCCATGAGTCTGCCGGCGGCGTGCCGCAAGCATGGCTGGATATGCCGCTGAGCATGAAGTTCCTAATGCTCGCGGGCGTGTTCTGGGCGGGTTTTCATGCACTCTGTTGCTGCCGTGCCTCCATCACCGTCAAGCCGGCACACCGCGCTCATTTCGTCAGGCCGAATTGCAGTTCGACCCAGAAGGCGACGCCATGCGATGCCGCTTTCCTGCGCCACCAGCGAAATTCCCATCGAGCGCTTGTACTTATGGGCAGCCTTCTCGTGGCCCTCCTACCCATTACCCTTGCCTGGGGCTACGGTGAAATGTGGAGGGGCGGCGAACCGCTGCCGAAGCCGTGGCCGTATCGCGCCTTCCTTCCGCTTATGTGGTTAATTGCGGGCATCGCCGTATGCGCCAATACCTGGATCGAGGACTGTCTGTTTCAACGGTCTGGCCAGTCTCCAGTTCCGAGAAAGGCGCCGGAAAGGAAAATTCTTGCAGCCGTCTGGCGGTCGTTCCTCTTCTTTACCGGCTTCTCTCTGCTGCTCTACTGGTGCCTGGAGTTTTTCCTCGACTCTGCCCTGACCGACGTCAATCGCATCCCCACTTACTGGCGAGCGATCAACCTGACGACTGGTGTTTCGCCCTTGGTTCCGTTGGTGGCCTTGATCGCCGGACTCTATTGCTGGTTCTGGTATTCCCTGCAAGGCCTCGCGCTTTTCGGCGACGATCGCCCGCGATTACCGAAGGTTGATTCCTTGCAGATCCTTCGACCCAAGCAGCCGGGCAACCCTGACGATCTGCTGCACATGCTGAGCAGCGATTACGCCGCCAATCCCATAGAGAAGTTAAGCTCTCCGTTTGCGCTCAGGGTCTGGGGGGTTGCGAGCGCTTGCTTTGTCGGGATCCTCGCGACGGCGCACTTGATCTTCGGCTACCCGCCCGTTCGCAATTTGGGATCCAATCATTACTCTGTCGTGTTTGGCTTATGGCTTGTTCTGTGTATCAGCATATTGCTGGCGAATGCCTGGCAGCTTTCACAAATCTGGCTCAGATTGCGGCATCTGCTTCAGTTTCTTGACAAGCTTCCCCTGCACCGTGCGATGGGAGCCTTCCAGGGCTTCTCCTGGGGGTCAGTTTGGAAAATGAGCGGCAGCGTCCTCGATATGCGCTATAAGCTTATCTTCCGGCAACTGGAAAGCCTGACGCACGTTCGCGGATCGCTGCTCGCGTGGCAGGAGAATCGGGGCCCTGAGAAACCCTCCGTTTGCAAGGGTGTAAACAGGACCGTGATCCCAAACGCCTGTGATTGGATCGAGATGATCGACCAGACGAGACGCGCGCGAGGGGCTTTCGCAAAATGGTATTCGATGAATTGGGACCAACCGAATGCGCGTCGCGTGGTTGGGCTCAGGTCGCTGCAAGAGTCGCTAGCCAACACGGCGGCCACCCTGCTCACGCAACTTCTCATTCCTACCTGGCGGGAAGAAAGTGAATCGTTTCTGCCGGCCCGGCCGCAGCAGCGAAGGAGAGCGGCAAAGACAAAACAGATAACCAGGACCCTCAATCAGCGGCCGGCATTCCGCTACACATCCGCAATACGGAGGAGCTGGTGTGTCTCGTCTATATGGCGTTCATTCAGAATACGCTGGGCCGCATGCGTTCGCTGGTCATGGGCATTATCTGGATGTTTATAGCGATCACGGTTGCGATCTCAAGTTATCGCTTCGATCCTCGTCCGCTGCTCAGTGGCATGGTGGTCGTTCTGTTTTTTATCCTCGGCACAACCATCGTCGCGGTGTATTCCCAGATGCACCGGGACACGACGCTGAGCAATCTGACGGATACCGAGCCAGGCGAGCTCGGAGCTGATTTCTGGATCAAGTTAATTGGTTTCGGAGCAGGCCCAGTGCTGGGTTTGATAGCCAGCGTATTTCCAGAGTTCACCGACTTTCTTTTCTCGTGGGTACAGCCCGGCATGGGCTCGCTCAAGTGAGGGGATAATCGATCGCAGGCTTGATAGGAATCGAACACGAACAAAGGCATGGGAAATAGATGGTAAGTAGGCCGGGGAATTTCACCGCCGGCCCCTCTCAGGTAGGGTCGAGAGCAGGCGCGCGCACGGTAGGCGCCGGTGGTAATTCCGTCGCTTTCGCGATGGACCGCAGTCCGGCAACCATGGTCACGTTTCCAGCT
>PLZN01000088.1 GCA_003152195.1 Acidobacteriaceae bacterium
ACAACCTTAACAACTGGAGAATTCAATGAAAGCGTCTGGTTCCTTCCTTCGAAATCTGGTTACTGCTTCGGCGATTGCGTGCGTTTCGCTGGGCGCGTACGCAGAAAAAATAAATCTAAGCGCCGATCTGACAGCCGCTAGCGAAGTACCGCCCAAAGCTACTGCGGGCCATGGAACGCTCACGGGAACGGTAGATACGGATACGGATGTGTTTACCTACCACATCACATTTGAGGGTCTGACCGGTCCGGCCGCAGCCGCGCACTTTCACGGCCCCGCAATGGCTGGTGAGAATGCCAAGCCACAGCTTCCCATCAAGGTCAGCCCCATTGTGAGCCCGATCGATGGAAAAGCAACTCTAACTGCGGATCAAGTGAAAGATCTGGTCGCAGGCAAATGGTATTTCAATATACATACCGCGCAGAATCCCGGCGGTGAGATTCGCGGTCAAATCGAGAAGTAATCCGCGTCGTTCCGGTGTCGATGGTTTTCTCGCATTCGAAGAGCCGGGCATTTGGCTGACGAAAGTGGANNAGTGGAGGGACCTGCGGTTTCTTCTCCGCGTTTCGAGAAACTGCACTAAGAAGTGTTGCGAGAGCCGGCGCGTCGGACGACCCAGTACACAGGAAGTCCGGCGATGACCAGCGCCAGCCCGGGCCAGGTAGTCGCCGGCCGGTCGATGAAAAGGCAGAGCACGACAGCGCTGGCGCCAACCACATAAATCGCAGGAATCACCGGGTACCCGGGAGTGCGGTAGGGACGTTCCGCATCCGGCCGCTTGTGTCGCAGCACCACCACCGCGGCGATCGTAAGAATGTAAAACAGCAGCGCCGCGGAGATGATGTAGTCAAGCAAATCGCTGTAGAGATTGCCATAGCCCGTGACCGGAGAGTAGGTGGTGAGCAGCACCAGCAGCGCGGCCCAGACGCCCTGCATGGCGAGAGACCATCCGGGCACGCTGGCCCGGTTCAACCTTCCCGCCGCGGGAAAGAAAAGCTTATCGCGCGCCATGGCGTAGTAAGCGCGCGGACCGGCCAGCACTAGGCTGTTGATGCAACCAAAGGTCGAGACCATGATCAGCACTGCCAACGCCGCTCCTCCCCATGCGGGAAAGATCTGCTGCAGCATCGCTGTGGCTACGCGGTCATGGGGAGCATGTTGAATTTCGGGGAAGCCCAGTACCGCCAGGTAGGCGATATTGGCGGCCAGATAGAGCAGCATCACGATCACTGTGCCGATGGCCAGAGACCGGGGAAGCGTTCTCCTGGGATCCTTGACTTCCTCGGCGGCAAAGGTGATATCGTGCCACGCATCCGCGGCGAAGAGTGATCCCGATTGGGAAACGCAAAAAACCATCAGCAGGCTCAGGATGGCCCCCAGTGAAGTGACAGGATGTCCCGTTGCCGGCCGCTGCCAAAACGCGGCAATGTTGGTATGCACTGCCGAGGAATTCCAGCCCACGGTAAGGCCCAACAGAATCAGCGCCGCGAGCGCGCCAAGTTTGGCCACGGTGAAAGCGTTCTGGACGATCTTGGCATACTCGATGCCGAGGGTATTGGTGGCGGTGAGAAGGGCGATCACCAGCAGAGCGACCAGCTGTGCAGTGGAAAGCGTGAGCGCGTAATGACTGGACAGATGCAGCGGGGCAACCAGGTAATGTGATTCGGAGATGGATGGCGCCAGAACCCCGAGAAAACGCGCAAAAGCCACGGCGACTGCGGCGATCGTACCCGTTTGGATCACGCTAAAGAGCGTCCATCCATACAGGAAGCCCCAAAGGGGTGAGTAGGCCTCCCGTAGATAGAGATACATGCCGCCCCCACCGGGCATCATCGATGCCAGCTCGCCAAAGGAAAGCGCCGCCGCAATGGTTAGTACTGCGGCGAATACCCATGCGGCAAGAAACCATCCCGGGCCGCCCAGGATGCGAGCCATGCCGGCCGGAACGATGAAGATCCCGGAACCAATCATGACCCCAATGACGACCATGGTGGAGTCGAAGAGGCCCAGAGCTCTTTTTGGCTTTCGTTTTACTTGTAACTCTTCTCGCTCCTCGCGCGAAAGCCTGCGAGTCGTTGGGGGGTTAGGGTTCATGATGCCTCGGGACTGCCAGAATGCTATAACGTTTCTCCTCTGCCGGTCTTTGCCAGTCCGGGGGAAAAAGGGAGTAGCCTACAAAGGAACGAGATCAAAGCATGAGCGTGGTCAGAGAAAAGGCTGAAGGGTTTTGCGACCGCGAATTGCAGGGTGTTTACCGCGCTATTCGGGAACGGCGTGATGTCCGCTCCGGCTTTCTGCCGGAAGCGTTGGGTGATGATGTCCTGCTGCGCCTGCTTGGAGCCGCGCACAATGCGCCTTCCGTCGGCCTGATGCAGCCGTGGCGCTTCATTGTCATCCGCAGCTTGCTGGTGCGTAGCGCTGTGCGGGATATCTTTTCTCAGGCGCAGCAAGTGGCAGCAGATTCCTATGCGGGCGAACGAGCGGAGCTCTATCGCGGGCTAAAGCTTGAGGGCATTCTCGAAGCGCCGCAGAATTTATGCATTGCCTGCGATCCGGTGAGCGAACGAGGTCATCGCCTGGGCCGCCAGTCGATGCCTGAGACCGCGATCTACTCTGCTGTTTGCGCGGTGCAAAACCTTTGGCTCGCCGCGCGGGCGGAAGGAATCGGGGTGGGCTGGGTAAGCATTCTCGATCCCGAAGCTTTGAAGGTTTTGCTCGGCATTCCGGCCCACATGGTGCTGGTCGCATATCTATGCCTGGGATATGTCGATGGCTTTCAACCCAGACCCGAGCTGGAGCGCGTGGGCTGGGAACAACGCATCCCTCTGGCAGACGTAATCCGGCTGGAACACTTCGACGGCGACCATCTCCTGACGGGAACGGCGAAGTAAATCGTGGGGAAAAGAAACCGCGGATCNNAACGACTTGCCTGCGGCAAGTTAAGAGTGAAATGAACGCTGAAAATCGATATTGATTCTATTGGCTTTATTTTTTGTTCATTAGGAGGACCGGAGCGCAGCGCAGTGGAGGGATCTGCGGTTCCACTCTAGGCCGCAAAGAATGCCAACCAGAAAAGCCCTTCCCGCTAGTGCAAAGCCGCTATTTTCGCGCTCGCCGGATTTCTTCCGTCAGAATAATAGCCTCTGCGATCTCGCGGATAGCCTTCCGCTTCTGCCGGCTCTGTTTCTGCAAGGCCAGGTAAGCCCCTTCTTCATCCAGGTGCATTTCGCGCTGCAGTATGCCTTTCGCGCGATCCATCAACTTCCTTACCTCTAAGCGATCGGCGAGCAAGACACGTTCGCTTTCCAGCCGCGCCATCTCCAACTCGGCTCCCACCAGGAAGCCAACCGTTGAGATCAGCCGCACCTGGCGGCGGCTATGGTGGTGCGGCTTGCGGTGCTGCACATTGATCACGCCCACCAGCTTGCCACGGCAGAGAATCGGCACGGAAAGAAAGGCTTCGAACTGATCTTCGGGCAAGTCGTTGAACATCTTGAAGCGGGGATCGCTCCATGCCTGGGAGGCGATGACCACCGGCTGCTGGTGTTTAGCCACCCAGCCGGTAATTCCCTGGCCCAGTTGCAAGTCAAGCTGGTCCACTATATCGGCGTGTGGATTTTTTGAAGCGCGCAGCACCAACTTTTCCTGTTCGAGCACGTACACGAAACACGAATCGCACATCACCATCGTGGAGACAAAATCAACTACCCGTTCAAGCACGGCATGAAAGGGGTCCGCGGCTGCCATGCGGCTGCCGATCTCATGCAGAAATTCGATGTCCAGGACTTCTTCGGTCCCTGAGGTTTCTTCGGTCATTGCCCCACGTCCCAATTCATTTTGCAGTTGCTTTCGTGCGCGGCTATCGTTACCCTGAAGCCCATCGTCGTTCCCGGGCAGCGCGCTGCGGCGGTGGTGAACGTTTTCCCCGTAGAAACGTAAGTCTTCACCACTGTTTTGCCTTCCCGGCCGCATTCTCTGCTATTGCAGCTTCCAAGTTGAAGACTGAAGGTTCTCCGTATCTCCACCCAGGGTTCCCCAGGATGTTTTTTCCCTGCGTAGAATCCGCGAGGCCAGTTGCCATGCCGTTTTCGTATAAACGCACTCAGTCCTTTCCTCTCCAGGTTGCCGGTTGTCGATGTAAGCGCGCCAGGCACACAAAACTCCCGCGGCGCCCTGAGCGGTACCGTGGCCAGTTATCCCCGCGCTGCGCTTGCGGAGCGTATGTCCGGACATCAACGACGATCCCGAAAGTCCCCATTCTACCACCTCCTCGAGCGCCCGCGACATTTGGCGGACTGAGCGCAGCCGCGCTTTGCACCGCTTACAACAGTGAACTTATTCTGTCCTAACGGGTGATCGAAATTGCGCCAGCATTGCCGGTCAGGGGCGCTCGCGAGCAGTGGAAAGAGGTTCCGAAATGGGTTTGAGCAGACGCGATTTTTTAATGAGGGTGGGGCAGGTTGGCGGATACAGCGCTGCCTTCACCATGATGCAGTCCCTGGGCTTGCTGCCCATTGCGGCATCGGCCGCCCCGACGGTAGGGCTGAGTGCCGGCTCCGGCAAGGGGACCAGCGTTGTCATCCTGGGCGGCGGCATCGCCGGCCTGGCCGCAGCGTATGAGCTGGGCAAGCTGGGTTACACCTGCACGCTGCTCGAAGCCCGGGAGCGGGCGGGTGGCAGGAACTGGACGGTTCGCAACGGCACCAAAGTCGATTTCACCAATGGCTTCACACAGAACTGCGTGTTTGCCGAGGGTCTTTACCAGAATGTAGGACCGGCCCGGCTGGCGTCGATTCATCACACGATGCTTGGCTATTGCCGGCAGTTAGGGGTTCCACTCGAGGTGGAGATCAATGCCTCGCGGAGCGCATTGTTGCAGGCCGACCAGCTCAATGGCGGCAAAGCCGTGCGCAACCGGCAGGCGGAATACGATACCCGCGGGCATGTCTCGGAATTGCTGGCCAAGAGCATCCAGCGGGGAGCGCTCGATCAGGAACTGAACCACGATGACAAAGAGCAGATGATTGCATTTTTGCAGCAATATGGCGATCTCTCTCCCGATCTTTTCTACAAGGGATCGAGGCGCTCCGGATACAAAGCAAGTCCGGGCGCGGGCGAGGCGGTGGGTGTTCCCCTCGACCCGCTCGACATGCGTGCCTTGCTGAAGGCCGGCCTCTGGAGGGAGCTAATGGAAGAGGACGAGATCGACTGGCAGGCAACGATGTTCCAGCCGATCGGCGGGATGGACCAGATTCCCCTGGCCTTCAAGAAAAAGCTCGGAAGCGTCATTCGCCAGCGCGCGGAAGTCGTCCAGATTCGCCAAAACTCATCCGGGGTAAAGATCGTCTACCGCGATCTGGCAACCGGCAAGCACGAAACCGTGGACGCCGATTACTGCATCTGCGCCTTACCGCTGACCATTCTTAAGACGATGGACACTGACTTTTCGCCGGAGCTGAAAGCGGTGATCGCAGCCGCGGTCTATGACTCCGCCTATAAGATTGCCTGGGAGTCACGCCGCTTCTGGGAGCAGGAGAACAATATCTATGGGGGTATTTCCTTTCTCCAGCAGCCCGTCGACACGGTCTGGTACCCCAGCGCCTCGCTTTTCTCCGAAACAGGTGTGATCCTGGGCGGCTATGGAATTGAAAATGGCTCCGAGTTCGGCAAGTTGCCGGATCCGGAGGCTAAGCTTGCTGCCTCCCGCCACTCCATTGAACTATTGCATCCGGGCCGTTCGCAGGAATTGAAGAACCCCATTTATGTCAGTTGGGGACACATCCAGTACAACCTTGGGTCCTGGATTGGCGGCGCTGACCCGGGGCCGGTACCTGGCTATGAGCTCTGGACTCAGCCGCAAGGCCGCGTCTACTTTGCCGGTGACCACACCAGCCACTATGTCGGTTGGCAGGAGGGTGCTGCGCTTTCGGCTCACCGTGCTCTAAATCAGATCGGAGCCCGTGTCGCGAAGGGCTAACCTTGCATTTCTCAGCAGATCTAGAACAGGGCTCGATGTTCCTTGGCGGCAGTACAGCAAATCCGCGGGTGCCCCATCCCCCCGGATTTCCTGTAAGGCTTGGTGGGACCAACGAACTTCATGCGGCTTTCCGTTAGAAAGCCGCACCTGGAGTTTCT